>JAFGVP010000115.1 GCA_016937945.1 Pontiellaceae bacterium | reverse complement strand
GGCCGCCGACCCGCAGGCCATGGCCATGAAAACCGAAAGCGTCGATGTCCAGACCTGGGCCCCGACCAGTTTTTCCGGCGAGCTTGAAGACGGCATGGTGGATGGAACCGCGGGACGTGAATTCCTGATGTGGCTCTGGTACAGCTCCGAAAAGCGAGGCGGACTGGCCAGCGTGCCGGATGTCGGAGAAATTGCTTTCATGGTGGAAGGACCGCTCACTTTCGTGATGGAGGGCAAAGGTGCCCACGAAATCAGCCTGCGCAAAGGCGAACCGATGCTCAGCGCCGAAGCCCGCACCGCCCTGCTCAGCGGGAAGAAACTCAGCAAGGCCAAGGTTCAGTTTGTTCGCGGCGAAGAGGTCTGGGCATTCACTTTTGATGCGGATGAGTTTGTCTTCCGCAGCCTGAAACTGCCGCAGACGGAAACCTTTGACCGCGTGGGAAAATTCCAGGAGCGCATGGTGCTGCTCGAAACCTTCCGCCAGAGCTTCTTCTTCCTCTTCCGGGAATTTGTCAAAGAGCGCAACAATTCGTCCGAGTGGAAAAAGACCAAGGACGCCATGCGCGCCTGGGTGGCGGAACGTCCCGTTTCGGTTTAAGGAAACTCAAAGCTGCAGCAGCGCCTGCTGCAGCTCCCGTTTCAGCAGGCGAACCAGCTTTTCGACCGGCTTATGCTCGGCGCCCATCATGCAGATCTGAATCCAGTTCCGTTTCAGTAGATAGTCGCTGCGATAGCTGATCAGTACGCCGTGCCGCTGCAGGGCCTCGCCGATCCGCTCCGACGTACACTCCGGCGGAAGTGCGATCGTAATCACCGAAGGCATCGCATAGGCATCCGGCGCAAGAATCGGCGCATCAATTTCGGCAAGCTTGCGCCGGACCGACCGTGACCAGCCGCGAATATCCGCAAACCGTTTTTCCCAGTCATGCGTTTGCAACGCCGCCAGCAGCGCATAGACCAGATTGGACTGAATGGTGAATGGAATCCCGTCACATGCCTGGTACCGCCCAAGGTCTAGAAAACAGGGGATATCATCCGGAGCGGAGCGCAGGTTATGGTGATGAAATACCAGCGCGAGCCCGGTGATGGATGCCAGCCCCTTGCCACTCGTCCCCGATGCAAGATAGACGCCGGAAAGATCGACCGGCACGGTTCCGATTGAGCTGATGCAGTCCATGCAGAGATGCACGTCATATTCGCGGCAGACCGATTTATACATATCCATGTCATTAAGGACACCGGTCGATGTTTCACAATGGGTCGCCCACATCCATCCGATGTCCGGATGTTCCTTCAGGATCTCTTCAATCTGGGAGCGATCAAACACCTGTCCTTCCGGAACCTCAAGGGTATGGAAATAGAGTCGGGCCCCGTTGGCGTTCCGAACCAGACGCCGGCCGAATTCGCCGCTAACCAACACCAGCCCTGTCCGGCAAAGCAGGGTCAACTGGGCCGCGACGGCATCATTAGCGGAGGTCCCAGGCCCCATCATGATCTCCACCTGAGCCGCATTCACTAAACTGCAAAGCTGGCGCCGGACCGATTGGAAGTCGTCCACGAAACTCTGTTCCCGATGCGAACAGGGCTTGTTGCGATAGACCTCGCCAACCTGCTTGCAGCACTCAACCGGACCGGGCAGAAAGTTAAATAGAACAGTGTCGTCATTGGACAGCTCCTGCATCGGCCGTGCAAAAGAGCGCGACCGGCTCTTCAGGTCCTGATAGGCCTCCAGCGTTAAATACATCGGCTGATACTGGGCATCCTCGGAACCGACCAGCGGACCGAATGGAACAAATCCAAGATAGGTGTAGAGCTTGATTTGCCGGACCGTTCCGGAAATCACCGCAAGATCGTGGCCGCAATCAATCGCATGCTGAACCAGCTGGGCAATCAGGCCCTGCGTAATCCGGGTATAGCGAAACTCCTCTTCAACGGCCAGTAGCCGGATCTCGCACAGCGACCGGCCTTGCGGCAGATAGATATCCAGATTTTCCAGCTTATGATCCAGCGAGAAGGGGCGCGAATCCCGAAAGGCAATCATGCCTGCAAGCACTCGCTGTTCCTCATGAACACAGACAATGTAGGTATTCTCCTCATGGAATTTATCCGCCAGCATCCGGTCACGGTTCGGTGCGTGCTGGGGAATTTCCTCCACGAAGGTTTTATAGTTGAGTGCGTGTACGGCATCGATCTCCCAGGGAAGCTCGGCCACCTTAAAAACAAAGTCGTTCAGCGATGCCATGATTATGCCTCCCTGGCTGGAAGTGATGATGCAAACGCGCAGCGAATCCGTTCGCGGTGCGCAAAAAGTATGATAAGTGAGCTTGCACACAGAATTACAAATCGTTCAACCGTCGCGCCCAGTACCAGCGCCGCACACGGCAAAAGAAGAAAGGCGGCCAGACCGCTCAGGATGAATCCGCGCCGGAAGATCATCATTACCCCGGTGAGCCCGGCGAGCAGCAGCGCCAGCAACGGATCAAAGGTCAGAAGTCCTCCGATGGCCGTTGCAATTCCCCGTCCGCCCCGAAATCCAAGAACAGCCGGCCAGATGTGCCCGGCAATGACGGCAAACAGGACCAGCGCCAATGCGGTTTCCGACACCACGAACCAGCGGGCCAGCGAAACTGCCGCCACGCCTTTGAGGGAATCGCCGAGCAGCGTAATGATGAAACCGGAACGACCAAGAATTCGCCCGACGTTACGGGCTCCGACGCCGCCGCTGCCCTGCTCCCGGATATCCTGCCGGCACTTAATGCGCACAAGATAATATCCAGAACAGATGCCGCCCAGCAGATAGGCGGAAACAATACAGATGATCTCTTTCCCCGTCACCCCACACCCCCAAGCACTTACACGTTCGAAGATGCTAACAGAGAACGAATAATATTCAACAGGGAACTCATATTTCCTGAAATTCCATAATACAAAAACAAGAAAGAGAAGTGCGGCGCTATTCAGTAAATCCGGCGCAAGGCACCGAATGTTTTTCAGGAAAGATTATACCGACCGGGCGCGATGATTCCATTGGGATCAAGCGCCTGCTTGATCCGGCGCGCAGTTATCCAGAAAGGGTCTTCTTCCGATACGACGTGATGCATCGAGTTGATGCCGACCCGATACGGCGGATAACCCTGCTCCATGTAGCGGGATTCCATTTCATGGATACACTTTTGAGCCTGCTCGGCCTGTTCGGCATTGCGCCGGTCAAAGGCCAGACTAACGACGCCTTCCATGCACTTCGCATTCATCAGATTAACTGTTATTGCCGCTTCAAACCCATGGCGTGCGAAAGTGTCATGGGTGTCCTGCACCACATGCAGAATGTCGGCGCCGCAGGCCGGGAGTATAGGAAGGCAGAACATCACTCCGCTATCGGAATGGTCCGGATTCGGCTCATTCAACCGATCAAAGTCACCGGCAGCCCAGTAAACAGCCTTCAACGATTGATCCGTCGCCTGGCCGGCGGTAAATCCATAAACCGGCTCCACCGCCCGCAGTTTCATCAGCTGCTCACGGACAAAAGGTATAAACGTGAGCTTTTCCGCAATGGCCTTGGCGTTTGCAATCAGCGAATCGGTCAGGAACATGGTTTTTGCAAAACGGCCGACAGCCCGCTTAATTTCCCGCTTCGCCATTTTCAACTGCTCTTTGGTGCCCAGAATTCCGATGGCCGCACTCCATGGACCGAAACCGCCGTCCTCTAGCATCTCGACGGCCCGGTTCCGCGTTGCTTCCCCGGGCGGCGCGCCGGACTCAACCAGTTGCTCGTAAAGCAACGGAGCCAATGTGATGTAGGATCGCTCCCGGTTTCCAACATGCGCGACGGTTGTAAAAATACCACGGGAACGCAACGACACCAGCGCATCGATCAGCAAAGGAAGCTTTGCCTCGTCGTCGATCTTGATAATAGCCGCCATGTGGTCATCCGGCCGGGGCATCAGGTCGATGCAGGCGGAAGTGACGATTCCATAGTTGCCCTGCGGGAACAATCCATCCAGCGAGGGACCGACGCCATGATGATAGAGATTCTTTGTTTGTGCGTTCGGATAATGACCGAAGCCGGTCTGAATGGTGTCCCCGTTCCCGAGTACCACCTCCATATTGGAAATTCCGTGCGCCCGGGAATCAAAATATCCGACGCCACGATCCATCGCATTACCGATCAGGCTGGTGTCCGACGTTGATCCCGTCACATTCAGCATCAAAGGAAGGTCATGTTCCTGAATATGGTCAAGGAGCTGTTGCTGAGTGACGCCGGGTTCAACTACGGCATAGTGATACCGGGCATTGACCTCGATAATCCGGTTCATCCGCGAAAGATCAACAATGGCCGCCCCATCGCTGACCGGCAGGCGCGAGCCCATCCCCCACTGTTTTCCGCAACTGATCGGATAGAGCGGAACGGCATATTCATTGGCCACGGCAACAAGCTGCTGAACTGCACTCAGGGATTCCGGAAATAAAACGGCTCCGACCGAACGGGATGAGCCGCAGGTGCTTTGCGAATAGGTTGAAATCTCATCATCTTCGTGAAGAACTGACAGATCTCCTAAAACCCTCTTCCAGGAGTCAATGGCATTTTGCAGGGAAGACGTCGTGGCCATCGAACAGTCAAGCCTGTATCATGGATTCCGGACTGGAATAGTAACCGAGCGCCGTGTGCGCCTGAGGAACCCTCACCATCACGGTTGTGCCCATTCCAAGACGGCTTTCAAACTCCATCGACCCTCGGTGCTCTTCCAACACCTTCTTGGTTATGAACAAACCAAGTCCGGCGCCTTTTTCGATCGTTGCCGTATTATCAAACGGCTCAAAGATCCAGCGGAGCTTCTGGGTGTCCACCCCGCATCCATTATCCTTCAGCTTTACAGTGATATCCGAATGGTTAATTGAAAAGTGCACTGAAATACTCGGGTCCGGCTCTCGGGCAATTGCCGAGACCGCGTTATCGATAAGATTCTGGAAAGCGCGCTTAACCTGCAGGCGCTCACCCAACATTTCATACTGCTCTTCAATCCCTTCCACCTGTAGAGAGAATGAGATATCGGAATGGGCGGCGGCATCACGGAAACAGTCATTCAGCAGTTTGGGAAGGTTAAGGCGCTGCAGCTTTGAGAAATCAAATCGACCGAGCGCCCGCCAGGATTCCACGAGATCAGCACATCGTTCAACATTGCGCTCAATCTGATCCAGATACTCATTCATTTCGGAAGAGGATGAATCCTGCTTCTCTTTCAATTCATAATTCAGCAGGTCCAGATAACCCCGAATAATGGTCAGCGGATTGCGCAGGTCATGCACCAGCTCGGAAGATGCCGCACCGAGTGACGTGAGTTTATTGGTCTTTCCGACTTCACGGCTCAGCGATTGAGTCATTTTCTGGAGCTCTTCCTGAGCCTGACGTTTCCGGCAGGTCAGACGGCTGCGATCGACATATTTTTTGACAATGTTCTGGATATCCATCGCATCAAACGGCTTTTGGAGATAATCAGTGGCTCCATAGCGGATCGCCTGCTGCGCCGTCTCGAGATCGCCGTATCCTGTGAGCATGACGATGGATACATGCGGATCAATCGCCCGGATTTCCTGAAGCCCTTCAATTCCGCTCTTTTCTGGCATGCGGATATCCATGATCACGAGATCCGGTTCCTGCTCCTGCAACAGCTTGACGCCGCCATCGACGCGATCCGCAAGAAAGATTTCATAGTCGTACTTGAGCACCATCCGCAGGCTTTCGCGCGGCCCCCGCTCATCATCAATAACCAGAATCTTTCCTTGCAGCGTTGTCGGTTCCACGGTTCCTGCCTCCACTAAAAAGAGAAAGAGTATGTCATACCAAGCAAATCGGAATCAATATCATATGAGCCCGTAGCCGTATTATTCCGATCAGCATACAGGCTCATCGTATACGCAAGATCTATGGAATGCCCGCCAGTGGAATATCCGGCGCCGAAACTTACTGCATGACGGTCAGCATCCGGTAGCAGATAGTTGAGGGTGCTATCCGGAATGGGCGATTCAATAAACGCATATCCCCCGCGAATAACCCAATGCTCATCCACCTGAAGATCGGCACCGACACCAAATGTAAATGTATCTTCCCAATTGTTGCTCTGCGGATTCGGCACCCCCCCGATCGAAAGCGTCTGAATATCATTCACCGACCATTCAAGCCATTCGACCAAGGCCTCAACACGGAAATTGTCCGTAAGTTCAACCCCGTAGCCGAACCCAAAAGAGTTGGGATACGTGATTGAGGTCTCGAAATTACCGCCGAGAGAAAAATCGCCCTCATAATCAACATCGACCTGACTTCGATAGGTCAGAGTGACCCGCTGGTTTTCAGAAGGAAGCCAGGTAAGTCCGAGATTTCCACCGAATCCCCATCCATCACCATCGCCGGAAGCATCCAGATACGGCGGAATAGCAAGTCCCGTCGGAAAAAGGGCATTCAATTCCAGCTCTGAATAAATCAGGTCTGCGCCAACACCAAGATAAAGATTATCTGCCACGCTGAACGCAATGGTCGGGTTAATCTCCACCAGCATGACCGATGCCTCGTAGGGCACGGGAGCCGGCCCCGCTATCAGCACCGACATGTCACTCTGATTCCACGAAATACCCTGCCCATAAGGGCTCATCACCCCTACCCCCCATGTAACGCCGGAATCTCCAATTGGCTGGGAGAAATAAATATTCGGCAGCGCATTCCAGTTGCCATCTGACTCAAAATTAAAGATCGGGGCCGGATGATAACTGTTTTGGGTACGCGCCAAAGTCAGTGAAGCCACAAATGATGCATTCGTCTGCATGGCCAGATTTGCGGGGTTATAGGAAATCGCGGAAGCATCATCAACAAAGGAACTGTTAACTCCCGATTTTGCGATGCCGGCAGCCGTTGGCGGAGGATTTCTATATCCATCCGCCAAAACACCTCCTACGCAAAATACCGCAAGCCCCGTCATGCCTAAAAAGTAACTGAATCTTTGAACTTTCATGAACGATCCCCCTATGTGATGACTGTTTCCGGAATTTAAATGGCTCATTTTTAGCAACAGGCATACCACTTGTCACTCAGTTTCTTTCCACAGGTTGTATATTAACTCTTGAAACATACAACATATTGATATTGAATGCGCACAAAATAGCATGTGGCTGAATATATCAGTAATGAGATACGAGCTAATCACATAAACCGCCATTTGCGAACAGGTTCAGGGGATCATCAGACGTGATTGGAAGAAACAGAGTTGTAATCACCGGTATCGGTGTGCTTGCCGCTAACGGCATTGGCAAAGAGGCCTTCTGGCAATCTCTTTTAAACGGTGAATCAGGCATTGGACCGATTACTCGCTGCAATACTGACAATTTATCGAGTCAAATCGCAGGAGAAGTCGGAGACTTTGATGTGAACGATTATACTCCCTATAAAATCAAGGCAAAAAGACTATCAAGAAACACACAACTTGCAGTGGCCGCAGCATGGCAGTCAATCAATGACGCATCTTTGAACCTCAATAAGATTACCCAGAATGCCCCTCTGTCTCTGGTGCTGGGTATAAGTATGTCTGGTTTCGATTTTATTGAATCAGAAATCCGAAGAATAGTTGCAAAAGGCAACCAATACATGCTTCCAACGGTCATAGGATGTATCCATATTGCATCTGCCAGTACTGTTGCAGAACTCATGGGCATTCCCTGTACTATAAATGTTCTATCAAACAGTTGCGTCGGGGGAGTAGATGCAATTGCCAAGGCATACAACGATATAAGAACTGGAAAAACGGATGTAGCTCTGGCGGGAGGTTCGGATGCCCCGATTGAAACGTCTTTGGTCTCCGGCTTTTGCGCAGCACGCATGCTTTGTACAGACAATGACTCTCCGGGAACAGCAAGCAAACCATTTGACCTGAACAGATCCCAAGGAGTCTTGGCTGAAGGTTCATGTGTCGTAGTTCTGGAAAATCTTGAGACGGCTCTTTCCAGAGGAGCACAACCTTATGCAGAAATTATCGGCTTCGGATCCGCAAGTGACCCATCCCCGATCGCAGGAAGCGGCCTCGGCATAAGCATGCAGCAAGCACTGTCAAACTCATGCCAGGCACCCTCAGGTATTGACTTTATTTCAGCACATGCTCCCAGCGATCAGGAAATTGATCTAACAGAAACAAATATGATCAAAGAGGTTTTTGGAAATCGGGCATACCATATTCCTATTAGCTCCATAAAGGGCTCAACAGGGAATCCCCTAGCAGCTGGAGGTGCGATGCAGGTTGGCTCGACAGCGATCATTCTCAAAGAGCAAACAATACCCCCCACAGCTAATTACAAGAGAGCAGACCCCCAATGCGATCTTGACTATGTAGCAGCCCAACCTCGACACCAGTCTATAACAAGTGCTCTCGTGAATTCTCATGGAATTGGCAGGGTGAACAGCAGTCTCGTTATGAAGCAAATTCTCCCCTTATGACCCCGTTTGAAATATATTTTATTGCGGTATTCGTCATTAACATTGCACTAGGACTGGCTGTATTTGCAACTAACCACAAAAGAACCGCCAACCAACTCTATCTGATTCTTTCTTTTATAATCGCACTGTGGCTGGGCTCAAATTGGATCATTCTTCATACAGCGAGTATTTTTACCGCCAAGATTTTTGTACAGCTGGCAACGGCCGTTGCCATATTCATTCCGGCGTCTTGCCATTTGCTTAGGTTATCAATTCTCCACCCGAGCGATAGCTGGACAAGTTGTTTATTCAGAGCAAGGAAACTGCTGGTATTATGCCTCGCTACGTCTTTGATCTGTTTTTCCCCATATTTCATCAGCGGTGTAAACCTCGCCCCGGGAAGCTCTGGAGATGCTCCAATCGCTGAACCGGATTATGGATGGGCGTTTTTTATATTTACAACCGTTTTTGTGGGAATGGTGACATCTCTGCTGATTACTTTTATCAGTGACAGAAAAAGGCTGACAGGATTCCCCCGAATTGAACTGGAGTTTATTACCACAGGTTACTCCATGGCGCTTGTGCTCGGAACACTATGCGGCCTACTGGTTACTCTCTTCACAGGATCATCTCAAACCGTGCCGATGGCGAACGCAACCAGCATTCTTGCACTGACTCTCATTATTGCATATGGAATTGCAACCAAACGCATTCTTGGAATAGCGACAATTCTGCGTCGCTTCACAGCTCAAGTGCTGTTGATGGCATACTTGATTGCCCTCTATGTACTGGTGTGGCAACTGGCTTTAATTATTCAAAAAAAAATAGGATTCAACAGCGAAATTATAGCCCAATTAATTGCAACTCTGTCCGTTGCGTTCACGATGGCTCCGGTCCATGGTCGACTTCAAAAAATGAGTGCCCGACTCATCTCGGCACGAACAATGGATATAGCTGGCACAATGAAAAGAGCCGGTGAAATATTTCAAACCGTAAGAACCCAAACCACGCTCGAAGCCAGCTTTTCAGACCTTTTATCTACATCTCTTGGAACGGAAGCAATATCGTTCTATACGCGAACAGAAGCTGTATTTAATCTATCCTTCTCAAATTCATCGCTACACTCATTACCGACAATAAACACATCACACAAAGTTATTGAGTTGATTCTGAGCACGAAGGATCCCATCTGCAAGGACAGCCTCTTCAGAAGCAGACCGAATAAAACAATCCGTGCCGCATATGAGTTTCTCGAAGAAAATCACATCAGCATATTAATCGGGATCTTTTCCAAATCAGAACTTACCGGACTAGTAGCATTTGGTTCCCGAGCAGGAGGCCGGATTTACGATAAGACGGAACAGGATGCACTGCAGATACTTTGTAATCAGTTTGCGGTAGCATTGGAAAATGCACAATTGTACACTGAAATGCAGGATAGTAAGATCCGAAATGAGATCATGTTGGATCAGTTGGTGAGCGGTGTTATTCTGGCCAACACTGCGAGAATCATAACGCTTTTCAATCATGAAGCTCAGCGGATAACAGGAATCCATGAATCAGACGCGATGTTCCAGAGTATTGATGTGCTACCCGCACCGATCCGCAGGGCGCTGGACCACGCCTTGCAACTGGAGCATGGAGAACGCAATCTTGACGCCAGATTGTTTGAACAGGAAGACGAAAAAGAGAGCTTGAATATACGAATGGGCACAACCTTCCTGCACGGACATGACCAGAAACCCATGGGAGCCCTCATGGTGTTCACAGATATGACCGAACTCAAAACCCTTGAGGCTCAGGTTCGACGGGCAGATCAGCTATCCAGCGTCGGAACGCTTGCTGCCGGGATGGCGCACGAGATCAAAAACCCGCTGGTGACCATCAAGACCTTCACCCAGCTGCTCCCCCACCGCTTTTCCGATGAGGACTTCCGACAGGATTTTTCTTCGCTCGTTGCCCACGAAGTAGAACGCATTGACGGAATCGTAAATCAGCTCCTCAGTTTCTCAAAGCCTACAAAGCCGCATCTCGTTCCCATGAACCTGCACCCGACTCTTCAGCAGATCCTAAAACTCACGCACGAGCAGATGTCTCAACACAATATTATCGTAAAAGACCAACTTACGGCCTCTACGGATAACATTATGGGCGATGCAAAACTGTTATCGCAGGCGCTCATCAACCTGACCCTCAATGCGGTCGAGGCGATCGGGAAGAACGGAACAATCACCATTGGAACGTCCAACTGCATTTACCACTTTGCAAATGGCGGAGGAACCGGGAAACCTGTCAAAAAGAACTGTATTCGCATTCAGATCAGTGACACGGGACAGGGCATTAAAGAGGAAAGCCTTCAGAAAATTTTCGATCCGTTTTTTACCAGCAAGAGTGAAGGGACCGGCATGGGACTTTCTGTTGCGCATGGTATCATTTCCGAACATCACGGTGTGATTGAGGTGGAAAGCGATATCGGAAAAGGTACAACCTTCTACCTCTATATCCCCTTGCTTGATGAGGAGGCCCTGTGAAAACAATTCCAACCGGCATCCTCTACAGTAGAGATGAAGATCTTTCGATCCGTTTCGTCCGCATGTCTTCCCGTGTTATCGCGCTTCAACCGGTTGACGCACAGGCGGATCTTGAACAGCGTTTTATCCAGATGGGAGATACCATCCTGCTGGCCGACCTCCGGGCCCCTAATTGTCTGGAGATGGTATCGCAGATTCGACAGGAATTTCCTCTCAGCATAGTGATTGCAATCGGGAGTGAACGTTCCGACCCCATGCTGATTGCGGAAACCCTTGGACTTTATGCGACCATTCCCTCCGACCCCGACGGACGCGATTTAAGAAGTCTGATTGAACAGGCGGCTGAAAGCCTAAACCTGCGGATTAAAAACCGGTTGCTCACGCAGGAACTCGCCACCCTATCGGCACGACAATCTGAAACACGGCCCGAACCCCGCACACTGTTTTCCGCTCCGTTGCAGAATTTTTCCAAAGCACAGCGCAACGTGGACAATCTCGAGATGCTGTTCGAGAGCGTTGTTGACGGACTGGTTGCGACCGCCCGGGTTTCGCGGGCCGGCATCTTTATGCGGCCGGATGCAGAATCAGCATATGTATACCGGGCGGGAACGCGATGCCTTTCGACCACGGAAAAACTGCAATTCCCGTCGAACGACCCGTTTATCCGATGGATGGAGATGAACACGCATCTGGTATCCCGATCCACGCTGAAGAATATTCCGGATCCGGAAGACCGTGCCATGCTCAAGCGCATGCTCGATTCCCTTGGGGCGGAAATCATTATTCCTCTGTATGCCACGGGTACCATTAAAGGCTGGATATTTGTTGGGCAACGCTCGACCGGAATTCCGTTTGACGTAGCCGATCTGGAAGATATGACCGCACTGGCCGACCATATTTCGACCACGCTTGAAAAGGCACTGCAATATGAGGAAACTGCGCTTCAAAAGGCGTTGGCCGAAACGCTCCTCCACTCGATTCCGTTCGGCATTATCGCGTGCGATGAGAATGCTATGATTCGTTGGTTTAACAGCACGGCACGACACATTCTCGACACCGAAAACACGCATATCATCGGGCAGCGTGCAGAAGAACTGGGAAGCCGCATTGCAGACATGCTACACCGGGCCATCGCTCAGGAAGAGATCAAAGTGGCCCACGAATGGACTGATGTTAGAACCAAGAGAACACTGTCCGCAGAAACGAGAAGCCTACTTGATGACGGCAAATGCGTTGGAGCCATGATGATGCTTCATGATGTAACCGGCGCAAAACTCCTGCAGGAGAAGGAAGAGCAGCTTGAACGCGCAGCATTCTGGAACGAGCTCGCTTCCAGCATGAGCCACGAAATCAGAAACCCGCTGGTCGCGATCAAAACCTTCTCCCAACTGCTTCCGGCACGTTACGAAGATCCTGACTTCCGGGCCGACTTCAGCCAGCAGGTCACGGCCGAAGTCGATCAGCTCAACCACATTATTGATAAGATCAATGAATTCGCCAACCCGCCGAAACCCATTTTCCTGCCGATTGATATCCGGAAGCCGATTGAATTTGCCGTCACACGCATCCAGTCTGAGTTTGAACATGAAAACCTGAAAATTCACCTTTCATCTGATGAAAGCGATCTGGAGGTGAATGGAGATGCTGCGTCGCTCGAAGAGTGCATCTATCATCTGCTGAGAAACTCCGCTGAAAACCTGGGCAACAAACCGGGCTCCCGCCTTAACGTCTCTGTTAAAGGACGCTCGAATCTGGATAGCGGCGGATTGCTGTATGTCATGGTCACGGACAACGGATCCGGGATTGAACCGTCATTGCGGGACAAGGTCTTCTCGCCGTTCAGCACAACCAAAGCGCGCGGCATGGGCCTTGGCCTTCCGATTGCCAAGCGCGCGGTTATCGACCACAACGGTCGCATCGATATTGAGACCAGCAGCGGCGGCACAACCATTACGATCGTGATCCCCTCTGCAGGCCCGGTCCCGCACTAAATTCCTCCTCGCTCATTCAGGACCCCGAAAAATAGGCTTCACATAACGGAAAACTTACGTACCCTCTGTCGCCTCGCGAGGAAAAGTCATGATTAAACAAATTATACAACGTGCAGTTGCAGGATCCGGGTGCTCTCCCGATGAGGCGAAACAACTTATTGAATTGCCGGAAAAGGAGCTTTTTTCCGGCGCCACACAGATCCGGGAAGCACATTTCGGAAACCGCATTCAGCTTTGCTCCATCATCAATGCCAAAAGCGGAAAATGTGATATGGACTGCAGCTTCTGCTCGCAGAGCGGTCATCACTCGACTCAGATTGAATCCTACCCTTTTCTTGAAAATCCAGAGCTGAAATCGCGAATTCAGGAAACCATTGCCGACAGCAAGCGTAAATGCGGAGTGGTGACCAGCGGAGGCAAACTTTCCGAACAGGAGCTGACCCGCCTCGAAGATGTCGTTCGCGATATTGGGAACGGCGAAGATCCCGCGGTGTGCGCATCGCTGGGCCGTCTGACCGCAGAAGAACTATCTCGTCTCAAGGCATCAGGAATAGGCCGTTTTCATCATAATCTGGAGGCATCTGCCAACTACTATCCAACCGTCTGCTCCACACAGAAATGGGAACAACGACTGGATACGGTCAAGGCCGCTCTGGCAGCCGGAATGCAGGTGTGTTCCGGCGGGCTCTTCGGGCTCGGCGAAAGCTGGCAGGACCGAATTGACCTCGCAATCACTCTGCGCGAACTTGGAATCGACAGCGTCCCCGTTAACTTTCTTTATTCGCACGAAGGAACCCCCCTGGAAGCGGTACCGCCGATGCAGGCGTCAGAGGCGCTGAGAATCATCGCCGTTTATCGCTACCTTCTCCCCAAGAAAACGTTGCGGATTTGCGGGGGAAGGTCCCACGTGCTTGGAGATCGACAAAAGGAACTGTTTGCCGCCGGCGCAAACGGACTGATGACCGGCAACTACCTGACCGTTGCAGGATCACAATATGAAAACGACCTGAATATGATTCGGGAACTCAGACTGGTCATAGAATCGGCAAACTGATCGGGCCGGCGCGATTTATTCGCCAAGCGCCCGACGCACCATGGTCAGCACCCGCTCCGGAGTAAATGGTTTTTCCAAAAGCAGAGCGTCTGCGGAAATCCCCTCTTCAACCAACTGCGACCGAGAATAACCCGACATAAAGAGTACCTTGATGCCCGGATACAGCTCGTTCATGGCCACAGCCAACTCAGCGCCGCCTAGGCCGGGCATCACGACATCCGTGAAAAGCAGATGGATAGTGCCTTTATAATTCCGGGCAATCTTGATTCCTTCCCAACCGTCCTCGGCCACCAGTACGTTAAGCCCGAAACTTTCAAGCGTCTGAGCCACCAGGCTTCGGATCATGGGATCATCTTCCGCAAGCAGGATCGTTGCGCCGGGCTCATCCTGATCAGCTTCCCCAACATTCTGCCGATCAACCGAGGTCTCTTCCTTTTTTGAGGACTCGGCCGGTTGTTCCGCATCATCGGACTGACGGTCAGCGAGCTCAACAACAGGCAGATAGAGGAAAAAAGTAGTTCCCGATCCAACCTTGCTCTGGACCGTGATGAAGCCCTTGTTTTCCTTCATGATCCCTTTGACAATCGAGAGCCCCAGCCCCGCACCCTTGCCCTCCTGCTTTGTCGTAAAGAACGCCTCAAAAATTCGAGGCAGTATCTCGGCATCAATCCCGACGCCTGTATCATGAACCGCAATTTCAACAAAACGGCCGGCGGCAATTTTCGGAGGCTTGTTCAACTCACCATCCTGAACATCCCGGCAGTCAATCTTGATTGAAATACGACCGCCGTTCGGCATGGCGTCGCGGGCGTTAACAGCGAGATTCATCAGAACCTGCCCGATCTGCACCGGGTCAGCCAGCGCATAGATCGGCTCGCGATATTCCTTGGTAACAAGGGTCACCTTGTCGCCGATCAAACGCGACAGCATTTTCTGCGTATCCTGCAACGTCGTATTCAGATCCAGCAGAATCGGCTCATTCTCGTCCTTTTGGCTGAAACTCAGCAGCTTCCGGGTAATAATCGAGGCTTTGCGCGCCGCTTCAACCACCTCATGTGCATGCCTTTCCGTATCGCCGGATCTCGGATTGGCAATAATAAGGCTCGAGTAGCCATCGATAATGGTCAGTAAATTGTTGAAGTCGTGTGCGATACTTCCCGCTAGCTGACCAACCGCCTCCATTTTCTGGGAATGATGCAACTGCCGGGCCAGCATGGTCTTTTCATTTTCAAGCAGTTCACGCTCGATTACCGGCATGATCACATGCTTGTTCAGCAGCCGATTGAGAAGCACCAGGGGCAGGAGACCGCAAACCAGATAAACGGTAACGGCAAGCGACAAAACAACCGGATAGTCGGAGACCTCGACTTCTACGGGCCCGATCATGTTGAGCAGGACAAGCAGAAAACCGCCCGCAAAAACAGCAGCGGCAACGGCTGCCACCAAGAGAATCAACAGGATTTTATTCTTCAGACTCATATCTATAATCCCTGACAATCAAAGAAGTTATCACTTCCACACGATTAAACACATTCAAATCAGGGAATTTCTTCCGTCGTTCTTAAACAGTTGTTGCCCACGCATTGAAGTTCCGAAGCATCTGTAGTCCGGCAGCCTGCGATTTTTCCGGGTGGAACTGCGTCGCGAACACATTGTCCTTCCAGACACAGGAACAATATTCGATTCCATACTCCGTGCAGCCCGCGGCCACACTCATGTCTTCCGGACTCACATAGTAGGAGTGGACCAGATAGAAAAAGGAGCTGTCTTCGATATTCTGGAACATCGGACAATCCGGTCGCGCCTGCCGGACCCGATTCCATCCGATCTGCGGAACCTTCAGCTCGCGCGGCAGATCAAAGCGCTTTACCGTGCCCGGAAGAATATTCAGCCCGACAACGCCCGGTGCCTCTTCACTCGACCCGAACAGCGCCTGTAAACCCAGACAGATCCCCATCATCGGTTTTCCGGCCTGAACCCAACAGCGGATCGCGTCCACAAAATCATGTTCCTCAAGATGGCTCATGCAGTCGCCAAAGGCGCCCACGCCCGGAAGCAATACCGCCTTGCACTGCTCCATCTCCTCTTTGCGCACAATAATTTTTGCATCCAGCCCCAGAAACCGAAACGCGTTGGTCACGCTGCCGAGATTTCCCATTCCGTAATCAATAATCCCAATCATTCTTTTATCCCGTAAAATCAAGGCAGGCACTCTAATCCGGGATATCCCGAAATAACACGAAAAACATCCAATCAATTGCCCGAAGCCATTCTAAAGCGCTTTGACGATAAGCGAGACCGAGGTGACCAGCAATACGGCATAAATCAGCAGACTGTAATGCCGCTGCTCGGTCCGGCGCGTCAGCCACCAGCCGCAGGCTACCCCGAGCGGAATCACCGGCAGAAGAACGGCGCCGAGTTTCAGATTGTCCGGCTGAATGCGGCCCATCATGAAAAACGGAATCAGCTTCACGAGGTTCAGCATCCAGAAAAAAGCACAGCTGGTCGCAGCAAAGAGTCTTTTTTCAAGCTGCTGGGGAAGCAGGTACATCTGCATGACCGGACCGGCGGCGTGCGCCAGCGTCGAGGTCATCCCGGCAGTAAATCCGAATATGTGCCCCTTCGTCCAGTTGGGCTCGGAGGCATGAATATGACGCAGCAGCCATTTTTTGACAGCAAAGTAGACCACAAAAAGGATTCCCAGAACGCCGATGCAGATCTTGATCATCCGGTCCGACACCGCAACCATGGCGTGGTCGGATACAAACATAAAACTGGCGAGCGCAACTCCGGTCAATGTCGCCGGAATAAGATAGAGAAGGCGGCCCCACAGAACGTGTCGCCAGTAAAACAGCATTGCCACGGCATCCATCAGGCACAGCATAGGAAGCATAAAACCGACCGCCTGCCGGGCGGCCTCGGATTGCGCCGGCCACACCAGAATCATAACCGGAAGCGCGATCGCCCCCACCGGGAAGCCGCCCTTTCCCATTCCGGTAAGGAACAGACTCAGCCCGATCCAGAAAAGATCAAGCGGAGCAAACTGCGACAGGAAATCCATGAGGCTATGCGCCGATGCGCCCCTTGCTCGAAGGAATCAGGTCGAGTGCCCGTGGATCAGAATCGCAGGCCACCCGCAGCGCGCGGGCCGCGGCCTTGAAGATCGCCTCGACACAGTGATGCAGGTCTTCGCCGAACTTCAGTTCAATATGGAGGTTCATCTTCGCGGAATCGCAGAACGAGCGCCAGAAATGCTTGATAATCGTCACATCAAAATCGCGGATATATTTCTGCTCATGCTCCATCTTATAGACGAAAAACGGCCGGCCTCCGAGATCCAGGCAGACATCCGCCTGTGCCTGCGCTTCGTCCATCGGGAGCACCCAGAATCCGTAACGATTGATCCCCTTGCGATCGCCCAGAGCCTGATTAAGGGCCTCGCCCAGCACAATGCCGACGTCTTCGACCAGATGATGATAATCCACATCAATATCGCCCGTTGCCTTGATCTTCAGATCAAACAAGGCGTGTTTCGCCAACAGATCAAGCATGTGATCAAAAAAGGGAACACCTGTTGAAATTTCATACTCCGCCTGACCATCGATGTTGAGCATCAGATCAATCTGTGTTTCCTTGGTATGCCGCACAATATGAGCCGTACGCTTTTGATCTTCCATAATATCACCTTTTCTGAAAACGGGGCCGAACGCAGATATGCTCCGCCGCTGCTGCTATTCCGGCCCGGATGTATTGGTCGGTGCCGATGTGTCGGGAGCCACGATCTGAATCAGCTCATCCAGCATGACCGGCACATTATTCGTCGCGGAAAAACCGTTCTTCCTGAGCGACTCCGCAGCCGCATTGGCGCTGGACGCAATTTCCTGAAACTGACGAATCAGCACCTCTTCATACAGCTTATCAATATCGGTCATGCGCTCAATCGAGGCATCGGTTTTTTCCTGATGCGCCATCAGACGATCTTCAAGACCGGAAACCTTGACATTGATTTCGGCACTCATCACCTTCGCGCCGTTGGCCAGATCCTGAACCACCGCCATTTGCCGGATCAGTTCATCCATGCGACGGACGAGCTCCCGAAGCTGCTCGCTATTCCCGGAACTCGTCTCCAGCCCGGCCTTCGCCGTTTCGCGGAGCACGCCAATAGATTCTTCATGCGACTGGATCCGCGCATCGCGATCCGAATTTGCGGCGTCAATCATCTGCTGAACCCGGGATGATGTCGCACACCCCGACAGCAGACCGGCAAGAACGACAACGGCCGCAGTTTGAAATTTTTTCATAGTTCTCTCCAAATGCGCCTGAACGGCGCTTAACCCGTGGTCTCAAAGTTAGAGCCTCCCGCCCAACGGGGTCAACCCAATAGATTCCGAGGAATCTTTTGCTTAACGGTAGATTTCAGCGATCAAATCATTACCATGCGCGCGAACAGGAGAGATTTTAAAAATGACCAACGAATTCAAGGTTCTGCCGCGCTGGGTTATCCACCTTTTTCTATGGATCGGCCTATCGGCAGGCATCGCGGTACGCTCGCTGATGCTGCTCAACCGGGTTAATCCGGAAGCCGCCGTATGGGTCTGGCGCTTTGCCATGTTCAGCTACACCATCTTTTTCGGCTATCGCTACTGGATCACGCGGCGCCGGCGCCGGATTGTCTGCAGGCACAATCTGGAAAAAATGATTTCCGAGGCCGACGGGCTGGATCCGGTAACCCGCGAGGCCACGGTATATATCCTTCGCTCCATCACGCGCTCCAAGGAGCTCTTTAACTTTGCGTTTATCTGCATCCTGAGTCTGATTGCGCTGGTTCTCGACTTTTTTGCCTCGTAAAAAACCGAGTAAAATCGCCACTTTTCTGACCGAAAATAAATAGTACAAATTTTGTATTGTATTGTTCCTCCATCCCCGATACCTTCCATCCCGTAAACAACAGGAGAAACAATGGCTTCAATTACTTTAAAAGGAAATCCGGTCAGCACCGTGGGAACACTTCCCGCAACCGGATCAGCGGCTCCGGCTTTCTGCGGAGTGAAGGAAGATCTTTCTGAATGCAAACTGGCCGACCTCGCCGGCAAGAAAGTGATCCTCAACATTTTCCCGAGCATCGATACGGGCGTTTGCGCGACATCGGTTCGTCGCTTCAATCAGGAAGCAAGCTCGCTCAAAGATGCTGTTGTACTGTGTATTTCGGTCGATCTTCCTTTTGCACTCGGACGATTCTGCGGCGCGGAGGGACTGAGCGGAGTGATTCCGGTTTCTGTATTCCGGAATCCTGAGTTCGGCAGCGGATATGGAGTAACCATTTCGGATGGCCCGCTGGCTGGACTGCTCTCCCGAGCCGTCGTCGTGCTCGATGAAGAAGGCAAGGTGATTTATTCCGAGCAGGTGCCGGAAATCACTCAGGAGCCGGACTACGAAGCAGCCCTTGCTGCACTGTAAAATTTCCCCTAGAAACACCCACCCCACAGAACGGGCCGTCTTCCCCCTTGACGGCCCGTTCGCCTTTTTGTTTAAGGTCATAAGCAGAAACCGAGTCGAAAGGAGAAGCTGGAATGGTGCGTTGCAGGCACTGCCTGAACAGGATGGACAGCGATACAATTCAATGTCCGGTTTGCGGCATTGATAAGACGACGCCAAAGAAAGACCTCTCCACCGAAGAGAAACGAGTCCGGCGCGCCGCACGGGGTATCCGCATATCAGCGATGCTCCATCTGGTCATCGCGGCGCTTACGCTCATCGCCTTGCCTTACGCTCTGTCACACCGTACAGCTCTGATTATACTTGCCGTCATTAATCTGGCATTGGCCGCCGGACTCATCCGCTTCAGCCTGTCCGCGTATCGACTGGCCGTAACCTGCTATTTCGGCATCGGCATGGTAAACATCATCACCGTCAACCTGCCGGGACTGCCGCTGATTCTGGTCCTGCTCTATCTCGTCGGAAATCGATATGCCAAAGCCCTCTTCGAGCGCCGCCTTCCCCTGAATACATAAAGGGCGGCCAGAAGGCCGCCCTTTCGGATAAACATCTTTGCGACTAGCGCTCACCCAGCGGAATATACGACCGTTTGGTTGCTCCCGTATAGATCTGCCGCGGGCGGCTGATACGCAGGCTCTGCTCATGCATCTCCCGCCAGTTCGCGATCCAGCCCGGCATGCGGCCGATGGCGAAGAGCACCGTGAACATGTTCACGGGAATGCCGATCGCCCGTAGCAGGATTCCGCTGTAGAAATCCACGTTCGGATAGAGATTGCGTTCAATGAAATAATCTTCGCTCCGCGCCATCTCCTCGAGCTCATAGGCAATATCAAGCAACGGGTCGGAAATATTCAGCGCCTTGAGCACCGCGTCGACCTGACCCTTCAGGATCCTGGCCCGAGGATCGAAGCTCTTGTAAACCCGATGTCCGAAACCCATCAGCTTTTCCGGCGAATTCTTGTCCTTGGCTTTTTCCACGAAATCGCGCGGCTTGATGCCGTGTTCGTGAATGCCGGTCAGCATCCGGATCACTTCGCAGTTTGCGCCGCCATGCAGCGGCCCCCACAAGGCGCCGACGCCGGCCGAAACCGCACTGAAGAGGCTGGCGTGCGAGCTGCCGACCATGCGTACGGTAGACGTCGAACAGTTCTGCTCATGGTCCGCGTGCAGGATCAGGAAAAGATCCAGCGCCCGCTCCACTTCCGGCAGCGGCTCATAGAGTTTAAACTGCTGCGAAAACATCATGTGCAGGAAGTTTCCGCTATAGCCCAGATCCGGACGCGGCGGCATGAACGGCTTCCCGATGGATGTCCGGTAGGCCCACGCGGCAATAGCACGCACCTTGGAAATAATCTTGGCGGCCGGCTCGGTAAACTTGGGACCTTCCGTTGCCGTGGTCAGCAGTTCCGTGTTGTAGCACGACAGAATATTGAGCATCGCGGACAGCACCGCCATCGGCGGCGCATTATCGGGAAATCCCTCAAAGTGCGATTTCATGCCATAGTGAAGATAGGCCTCCTCGCTGATATCGTTCTCAAAATCCGCCAACTCCTTTTCATTGGGGAGATGCCCGTACAGCACGAGAAACGCCGTCTCCATGAAGGACGACTTTTCCGCCAGCTCTTCAATGGGATAGCCCCGATAACGCAGAATACCCTTTTCTCCGTCGATAAAGGTGATATCGGATGTACACGACCCGGTATTCGCATATCCCGGATCCAGCGTGATCATGCCCGTCGCACCACGCAGCCTGGTAATATCGATTCCAACCTCATTTTCGGAACCGATCACCACATCGAGGTCAATACTCGACCCTTCGTAACTCAGCGTTGCCTTGTCTGCCATACACAACCTCCTGTTGCTTACTTTTTTAAAGCGTCTAATACCGTTCGCCCAATATCCGCCGGCGATTCCACCACCCGGATACCGCATTCCGCCATCAGCTTCTTTTTCGCCGCCGCCGACTCATCCGCGCCGGAAACAATAGCGCCGGCGTGGCCCATCCGCCGGCCGGGCGGAGCCGTCTGGCCGGCAATAAAACCGATCACCGGCTTGCTGACATGCTCCTTCG
>JAFGVP010000114.1 GCA_016937945.1 Pontiellaceae bacterium | reverse complement strand
GATGCATCGCAGGGCAGTAAGCTGACGAAGGGCGCCACGCTTTTCCCGAGCACCATCGGGCTGGCGGCTTCGTTTGATCGGGAACTGGCCTATGCCTATGGACGTGCCGTGGCCGAAGAGTGTCGGGCGGACGGGTTCCGGATTCTGCTGGGGCCGGGCGTAAATATCTACCGCGTCCCGAACGGCGGGCGGAATTTTGAATATCTGGGGGAAGATCCCTGTCTGGCATCACAGCTGGTGGTGCCGTATATCAAGGGCGTGCAGGAGGCCGGAGTCATTGCGACGGTCAAGCATTTTGCCGCCAACAACTGCGAGTATTTTCGGCGTTCCGCCAACTCCGTCGTCGATGAGCGCACACTGCGCGAAATCTATTTTCCCGCGTTTCGGGCAGCCATCGAGGAGGCCGGCTGCGGGGCGCTGATGACGGCGTATAATCCGGTGAATGGCGATTGGGCGGCGGAAAACCGTTGGCTGGTCACCGATATCCTGCGCAACGAATGGGGATTTGACGGATTGGTGATGACAGACTGGTGGTCCATCTATGATCCGGAAAAGGTGCTGACTGCCGGCGTGGATCTGGAGATGCCGTATGCCGAAATCCTCACAAAGGAAAACGTTCTTGCCGTGCTGGAGTCCGGGAAAATCACGGAGGCGGATCTGGATGAGCGGGTACGCTGTATTCTGCGGCCGTGTGTCGAATTCGGACTGCTTGATCAACCGCATGCCGATCCATCGCTGCACTCAACCTGGGATGCGCATGCCGAAGTGGCTCGGCAGATTGGGCGCGAAAGCCTGGTACTGCTGAAAAACCGGAATTCGTTGCTGCCGCTGGATCGCAGCCGGGTCCGGCGCATCGCGTTGTTCGGGAAAAACGCGGTGGAGACATCGGCCTCCGGCGGTGGTGCCGCCGGATTTGAACCGGGTGATGCCTTTGTGACCTATGAAGCCGCCATCCGGGCCGCTGCCGGCGAGCAGGTTGAGGTTAAGGTCTATCCGGAACATATTTCTGCCGAAGCGGCCGAGGAGGCGGATATTGCCGTGGTGTTCCTTACCATGGTGGAGCATGAGCAGATGGATCGGAATTTTGAATTTGACGAGGATTCGCTCTACACGCTCAATCGGGTTGCATCGGTCAATCCCAATACCATCGCCGTGGTTTCGCTGGGCGGCGGCGTGGAGATGGCGTCGTGGATCGATGATGTGGCAGCGCTGGTGTATGCATGGTATCCCGGAACCTACGGTGCAACGGCACTCGGAGAAATGCTGTTCGGCGATCTGAATCCGTCCGGCCGCCTGCCGATCTCTATTGAGAAACGTCCGGAGGATACGCATTACTTCGGAAATTATCTGCCGGAGGATGTGATTCTTCCGCGGACCTTTCATGGCTGGGACAGCAAGCATGAGCGGTTCGACGTGGAGTATCGCGAAGGTATCCTCACCGGTTACCGCTGGTATGATACGCGCGGCATTGAACCGCTCTTTCCGTTCGGTTTCGGTCTCTCCTATACCTCGTTTTCCTATGGGGACCTTATGGTGACCACCGGTTCGGAGAAGGGCGGTCCGGTTGCCCGGGTACGGCTTCGCGTACGCAATGACGGGGATCGCGCCGGAGCGGAGGTGGTTCAGCTCTATGTCAGTGATCCGGAATGCGATGTGCGTCGTCCGGCCAAGGAACTTAAGGGATTTGCGAGAATTGCACTTGAGCCTGGAGAAGAGCGCGAGGTGGAATTCCTGTTAGGGCTGCAGGATCTCTCTTACTGGAGCGATGCGGCCGGGCAATGGATGGCGGATCCCGGAACGTTTGAAATCCTGATCGGAGCCTCTTCCCGCGATATCCGTCTTCAGGCTCCATTCAGGTACGAAAGCCGGGAATTATACTGATAGTCTTTAGGTTCCGGAATTTTGCACCTTGCAGGAGGGACGCCTGCGGTACGTGTCGAAGGCACCCTGCCCGCCCTGCAAAATCATGAAACCTTTCTGTCAGTGGTATTAAGCGTGTAAGCAGAAAGCTGTCTGCTGTATTGCTGATAATGAACAAACCTAGTTGACAACTATATCTATAGTTATAGTATATGTACTTGTATCGTACTAGTGTTGCGGTATGGGGATAAGTAAAGGAGATGATGATGAATACAAGAATAATGAAGCAGGTTGCTTTTGGAGGAATGGCGGCATTGCTTTCGCTGGGGATGACTTCCCGGGCGGCGCTGGTTGAGTGGGGCGGCGTGGACGGTGAGTATACCGATGGAGCCAACTGGGTTGGCGGCTCATTGCCGGATATGGCTTCTGGAACGGAGTCCGCCCTGATTTCAGGCGGGAATATTACGTATACGCCCGGCGGGGACCTCGCTATTCATGGCGGAAGCACGTTGCAGGTCAGTGGCGGCAGCTGGACGCAGGTCGGCAGTGTTGCCTGGATTCAGATGGCGGGGGGCAACCTGCTGGTAGACGGCGGTGTGTTTAATCAGGGAACTTCCGGCAATATTGTGCGCGATGCGTCGAGTTCGATTTCTGTAACGGGCGGAGTCGCCAATTTCAGCGGAAACTTCCTGTATGAAGCCGCTCAGGGCAGTCTGACCCTCGGGGGCAATGGTGTCATGAATGTCGCGAACGAATTCAAGCCGATTGATCTCTTTGCCATGAGCGGCGGGACACTTACAGCCAACCTGATTTCTTTTGCCGACGGTGCCGGTTATATCACGCTGTCCGGCGGTCGCATTGAGGTCAACGGCGCCGGCGGATTCAGCGGTTTTTACGGGGGTGGCGGCGGCAAGAGCATTGATTTTACCCCGGACTCTTCCGGTGAACTTTTCTTTGCGTCCTATACGCTGGAGGATCTTGCTGCTGACGGATTCCTGAATAACGGAACCATCACGCTGAATGGGGGCGTGGATGCATCAGCGTTTGATGTGTCGGAAATGGATGGCGGCGTGCTGGTAGCCATTCCGGAGCCGACCGTTATCTCGCTGATTGGGGGGCCGGTATTGCACTGCTGCTGGTGCGGCGCCTGGCCATGGGTTAACTGACCGTTATCTCCAATAAAGGACCGGAGGAGCCCTGTCCCGATTTTTCGGGGCGGGGTTTTTTGTTTCCCGGCTTTTCAGGATGAGAACGGGTGTCTGTTTTGTTATTCTCCGGCGAGGATGGGCGTCTCCTTCGGGATGTGCCGATAGACCGATAGAGGGATTTCTTATTCTGGCGGTTGGGGCATTTTTTATCTAGACAGATGCGTGTAACACAACTAGGCTCGTACTAGTCCTGTGAAAGTGTTTTTTCGGGATGGTAGAGCTCCATTGTTTGGTTTCGGTGTGCAGGAGGCAGGTAGGTTGTGACAAAAGAGAACAGGCATAACAAGACTGCGGCGTCCGATGCGGTATCGATTTCCCGAAAGCTGATTTACGGACTGGGGAGCTTTGCGAATAATGTGCTGGGCGCGGCAACCGGGACCATGACGATTGCGTTGAATCTGGGGCTGGGCATGGATCCCGGCAAGATCGGGTTGTTGGGGGCCATCCCGCGAGTGAGCGATGCGCTGACCGATCCGGTGATGGGCTATATTTCCGACCAGACGCGTACGCGCTGGGGACGGCGCCGGCCCTATATTTTCTTCGGTTCCATCTTCTGCGCCATTCTGTTTTCGCTGCTGTGGATGCTTCCGGAAAAAACGGATACGACCTTTTTCTTCATAAACCTGCCGGAGATCGGCGCGGATGGTCATGGTCGTGATGCGTTCTATTTCTGGTATTTCCTCGTGGCGTCGATTCTGTTTTACGTGGCCTACACGGTGTGGGTGACGCCCTGGGTGGCGCTGGGCTATGAGCTGACGCCGGACTATCACGAGCGGACGCGGGTGATGGGTTATGCCAGCTTCTGCGGAAACCTGTCCTATCTGGTCACACCCTGGTTTCTCTGGTTCATGCAGCACGAGCGCTTCGGCGGCGAGGCCGGCATTATGCGCGGCGCCGCATGGCTCGCTTTCCTGGTCGGCTTGGTGGTCGTTTTCTGCGGGGTGTTGTGCGCGATCTTCCTGAAGGAGCCCTTTGCGAAGGGCATGGAAAAGAAGGCGGCAATGAAGGCTGAAAACCGGACGCGGGTTTCGCTGAAGGAGAGCACGGTCGACTTTTTCCGCGGCTTCGGCATCACGCTCCGGTTTAAGCCGTTTCTGAAGCTCTGTGCGATTGCGTTCCTGATCTTTAACGGGTTCATGCTGATTGCGGCGTTTACGACCTATGTCATCATCTACTATGTCTGCGCCGGCGATAAGGTGGCGGGAGGACGGATTACGGGGCTGCAGGGAACCATTTCCGGAATCTTCGCCTTTCTACTGGTAATCATCGTAACCAAGCTCGGTACGCATCTGGGGAAAAAACGGGCCTTCATTATTACCACGGCGATCTCGGTGGTCGGTTATCTTTCCAAATGGTGGTTCTTCACTCCGGCGCATCCGATGCTGGCGCTGGTGCCCGGCGTTCTGATCGCCTTCGGTTTCGGCGGTCTCTTCCCGCTGATCGGTTCCATGATTGCGGATGTCTGCGATCTGGATGAGCTCAGCACGCATCAGCGCCGTGAAGGCATGTTCGGTTCCATTTTCTGGTGGGTGATCAAGGTTGGTATGGCCGCTGCGCTGGCTGCCGGCGGCTTTATGCTCAACGCGACCGGGTTTGATGTCGAGCTGCCCGCGCAGAGCGAACAGACCATATTCTGGATGCGCCTGTGCGATGTGCTCGTTCCGGCCGCGACCTCGGGGATGGCCATCTGGATTCTTACCCGTTACCGGATTACCGAAGAGCGCGCCCGCGCGGTCCGCGCCGAGCTGGAAGCCCGCAAGGCCGAAGCATAAATCAAATCAACCATGCCGTTGCGGCGTGAGGAGTTTTCATGAACAGGATCAGTAGGATTATCGCAACCGGTATGCTTGTGTCCGGTCTTTCGGGGCTGCAGGCGCACGCCCAGACCAACCTCGCGCTGGGGAAAACCGCGACGGCCTCATCGGCGGAAAACGACGGCTATCTGGCGGCCTCCGGCGTAACCGATGGCAATCTGGAAACGCGCTGGGGCAGCGGCTTTTCGGATGATGAATGGATGCAGGTGGACCTTGGTGCATCCATGACCATTGGGCGGGTACTGCTTCGTTGGGAAGCCGCCTATGCAACGGCCTACACGATTCAGATCTCCGACGACGCTGAAATCTGGACCGATTTGCGGACCGTCAGCCAGGGCTACGGAGGCATTGATGATCTCGCGGTAGCGGGCACCGGCCGCTATGTCCGCATGCAGGGCGTCACGCGCTTTACCGGCTACGGCTATTCGCTGTGGGAATTTGAAGTCTATACCGATCCGCCGCCGGACGGCCCGCCGGTACAAACCACGAATCAGACGGTTTCGCTGAATTTTCCGGTGCAGGGATTGGCTTATGCAAAAGTGACCGTTTCGCCGGAGCCGCTCAGTGTATCGCCGACGCCGTCGGAAGGCACCACCACGCCGTCGGTCCTGAATCCGACCGAGCCGGTGACGTATCTGCTGACTTTTCCCGCCAACACGACGGTCACGATTGCAAAGAATCAGTTCAGCGGTTCGGTGCCGGGCACGGATATTGAGTTGGCGACCATGGATTATGCCGGCACGCCGCTGCAGGGGCGCTCTGTAACGGCGCTGGCCCGCGACGGCGCGGACTGGAACGTGGTTGTGGTATCCGATAATGCCGGCGGCGGTAATACGGATCATCCGCCTGAAAACTGGATTGCTGATCCCTATACGGCTCCGGTGCCGCCACCGGAGGAGGGCGATTTTGATCTGGTGGGTCCGGCGCCCGGAAGCCTGCTGACCGATACGCGCCGGCCGACGCTGGAATGGGATCCGGTTAACGGCGCCACGGAATACCGGATCTTTGTAAACCTGTCGCGCACCGACTATGACTGGATGGCGCCGGGGCGGCTGCTGGATCGCTATACCGAAGTGGCTGTGGTTTCCGGTGCAACCGCTTATCAGTTGACGGAGGATCTGCCGGACCGCTGGACCTATCAGTGGTATGTCGTGGCGACCAACGGAGACGGCGATTCGAGGCAGTCGGATGTCGGCCGTTTTGCGGTGTATGTGCCGGAACTGACCGGTGTGAATGACGGCGTTGCCGTCATCGACGGCTGTCGCGACCTCAACAAGAACGGGACCATTGAGCCCTATGAAGATTGGCACAACCTGCCGGCGGTGCGCACGGCGGACCTGGTGTCGCGCATGACGCGCCAGCAGAAGGCGATGCAGCTATTTTTCAATACCCAGCTCTATCCCGAAGCCGGCTTTGGTTTCGGTCCGTTTTCGCTGAACGACCTGATGACTTATCAGATGGCCGCCGGCCAGACCGATCTGGGCATTCCGAACATTGTTATGGGCGATACGATTCATGGCTATAAAACGGTATTCCCGACGCAGCCGGCACTGGCTGCCACGCGTGACATGCAGATTGCCTGGGAAGTGGCGGACATGCAGCGGCGTGAGTCGCTGGCGGTCGGCACGCGCGGTACGCTGTCGCCGCTGGCTGAAGTGGGAACCAAGGTGCTCTATCCGCGTATTCAGGAAGGCTGCGGCGAGGATGCGGATCTGGCGGCCGGCATGGTGCGCGCCATGGTGGTCGGCCTGCAGGGCGGGCCGGAAGTGTGTCCCGATTCCATGATGATTACGACCAAGCATTGGGCCAGCCAGGGCGCCGGCGGCGAATCGGGGCTGGTGTATGACGGGACGACGATCTGGTATCACATGCGTCCGTGGCACGCAGCGATCGAAGCGGGGTCGAGCTCCATCATGCCCGGCTACAGCGGAAGCTGGCTGCTGGCAACGGAGGGCTATGGCGCCGGTGACGATCCGGGCATTCTGGGTTTCCTGCGCGAAGAGATGGGCTATAACGGCGTGATCTGTACCGACTGGCTTCCGTCCGGCGCATGGACGCGCGCCTGCTCCAATGGAGCGGATGTGATGGGCGGGGCTGATCCCGCGGCGATGGGAACCTTTGCCGATGATGTGCCGCTGGCGCGCCTCGACGATGCGGTCACCCGCGTGCTGGATCTCAAGTTCCGGCTCGGCCTGTTTGAAAATCCCTATGGTCCGAATCCGGCGCAGACCTCCGAGCTGCATGCCGCCGAAAAGGTGGAGATTGTGCATCGAGCCGCCGTCAAGGCTGTCACTCTGTTGAAAAATGACGGCCCGCTTCCGCTGCGTATTCCGGCGGGCGGCTCCATCGTGGTGGACGGTCCGCGGGCGGATGATCCGTCATGCATGGTGACCTGGCGCAGTGATTTTCATGAAACGGAGTTCGGGAGCAAAACCATCTATCGCGCGATCGTGGACCGGGCGGAAGAGGAGGGCGTTACGGTGTACAGTCCGAGCGCCCGCGAGGCAACGGCTGTTCCGGTTGGCGTAACGCCGTCCGTTGCCGTGGTTGTGGTCGGCGAAAGCTACTATACACACGGCACCTTCTGGGATAAGGACAGTCCCTATCTGCCGGATGATCCGATCGGGCCGGAGCACGACATGGAGGATGCGCCGCAGTATTCGTTGATAGCACGCTATCGCGATGCCGGCATCCCGGTGGTGGTCATCTGCATGCTGCCGCGTCCATATGTGCTGACCAACGTGGCCGCCGCGTCGGACGCGCTGATGGTAGTGTATCGTCCCGGCGATGAAGGCGGAACCGCGATTGCGGAGACCCTGTTCGGCGATTATCTGCCGTCCGGAAAACTGCCGTGGCAGCTGCCGCGCTCGACCGATCAGGTCGGTATTGATGATTCCGGAAATTATCTGGATCAGCCGGATGTCTGGGATCTTCCGTTTGATATGGGAGCCACGGAAGCGGAGCTTGCCGAAATCCGCGCGGCGATTGCCGCCGGCGAGCATGTGGAACCGATTTACGGCGATCCGCTTTATCAATATGGCGCCGGACTGGATGGGTTCGGTTTGGTGGATGCCACGCCGCCGTCCGCATTTAATCTGCTTACGCCGGGGGACGGAGCCGTGATTGACGGTGCGCTACCGGAATTTGTCTGGGAGGCGTCGCAGGATCCGGAATCGGGGATTCGTGCCTATCAGGTGGTGATTGACGGGGTGATGGTGGCCGATTCGTTGGAAGAGGCGTCCTATCAGCTCTCCGGTGCCAGCATCGGGAACGGGGCGCATAGCTGGTATGTGCAGGCCGTCAACTGGGCCGGCGCTGAAACGGTTTCCTCGACGAACCGTTTTACGATAAGCGATACCATTCCTCCGGCGGCATTTGCGCTTCTTCAGCCCGTCGATGGAGTGGAGGTTGATGATCCGTCGCAGGTTTCGTTTGTCTGGGAACAGAGCAGTGATCAAGGCACCGGTGTTGCCCGGTATGACGTATTGGTGAACGGGACAGCCGTGGCATCGGTGGTCCCGTCTGTCCCGGTGGATCTGACGGCCAATCTTGCTCGTGGAAAAGCCGTAACGGTCAGCTCAACCAATGACGGTTCTCCGGGCGCTGCCGTGGATGGCGATGAAGGGACGCGCTGGGGCAGTAGCTGGGACGTGGCCGATCCTGATCGTGAATGGATCTGTGTGGACCTGGGAGCGATCTATTCGATTCGAAAAGTGGTGGTCGACTGGGAAAACGCTTACGGGAAGCGGTATGAAATTCAGGTATCGATGGATGGGTCCACATGGACCACCATTCATCAGGAAAGCGCCGGCGCTCCCGGAGTCAATACGCATGATAACCTCAGCGGAGCGGGGCGCTATATACGTATGCAGGGCGTGGAGCGCGGAACCGGCTATGGCTATTCGATGTGGGAATTCGAGGTGTATGGGCGGGGCACCGAGCAGGTGACGGCGCCGCTTCCGATATCCGATACACATGCGTGGAAGGTTCGGGCGGTGGACGGCGCGGGCAACGCTGTAGAGAGTGCCGCATTTGATCTGCGGTCATCGCTCTCGGCGCTGCAGCAGTGGCGGCTGCTCCACTTCCAATCGCTGGAAGCGGATGATGCCGTGGCCGGCAATGCCGCCATGCCGATGAATGACGGCGTGCCGAATATATTGAAATATGCCGTCGGGATGGATCCCGAGGACGCGGCGTCAGGATCGGAGTTGTCGCTCGGAACGATCTCCAACGAT
>JAFGVP010000113.1 GCA_016937945.1 Pontiellaceae bacterium | reverse complement strand
GAAATAACCGGGATCATCGGACCGGGGTGCTGCAAAGCAAGACCGGCGATGCGTTGGGTGATTATCGTGATATGGGCGCCGTCTATACGGGTGATGAGATTGAAACGGGCAAAAACAGCCGCTGGGCAATTGATGCCACGCCGCTGGAAATGAACGGCAAGCTTTACCTGATCTGGTCGGGCTGGAACGGCGCCAACGATGATGTGCAGTCGCTGTTCATTGCTGAAATGGAGAATCCGTGGACGGTAAAATCCAACCGGGTGAAGATTACCGCGAACGATACCTATGTTTGGGAGCGTGTTGCGGAATCGCCCGGTAACAAGGGGTTGAACGAAGGTCCGGAAATCCTGCGCAACGGCGACCAGATTTTCCTGATCTACTCCTGCAGCGGTTCCTGGGAGCCGACCTATAAGCTGGGACAGCTCTCCATCAGGGAAGGACAGGATCCGATGAATCCGGACAGCTGGATCAAAAAGAGTGAGCCGGTCTGCAAGGGCACTGATACCGTGCACGGCGTGGGTCATTGCAGCTTTACCAAGTCGCCGGACGGAAAAGAGGACTGGATGGTCTATCATTCCAAGATCGGTACGCAGGGAGGCTGGCAACGCAATGTCCGTATTGAGAAATTTGACTGGAATGCAGACGGTTCGCCCCGTTTTCCGGTGCCGACCACGGAAGGTACGGTTTTGACCAGGCCGTCCGGCGAAAAGCCGCCTGTTGCCGGAAAGGTGTTCAATGATTCGTTCGATAACCGCCTTTGGGATAACTGGCAGTATTTCGGGTACAACCGGTACGTTGATGTTGTTGATCGCGCACTGGTCCTTGGCATCGATCCGGGCTGGGGAACCGCCAATAATTACCGGAGCGGGGAAAAGGCCATCGTCCGCGATCTGGTGTGGGACGACTTTGTTTTCACTTCAACCATCAAGGTGGTTAAAGGCGATCGCGATGCCGGTCTGATTTTCCGTGTTACGCATCCGGCAGTCGGCTTTGACGCCATGAAGGGATACTTTGCCGGAATTATTCCCGGTCGAAACCGGGCGATTCTCGGAAAGATGAATGGAAAAGAGTGGACTGAAATTACTTCGGTTGATCTTCCGGTCGAATCCGGTCGGGATTATGTGCTGAAGGTTGTCGCCCGCGGGGACCGGATCCAGTTTTCCGTGGATGGAAAACCGGTGATCGAAACAACGGATTCCAGCTATGCTGCCGGCTTTGCCGGAGTGCGGGTCGTAAACGTCGAAGCATCATTCGACAACATCGATATCCGCGCAAAGTAATTGAGTAGAACGAAGGACGCCGTGCCGAGGCGTCCTTCTCTGTTTAATTTAGAGGGCCAGCTTAATCTCGGCACTGGCGACTGCGGCCGGATCCATCTGCTCCTGCAGTGTCCGGCGAATCACATCCTCGCTACGCTCTACAAAACGCTCACAAACCAGTTTTCCGTTCACATACACGGTCACAGGTTCATCCAGATTGAGCAGCTCATCCGACAGCCGGATGCATGTTCCGGACGGAACCTTTCCGGTTAAATCGATCCGCTGGCCATCGATGGCGGCAACGATCTGATCGCCTTGCCGGGCGGATCCGTCCGGGAGCCGGAGCCAGTAAAAGCGGTTGTGCGTTACGTCATCCTGAAACCAGACAATCTTCTTCGGCCAGATATTGCGGGTATATTCTGCCATCCAAGGAATACCCTCCTGATCTTTGCGGTCCATCCAGTGGGGGAGTCCTTTGTAAATCCGGCTCATGTGAACATAGCCATCCGGATCATCCTTTTGCAGTTCATCCATTTTTGCGGCCCGCTCCGCGACGATTTTATTGCGGTCATAGGCCGAATCTTCCCCGCCGACAAACATGGCGAACGGCAGGTTGCGTAATCCCAGCAGGGAGGCTTCGTTCGGATGTCCCGCCATCATGGCTGCTGCAGCAAAGCGGTCGGCCATGCGCGGTGCCAGTTGCCAGACTCCGTCACCGCCGGCGGAATAGCCCATGAGATACACCTTGTCGGGGTTGATCCCGTATACGGCAATGCAATCCTCGATGAGCCGGGAAAAAAGCACATCGATATGCGCCTGATGCCACATATTCCACGCATCGGTAGGGGCGCGGGGGGCAATACAGATGCCTTCGTCCAGTTCGTAAAGATTAACCTGATTTGACCATTGCTGATCGTTGACGTCAGCCGTGGTCCCTCCTCCTCCATGCATGGAGATCCAGAGGCTTCGACCCGTTTTCGGCGCTTTACCAAATGTGCGCTCCTTCCATTTCAAGATATTGTCGCCGATGACAATCTGTTTGTTGCCCAGTTCCTTTTTGCGTTCTGCCAGGGAAGGTTGAAGCAGTTCTGCATAGATCCGTTTAATTTGTTCGGGAATGGCATCCTTCGTCAGGGTTGCGGAAGCCTGAGAAAGATCCTGTGGGTGGATATCCATCGTGGATAGACCGGCCTCGGCAGTGAAGGGCTCGGTCAGATAGTTGCGGAACCGGATGCGATAGCGTTTGCCCGGTTCGACGTCCAGTTCCGGCATATCATTCATATCGTGGTTTTCATCGCGCGTCGTGAAGCGCGCCAGAATATCACCGTCTTCCGATAGCAGCATTCCTTCAACAGCGGCTCGGCGGTCATTGGTGGAATAGAGGCGAATGCCCAGCAGGTCTTTTGCCGGCGCCGGCGCGGCATAGCGGGACGTTACATTAATCCCGGCCACGGATGTATCTTCCGGCGCCCAGACCATCGGAAAGTGCCCTTCAGTTTTTTTCCATGAAGTAGCATAAATGGCATGCCGCGGATTATCCGCAAGGGCCTTTGATGCATCTCCCGCGAACCAGCCCCGATCGACGCCGGCGGCATCATATTCGTCGGCCCCGATAAAATGCCAGTCGCCGTCCCAGAACTCCACCCACGTATGATTGCCCCGCATGTTGGTCCATAGCGGGGTGCCTGCGATACGTGCGGGAATGCCGATGGCGCGGCAGGCATCGACGAGGATGATCGAAAGACCGGTGCAGCTGGCCATGCTCTGTTCCGCCGATTCGATCGGACTCTGGTTAGGGCGTTCGCGCTTTGTGTTGTAGTGGACGTTCACCACCTTGAAAAAGTCTCGGTTGAGTTGCTGAACGGCTTCTGTGGCGCTGGCTGCGCCGTCTACGATGTTGGATGCCATAACAAAATAATCGGGGCGCCACCGGTCGCGGCGCTCATCGACGACTGCGTAGGGGAGGACATCATTGAGGAACAGATTTTCCGGAACCTGCGCCGCCCATGCAAAGCTTTTTCGTGCGCGCAATGCCAGGTCGAGGTTTTCTTCCAGGAAGGCGCTGTTAAGCTGCTGCCTGTCTTTTTCCGGCATGTTATTGGTCAGAAACTGTGCGGCCTTCTCGCCTTCTGCACCGTACTTTATTTTCGCGGATTGAATGAAATCCGATGTCGGGTCAGCATGGGCAGAGGTTATGCAAAGGAGCGTTAGCAGGCATAATGTGAGTCTGTTCATTTCAATCATCGTCCGATCTGTTGTAGGCATAAAGGCACCGGTAAAGCCTGATAATGCGTTACCGAACATCCTGAAATGTTGCCAGTACATCATGCGGCCGGCGAGAACGAAAACACATATACGCAGACAGACCGGCATCATGGCCGGCCTGTCGTTCATCAATTATGATTTGGATTGTGATCAGATTATATTCTGAAACGGCGAACCGCCAGTAATCCAACCGATGCCATTCCGATTAAGCCCAGTGTGGCCGGTTCCGGAATAGTTTCAATCGTGAAGTTATCCAGCTACACGTCGGAGCTGTCGCAGGCATCTATGCCGATATAATTTGAATCACGTTTGCAGTGCCTGTTCCGGATGCGAGATGAAGGTTATAGTCCTCCGGCGCAATATACATGCCTCCACCGGTTCGGGGTGTGAATTCTGTGCCGGTATATTGATGATCCCATCTATCGATGAGTTGATGTCCCTGTTGACATAGTCGGCGTTCCGATCATACGTGTCCTGACAGAGTATTCCCCCCCCCCTGAGACAACACAGGAACAGCTGCATCGAATACCGTAGCAACGAATATACCTGTTTTCATTGCTTCTCCTTTGTTCTGGGCTCTGTATTGAGCCTGCTTGAAACCCTTGAAATACATTCCGTGTAATCATGCCAGGTCGTTGATGAACGTCGGCACGGTTTTACACGTTGGGAAAATAAGAGAAGCGGCAACCCGTGTATTCCCCCTGAATACGTGGCAGACGGGGGAGTGGTGGGTCAGTTCATTCGGTTGTATTTTGCAACGGCTTCCGCACGGGAGTGTACGTGCAGTTTTTCATAAATCCGGCGGTTGTAGGTGTTGACGGTGTTGGTGGATATTCCGAGTTCGTCCGCGATTTCCTTGCAGAGCCTTCCGCGGGCCAACAGGGTCAGCACTTCCATTTCGCGTTCTGAAAGTTCCTCGAGCTTATCCTGTTTGGCGGTCGGGGCTTCTTCTGTCGTGTGGAAACGCTGCACAACCTTACGCGCGATTTCTCCATTCATGGGTGAGCCGCCGCGTGCCACTTCTTCGAGCGCCGGAATCAGTTCGTCAACAATGGAGCGTTTTAACAGGTAGCCCACCGCGCCGGCAGAGAGGGCATCGAAAATATAATCCGATTCATTGTAGACCGTCAGGATCACAAAGTTGGTCTTGGGCATTTGTGGTTTGAGTTCTCGGATGCATTCAATGCCCTTCATTCCGGGCATGTTGATGTCCATCAGCACGATGTCCGGCATGAGTTCCGGCAGTCCGCGCATGGCGGCTATGGCATCAGGAAACAGACCGATGCACTTGAATCGGGATTCTTCCTGAAGCATGTCTGCGACCAGTTCGCGCGTGCTGCGGTGGTCGTCTACGATGGCGATGGTTGCGAGGTTTTTCATGTATTACCCTCCTTTAGCGGTTGTTCAAACCGGACTGTAGTGCCCTGTTTTTCATTGATGCGGATCGAGAAGATTCCTCCGTTGAGCTGCATGCGCCGGCGCATGCTGACCAGACCGCGTTTAAAGCGTTCGCCTTCACGGGAATCAATCCCTTTTCCATTATCGTGGACAGAAAGAATCAACAGCTGCTCTTCGATGTTGACTTCCAGAAGCACTTCAGTGGCTTCCGCATGTTTTACGATGTTGTTCAACGCTTCTTTCAGAGCGAGATACAGGTTGTGCCGGACCGGACCGGGAATATCGGCATCGGGAAGCTGAAGGGGCATGTCAGTTTTGCAGGTGATCGCGCTGTTTTCAAAAAAGGAGGAGGCATATTGGGTCAGATATCCGATCACATGCTCCAGATTGTCATTGGTCGGGCGCACCACCCAGACCATTTCGTCGAGCGCAGCCACCAGTTTGTTGGTGACCCTTCTGATTTCAAAGATACTCTGCGGCGTATCACTGATTCCGAGTTTCTTTATCGCCATTTCCGCGCGGTGGCAAAGGAGCTGCAACCGCGTGAGTTCGGAGCCGATTTCGTCGTGGAGATCCATTGCGATGCGGGTTCGTTCCTGTTCAACCGCTTTGCTTTTTTCCATCAGGATGAGCCGGCGCCGGTTCATCCGGTCTGCGGTGGCCAGTGAGATGAGGATTAGAATGCCGCTTGCAACCAGATATCCGCTGGTTTTGAACCACCAGGCTTCCCAGTAATGGGGCTCAACCAGAATGTTGATGTAGACGGGATTGCGGTTCCAAATGCCGTCCCGGTTGGAGGCGGTCAGTTCAAACCGGTATCGTCCGGGCGGGAGGTGCTGATAGCTGGCAATGCGTCGGGATCCAAGATCGATCCACTCATCGGACAGACCGACCATCCGGCATCTAAAGCGGATGCGTGATGCGGAAACAAAATTCAGTCCGGCATAGCGGATGTCGAGCCGATTGACCCCCGGGTTGAGTGTGACGTGGTTGAGTCCTTCGAGAGAATGCGGTTCTCCGTTGACGATTGCGGTGGTGAGAAGCAACGGAACCTGCTTGGTCTGCTCCTTGATTTCGACCGGATCAAACGAGACCACCTGCTGGTCGGAAATAATCCAGAATTTATGGTCGGCTGTTTCACAGACCGACGAGGAAACCTCCCGGATATCCATGCCGGTGCCGATGCCGTCGTTGGCATCGAGAAGAATGATCGATTCCGGCGTATTGCCGCTCTGAAGGGCATCGGTCTTAAAGGCGGACAAACCCTGTTCACCCATGACCCACAGGCGGCCGAGCTGATCCTGAAGAATGCCGGAAATCATGTTCTGATCAATCAATACTTCTTTGGCCATGCCGTCTTCGAGATAAAAGAGCCCTTTACCGGATGTTCCCACCCACAGCCGGTTGGAGATGGTCTGATCCATGAAAAGCACGGAGATATCTGCACTCGAAAGCCCGCTTTCCTCGCCGTAAAAATAGCGTCGTCCATTGTGCCAGCGAACCAGCCGGCCGTTTTTCATGCCGATCCATAGCGAATTGTCCTTCGATGAGACCAGGCAATGAATGTCGGAAATGCCTCGTTCCGGACCCAGAATATTGGTCCAGCCTTCGTCGGTCTTTTGCCAGAGACCGTTTTCTCCTCCGCCCCAAAGGGTGCCGTCGGGAGCTGCGTGCAGTACCTGGATTTTATCGATTGCAATCGTCTGGGGCCATATCTTGCTGTTGGCGCCGGTGACCTCGTTGTGTCTTAACAGAAATCCAAAATCATCATTGGCCCAGAGCATGCCGTTCTGATCCTCGATCAGGGTCCGGAAAACCCGTTCGAGATAGTCGAATCCCGGTTCCATGGTCAGTTCGTTGTTGTCAAATCGATATATCAGTCCTTTATTTGCCCCCAGCCAGACCCCTCCTTTGGCGCGCGGCGTTACGGATCGAAAAACAGTAAACGGCCAGTTGGCGTGGATTCCTGAAAACGAGGGGCACTGAAAGCGGATGGACTGCAGGCCGACCGGAGTGCCGATCCATAAGGTTTCCTCGGCATCTTCCATCAGGCAGAGAATTCGACTGGATGCCAGACCTTCCAGAAGCCGGATGCGGGTGATGTCGCCGGTCTGATGCAGAATGAATACGCCGCCGTGTACCGTTCCTACCGCGAGGTCGCCGTTTTTTCGTTCCAGCAGACGGACCTGTTGTTTCTTGATCGACCATGGCGTCGGCCCGAGATCGGCGGTAATCTCTTCATTCTGAATGTATACAATTCGCTCGTCATGGACGTCCCAGCCTTCAAAAAGCCGGTCCGGCGGGGCACATATTTCCGGGGTGATCATAATTTTTCCGGCACGGCTGACCTGCAGGTGCTGGCCCTTGCTGTTGATGGCCCAGACCGATCCGTTATCCATTTCTGTAAACCCGGTAACGGCGGTGCCCATCCATTGAACAGGGCAGTCAAGGGTGTAAAAAACATTGTCGGTGTGAATCGTAATGTGTCCGCTCCCATGGCCGAGCATCAGGTTTCCTGACTGATCTTCAAACAGCGTTGTTATTAGGTTGTTCGGCAGCGCCGGAACGGCCCGCATGTTGAAGTGCTCGAATGATACGCCGTCAAATCGTGCGGCGCCGTTGGGGGTGGCCAGCCAGATATAGCCATTGCGCCTTTGCAGAATGTCGTTGATCTGGTTGTAGGGAAGGCCGTCGGAGATGCGCCAGGTCTTGATGATGTAGGGGTGTATGGTTTCAATTACTCCTTCGGGCGCAGCAAGCTGTGCGCACGCCGGAGGAGCCGGAAATGCGCCCGAGAGCAGCACGATCAGAAATGTCGCATTCAGAATCCGATATACGTGTCGGGGTGATATCATCTTAAACTGTGGTTCCTATAATCCGGCGACAGCATACACTCCTCGAAGAGGATTCCGAAACTGTTTATTCCTGTGCCCTTGTGTTATTCGCATAGCTTCTTTTCTTTGTTGTGCTTATAGCTATCAGGTGCCTGTTCTCCGGGCAAGGAAGCTGTTGTACCTACTTTAGGTGACATGACGTTTTTCTCCAATAATTCTATACCTTTAAGCACAATCTGACGTGTGGTCTGCCGGGTTTTTGTTTGCGTCTGGGGATCGCTTGTTTACGGAAATGTTTTGGTTTGGGAGATACTATGAAACGAAATTTTGTTTTAACCGCTCTGCTGCTGTGTGCAGCCGGAGTTTCGGCGGGAGGACAAAAAAATGTGCTGATGATTCTGGTGGATGATCTGAAACCGGAATTCGGCGCCTACGGAAATGAGCAGATTCTCTCTCCCAACCTCGACCGGCTATCCGCCAGAGGGATGCGCTTTGATCGGGCATACTGCAATCAGGCCGTCTGCGGTCCGTCTCGAAATAACCTGATGGTCGGTCTGCGCTCAACATCATTGGGCATCTACAGCCTAAGCCGCGAATTCCGCTCCGCCATCCCCGATGCCGTAACGCTGCCTCAATATTTCATGCAGAACGGGTATGAGGTTGAGGGCGTGGGAAAGATTTATCACATCGGTCACGGAAACTACGGTGATGATGCATCGTGGAGTGTTCCGTTCCATCCCGATAAGGTGGTTGATTATGTGCTGGAAGAGAGCACGGAAGGCCGGCTTACCCGGGAAGAAGCGTATTTTACCAATCAGTCGCTGGGGGATATCGGCCGGCTGCCGCGCGGTGCTGCATGGGAGTGTGCCGATGTGGATGACGAAGCCTATGCCGATGGCCGTATTGCTTCCGAGGGGATCCGCCGGCTCAATAAACTTAAAGACGGAGACAAGCCGTTTTTCCTGGCCGTAGGTTTTGTAAAGCCGCATCTGCCGTTCTGTGCCCCGAAGAAATACTGGGACCTCTATGAGGACAGCGATTTCAAGATTACGGAACGCAAGACGCCCCCCGAAGGGGCTCCGCCGTATGCCTGTAAGGATCCGCGCATAGAAATTGCAAATTTTAAGCCGATTCCTGATGACGGAAATGTGCCGGACGACATGGCCCGCCATCTCCAGCACGGTTATTTTGCGGCCCTGAGTTACATGGATGCGCAGCTTGGCCGCCTCTTTGATGAAGTTGAACGTCTGGGTCTCGCCGAGGATACCGTGATCATGGTGTGGGGCGACCACGGTTGGCATTTCGGGGATCATGGGTCCTGGACGAAGCACACAAACTATGAACAGGATAACCATATTCCGCTGATCTTCGTAGCGCCTCAGGTAAAGCCGGGGTCTAGCACGAAGGCTTTTGTGGAAACCGTGGATATCTACCCGACGCTTGCCGCACTGGCCGGTCTGGATGCGCCGGATGTGCCGCAGGGGCTTGATGGAGAAAGCCTGCTGCCGATTCTCGAGAATCCGGAAATGTCGATCCGGGATCATGTGTACCATTCGTATGCCCGCGGCAACCGTGTCGGACGGGCAATTCGGACGGACCGCTACCGCATGGTCGAGTGGAAGGTGGCCGGTGCGCCCGAAAGCGACGCGGAGTATGAGCTGTATGATTATCGCTCGTCTGCGCTTGAGAAGAAAAATATTGCGGACTCTAATCCAGAGATCCTTAAAGAAATGAAGGCCATCCTTGCAAAGTATCCCGAAGCGGTGGCGCCGGGCGGACAGGCCCGAAGAAATCGGTAGCCCGATTGCTTGTATTTATATAAAAAGGTTATAGGAGGATAAGATTATGAATCTAAAAAAAGCGGTTTATCTACTGACGGCTTTATTGACGGTAACGGCGGCGAAGGGAAAGGATCTTCGTCCACCTTCTGTTCCATTGGTCGCGTGTGATCCCTATTTCAGCGTCTGGTCTCCGGCAGATACCCTGACCGGAGCACAGACCGTTCACTGGACCGGTCGTCCGTATCCGTTGACCTCTCTGATTCGTATTGACGGTCAGGCATATCGCCTGATGGGCACGGTTCCTTCGACCCTTCCGATCCTTAAGCAGACAGGCCTGGAAGTGTTGCCGACCCGTACCATCTATACCTTTGAGCAGGATGATCTCGTGGTGAAAATGACGTTCATGCAGCCGGCGCTTCCGGATGATATTGATCTCATGAGTCGTCCGGTTACGTATCTTACGTGGTCCTGCGCGTCAAAAAGCGATACACCGCACGATGTTCAGGTTTATTTTGATGCCGGGATGCATCTGGTGGTGAACGACGCCGATCAGGAAGTGGTCTGGGCCAGTGTGAGCGGCAACGGCATGAAGGTGCTGAAAGCCGGTTCTATCAGCCAGCAGGTGCTGGGTCGCAAAGGCGATGACGTCCGGATCGACTGGGGCTATCTTTATATTGCGGCATCCGATAAGAACACCACAACGGCGGTCGAGGAAGAGGGGATCAGCCGTGAAGCGTTTTCCCGCAAGGGCAAACTCGACAGTTCCGTGCTGCAGGACATGCCTCGTCGTGTGAACAAAGGAGCTCCGATGATGGCCATGGCGTTTGACCTTGGCAGCGTTTCCTCAACCCTCGCCACGTGCCAGGTGATTTTGGCCTATGACGATATCGAATCGGTCCTTTATTTTGGCAAACGACTGCCGGCTTACTGGAAAAAGGATGGAAAGACCATTGGGAAGCTGATCTCGGATGCCGTAACGGATTATCCCGAGCTGAAAAAACGGTGCGAGCAGTTTGATAAGGAACTCATGTCCGACCTGTATGATGCCGGCGGAAGTAATTACCAGAAAATCGGCGCATTGGCTTATCGTCAGGCACTGGGCGGCAATAAGATTGTGGCCGATTCCAAGGGCATGCCGCTGATGTTCAGCAAGGAAAACTTCAGTAATGGCTGCATGGGAACCGTAGATGTCTTTTATCCCTTTGCCCCGCAGGTGCTGCTGCTTAATCCGACGCTCGCAAAAGCGTCTTTTGTTCCGATTCTGGAATACGGCCGCTCCGAACGTTGGAAGTTTCCGTTTGCGCCGCACGATATCGGCACCTTCCCGCATGCACTGGGGCAGGTGTATGGCGGCGGTGAACGCAGCGAAGAAAACCAGATGCCGGTCGAGGAATGCGGAAACATGATTCTGCTGGTTGCCGGCGTGGTGGAAGCGGAGCAGGATATTGCCTTTGCAAAGCAGTATTGGGATGTGCTCACGATCTGGGCTGAATACCTGAAGAGCAAGGGTCTTGATCCGGAAAATCAGCTTTGTACGGACGACTTTGCCGGCCATTTGGCACACAACGTTAACCTGTCGGTCAAGGCGATCGTTGCGCTGGGTGCCTACTCCAAAATGGCTGACATGATGGGCGATTCAATTACGGCGTCAAAATATCGGCAGACCGCCGAGGCATATGTTGCCGAATGGATGAAGATGGCCGACGACGGAGATCACTATCGTCTGGCCTTCGATCGTGAAGGCAGCTGGAGCCAGAAGTATAACCTCGTGTGGGATCGCCTGCTGAAACTGAATCTCTTCCCTGAAAGCGTTGCCCGGAAGGAAATGGCATACTATCGGAAGATGCAGAACAAGTATGGCCTTCCGCTGGATAACCGCAAGGATTACACCAAGCTCGACTGGATTGTATGGACGGCTTCGATTACCGGAAACAAAGATGATTTTGAGACCCTGATCGCGCCGATCGTTGAGTTCCTTAATGAAACGCCGCAACGCGTTCCCATGACGGACTGGTATTGGACGCATGATGCCAAGCACCGCGGCTTCCAGGCCCGTCCGGTGGTCGGTGGCGTGTTTATCCGGCTGATGGATAACAGGCAGGTATGGAACAAGTGGGTGAGGGGTGCTGATTCCGTCAGCGGCTCCTGGGCTCCGCTGCCCACGCCTCCGAAAATTGTCGATGTGGTCCCGACTTCGGAGGATAAGCCTCAGGATTGGTTTTATACCTTCAGCAAGCCGTCAGATGAATGGATGATGACGGACTTCGATGCCGATGATGCCGGGTGGAAAGAAGGTCCCGGCGGATTCGGCAGTGACGGAACCCCGGGCGTGATCAACCGCACCCGCTGGACTACATCGGATATCTGGATTCGCAGAACCTTCACGATGAATCAGAGCGTTTCCGATGACCTGCACTTGATGATCTACCACGATGAGGATGCGGAAATCTACATCAACGGAAAGCAGGTCATGAAGCTTTACGGGTATAATGCGAGCTACAGCTGGATGCCGCTGAACGAGAATATGCGCAAGGCGTTGAAGCGAGGCAGGAATACCATCGCTATCCACTGCCATCAGACCGGCGGTGGCCAGTACATTGATGCCGGTTTTGTAAAGGTAATTGAGCAGGAATAATCAGAACAGAGACGTAAGCAACAGGGGCGGAGCGCCGAACAGAAGGGGCTTCGCACCTTTGTGTTGAGGGAACACAGCATATAAAGAGGTGACATCATGAGATATTCAATTTCGATATTCGGGGCATTAATGATCGCCGGCGCCGCCTTGGCCGGTTCTGAAGGTAAACTGGTGGACCTTGTGAATCCATTGGTCGGTACAGATTCCGAGTTTAAGCTATCGAACGGCAATACCTACCCGGCCATTGCCCGGCCGTGGGGCATGAACTTCTGGACGCCGCAAACTGCCAAGATGGGCGATGGCTGGACCTATAATTATGACCATTACAAGATCCGCGGCTTTAAGCAGACCCATCAGCCGAGCCCGTGGATTAATGACTATGCCGCATTCTCCATCATGCCGATTACCGGCCCGCTGAAATTTAAGGAAGATGAACGTGCGTCGTGGTTTTCGCACAAGGCGGAAGTCGCTCAGCCGAATTATTACCGCGCCTATCTCGCGGATTATGATGTAATCACCGAGCTGACCCCGACCGAACGCGCGGTATCGTTCCGCTTCACGTTCCCTGAAAATGATGAATCCTACATCTTGCTGGATGGATACAACGGCGGTTCTATGGTTAAGGTGATTCCTTCCGAACGGAAGATTATCGGCTATTGCCGCAACAATCACGGCGGCGTTCCCTCCAACTTCAAGAACTGGTTCGTGGCGGTGTTTGACAAAGAGTTCAAGGACGTTAAGACATGGAACGGCGATGATCTGAAATCGGGCAAAGAGGCCGAAGGCGATCACGTCGGCGCGGTGATTGGGTTCTCTACCAAGAAGGGGGAACTGGTTCACGTCAGAATAGCTTCGTCGTTCATCAGCCTGGAACAGGCAGAGCTGAATCTTTCCCGCGAAATCGGCAAAAAAAGTTTTGACGAGGTGAAGAGCGAAGGCGCCGCCGTCTGGGAAAAGGAACTCTCCCGCATCCGTGTTGAAGGCGGTACCGAAGCGCAGCAGAAAACCTTCTATTCCTGCCTCTATCGTACGCTGCTGTTCCCCCGTAAGTTCTATGAACTGGATGCATCGAATAAGGTGGTTCATTACAGCCCCTACAACGGTGAAGTCCGTCCGGGCTATATGTTCACGGATAACGGTTTCTGGGATACATTCCGCGCCGTTTTCCCGTTCTTTACGCTGATGTATCCGGAGCTTAACTCCCAGATCATGCAGGGGCTGGTCAATACCTACGACGAGAGCGGCTGGCTTCCGGAATGGGCGAGTCCGGGACACCGTGGCTGCATGATCGGTTCCAACTCATCTTCACTGATCGCCGACTCCTACCTGAAGGGCATTCGGGGCTACGACATTGAAAAGCTCTATGAAGCCATGATCAAGAATACGAAGGGATTCATGCGTGAAGTGCCTTCCGTCGGACGGCTGGGCGCCGAACAGTACAACGAATACGGTTATGTTCCGTACGATGTGGGGATTAACGAAAATACGGCCCGTACGCTGGAATATGCCTATGCCGATTACTGTATCTGGAAATTGGCAGAGGAACTCGACCGTCCGAAGGATGAAATCCGGCTCTTCAAAAATCGTGCGCGCAATTACCGGAATGTTTTCGACAAGGAAAACAACCTGATGCGCGGCAAGAACAAGGACGGAAACTTCCAGACGCCTTTCAGTCCGTATAAATGGGGCGATGCCTTCACGGAAGGAAACAGCTGGCACTATACCTGGAGCGTCTTTCAGGATATTGAAGGCCTGAAACACCTGATGGGCGGAGATGACGAGTTTGTGAAGATGCTTGATACGGTCTTTACCGTTCCTCCGATTTTTGACGACTCCTACTATGGCGGCGTCATTCATGAAATTCGTGAAATGCAAGTGGCCGGCATGGGGAACTATGCGCACGGAAACCAGCCGATCCAGCACATGATTTACCTCTACGGCTTCTCCTCCCAGCCGTGGAAGGCACAGCAGCATGTGCGTGAAGTGCTGACCAAGCTCTATAACTGCCAGCCGGACGGCTATTGCGGTGATGAAGACAACGGGCAGACTTCAGCCTGGTATGTGTTCAGCGCCATGGGCTTCTACCCGGTATGCCCGGGCACGGATGAATATGTATTCGGTGCTCCGCTGTTCAACAAGATCACGCTGCAGATGGAAAACGGCAATACGTTTGTCATCAATGCGGCCAACAATTCGGCGTCCAATCTTTATGTGGATCAGACGGTATTGAACGGTAAGGAATACCAGAAGAACTACATTAAGCATGGTGATCTGCAGAAGGGTGGAACACTGTCTTTCCGCATGGCGGACAAGCCGAACAAGATGCGCTGCACATCGCCGGCTAGCTTCCCGTATTCGATGACCAACGAAGACTGATCGAATTACGAATGCAACCATGCAGGAGCGCTGCCTTAATGCAGATTAATTAAACGCAAAGGTGCCGAGAACACCGAGAGTAATATACTTTGTGTCCTTGGTGCCTTCGTGTTTTCTGATGACGGTGAAGGGTAATCAATGAACAGATATATTGGCTTGATGAGTTTGTGCGCAGCGGTTTCTATCTGCGCGGATGAAGGGGTCCGTCTTGTCACGGACCGCGGTCTGGAGCTTACCGGCTTTCAGGACCACGGCGGGTATAACCCGGAAACCGATTTCCGCAATGACTTTGCGATGGTGTATGGCGCAGATAATCCCCGGCTGATTGAGTTCATCCAGTCGTGGGTGGAAAAGGGCTATGTGCCGCAGATGATGACAGGGATCGCCTGGGGGCAGTATGCCGATTTCCGTGATATGAACGGCAACGACGTGATGTCGCTGATTCAGGTGGAGCGCAACGGCAATGAAAAAGGGCACGGATACCGAACGCCTTACATTGTGCCCTCCATTGAGTTTGCGGATTACATGTCCGGAAAGCTTAAGGCGGCAATCGATGCCGGCGTTGTGGCCATCCATCTCGAGGAGCCGGAGTTCTGGGCCTATACCGGGTTTTCCAAGGCATTCGAACGGGAGTGGGAACTTTATTATGATGAACCCTATGTCCGTGCGGATGCTTCCCCTGACGCGCAATACAAGGCCAGCCGCCTGAAATATTATCTCTACAGCCGGACCCTGCGACGCGTGGCGGAAAGCTGCAAGGAATATGCAAAGCAGAAGTATAATCGCGAAGTGCGCATGTATGTGCCAACGCACAGTTTGATTAACTATACCCAGTGGGGTATTGTTTCGCCGCAGTCGTCACTGATTGATTCGGATGTGATTGACGGCTGCATTGCGCAGATCTGGACCGGTACGTCGCGTACGCCGAATGTTTATCAGGGACAGCGCGAAGAGCGTACATTTGAAACGGCGTTTCTTGAATACGGCGTGATGCAGGAGCTGGTGCGCAATACAGGGCGTCGCATGTGGTTCCTGCACGACCCGATTGAGGATAACGCCGCGCACGATTGGAATGACTACCGTTATAATTACAAGGCCACGCTGATTGCATCGTTGCTGCATCCGAAGGTCTGGCATTATGAGATCTGCCCATGGCCCCCGCGTGTTTTTGAAGAGAAATATCCGCGTAACTCGGATGATGCCACGTTTATTCCGTCGGATTACGCCACCACGCTTTGCACCGTATTTAATCAGTTGCGCGACATGAATCAGCCGGACGTCGACTGGGAAAACGCGACGCACGGCATCGGGGTACTGATTGCCGACTCCGGCATGTACCAGCGGGCAGAGCCCTGCTTCCAGCTGGCCGCCAAAGATAAGAACGATCCAAAAACCGCCGAACGTTCTGAAGTACATGATTTCTCCGGTTTCTACGGCCTGACGCTGCCGTTATTGAAATACGGGATCCCCGTGCAGCCGGTCCAGCTGGATAACACGGTTCGTTTTGCCAACTATCTTGCGGGATACAAGGTGCTCGTTGTCAGCTATGAATTCATGAAGCCGCAGTCGCCGGCGATGAATCAGGCGCTGGCAGAGTGGACGGCCAAAGGCGGCGTTCTGGTGTATGTCGGAGCGGATACGGACCCATTCAACACGGTTTCCCATTGGTGGAATTCCGGCGCATGTGATTATGAAGTGCCGTCGCAGCATCTGATGGAGCTGGTCGGCCTGGACCGGAATGCGAAGGAAGGCTGCTATGCTTTCGGCAAGGGCGAGGTTCTTGTTGCCCGCAAGCATCCGGCCTATTACACCCGCTCAAAGGAAGCGGCGGATGAATATCGAACGTTGATTCGTCAGGCCACGGAAAAAGCCGGACTTGCGTATAATGAGCGAAACTTCCTGAAACTGCGGCGCGGTCCGTATGTGATTGCCGCTTGTCTGGAAGAGTCGGTTTCGGATCAGCCGCTGAAGCTCGATGGACTGTTTGTGGATGTCTTTGATCCGGCGCTTCCCGTGCAGAAGAGTGTGACGCTCAATCCCGGACAGCGCGGTTTCCTGATGGATCTCAACCGTCTCGATCCGGAAAAGGCGCAGCCGATTGCATCGTCGTCGCGCTTTGAAAGCTGGGAGACGCTTGAAGGCGGAGTTGCCTTTACTCAGACCGCTACCATCGGCGTTCCGGGAGCAACCCGTATCCGGTTACCAAAGAAACCGCAATCCATGACGATCAATGGACAGGTGTTTTCGGATGCGGTCTGGGATGCGGGAAGCCGCACGTTGTTTTTCAATACGCCGGCTGACGGAGCGGCGCGGGATATTCAAATTAAATGGGAGAAATAGGAATGAATAAGCTTCAGACAGGAATATTGGTTTTATTGATGCCGGCCATGGGTTTTGCCCAGCAGAGCCTCAAGGTGAATATCGACGCTTCTCAGGCGCCGCAGCTGCAGGGCTGGTGCGAGCAGGCCAAGAGCGAAATGGAAGCATGGTTTCCGCGCCTGATTAACCTGATGGCGCCGGAAGGGGAATCGATGCCTAGCGAGATCAACTTCCAGATCAAGGACTCGAACGACGGCGTGGCATACACCGCCGGAACGCAGATGGTTGCCATGTCAGGCTGGGTCACCAGTCATCCGGAAGACATCGGCCTGACTATTCATGAGCTGGTGCATGTGGTACAGCACTATCCGACCTACAATCCCGCATGGGTGGTTGAGGGGCTGGCTGATTATTTCCGGTGGGGCATTTATGAAGGCAAGCCGCTTTCATGGTTCCCGCAATCCAGTAAGAAAAATGGCTATGAAGACAGCTATCAGGTAACGGCCGGTTTTTTCCTGTGGCTCGAACGCGGTCCGGCGCCGGGCATTGTCCGCCAGCTGGATAGTGCAATGCGCAAGAAAGATTATGACGAACGCATCTTTCGCGATTGCTCCGGAAAATCCCTTGATAATCTCTGGAAGGATTATGTGAAAGCCCGTAAAGGGTAGTCCTTTGGATTATTCATGCTCGCCGGGCAGGGCAGGACGTCTATGACACGCATTGACCGTATCGCAGGCATCCCGCCTTTTTTGTTTATTCGGGGAGTTCGCTTCCGTCAATGCGTATGCCTTTGGACTGTTCCGCGATTATTCGCGGGCGGCAATCGTCGGACGTGAGCTCTTCCGTGCAGTTTTCAAAGACAATGTTTTCAGCGTGGCGGATATAATAGCCCCATGCCGGAAGATCGGTTTTGCACCAGTCATAGTTCGGGTACTGGCCGGAATATTCAATAGGGCTTTTCGGAATCTCGGTCAGTCCGCCTTTGCATTCAATTCTTACGTTCCGGAAGGTTATGTCCGTAACCTTATAGGTCTTTCCGTTAAACTCGGAACCGGTAATAAAGTTGCCGAACGGATCGTGGCATTCGCGGGCGTCCACATCCTCGATCAGGATATTCCGGACATATTTGCCGGGTTTGTCCGGCGATCCTTTCGGATTGCGTGACTTTCTTCCGGCGCCATGCAGGATGAATACCGCTGTTGCTGCATTGCGCATGTTGACGCGCCGGATGATGACGTCTTCAATCTCTGCGCCGTCCACGGTGGACAGGTTTATGCCTACGTTGGATTCCTTGTGCGTGATGTGTCCATAAAGCGCGAGATCCTCAAAGACCATGTTTTTAAAGTGGCCGTAGCTTTTCGTGCCGAATTTTACCAGTCCGCAGATGGTATGGTTCACGGTGACATTGCGATAGGTGATGTCCTCACAGCCCCGGGCGTGTCCGCTTTTCGGGCACAGTGCATCATCCTCAACGTACAGGGTACAATTGGCGATCAGGACGCGGTGGCAGTCGCAGGGATCAATCCCGTCTTTGTTCATCCCCCAGGTGCTCCGGATATTGATGCCGTCAATAATCACGTCATCGCTCTCTAGCGGAACCACGTTCCACATGGCGCCGCGAACCACATCGATGTGGCTGAACTGAATATTCTTGCCCTGCGTCAGGTAGACCGGAATCGGACGCACGGATTCATCCTTGTTGATGTCCCAGATTTCGCACTCGCCGTTCCCGTCAATGGTTCCTCCTCCGGTAATAATCAGGTTGTCGGCGCCCTGTGAGCAGACAAACGCCTTGCCCAGCTCGTCGTCGACGCTGACATTCTGGGTCGGCGGATCGCAGTCCTGAAAAAGGTCGCCTTTCTGAATGGCCCGCAGGGTCGCGGTTTCATCAATCCAGAACGTCATGTCTGATTTCAGCCTGATGGTTCCGGTCATAAAAACCCCGTCGGAAAGGATAACGGCTCCGCCGGTGGAACAGGCGTCGATCGCCTTCTGGATGGCTTCCGTGTCATCTGCCGTGCCGTCTCCCTTGGCGCCATATTTACGCACGTCGAACCGGCGGCTCTGAGGTGGCAGGGTGGTTGCACTGCTCAGGGCGATGTTGTCAATGTTCGGGCCGCCGGCGTCTGAAACCGCGGTCAACAGAATCCGGTTTTTGCCCGCCTTCAGTTTGACCGTGGCCCGGGCGTTCCAATAGGAGTTCCACTCGTCGAAAACCGGACGGAGTTCCAGCGTCCCGACCGGTCGACCGTTCACCTCCAGTCGGCAGGGTTTGGCGGCGCCGGAGCCGTTGGCATATTTGATCGTCAGAATATAGGTTCCGGTTTCGGGCACGAAGAGATTATCCCATGCCACGGCCGATCCCTTTTCCGGAAGGACGGCATAGCCGGTGCCGATGTAAGGAAAGTTTTCTGATTCGATCCGGCCGCCCTGTTTGAAAAAGGCGTTTTCTGCTTCAAAATGTGCCGTGAAATAGCCGGCAGCATACGTTGCACCGGACGAAATCATCAGGGAGAATAAAGCCAATCGTGTTTTTTGGAATAAGCGCGTCATGTGTTGGTCTTTCTCTATTCCGTTTTTGGTGAGTCCGGCGCCGCGATCCGGGGTCCAAGCACCATGTCGAACTGGTCATAGGGTTCGCTTCGGTGGGCCAGATGCCGGGTGGTCGGTGATATGCCGAACAGCGGCGAATAGGTGTTCACCCTGATCGTTTTCCCATCGGGCAGGAATTCAAGAATGCGCAACCATCCATCGCCGCCGTTTCCTTCGTAGCCGCCGCCAAGCGTCTGGACATTGAACATCATCTGATAGACCGGTCGGCCGGCCGTATTGTTATCTACACGAAAGGCGACGTTATCCTTGAATTCACCGTTTCCATCACAGCTGTGCCCGCAGATCACCAGGTCAATATTCGCAGCGGGCTGTACCAGTTTTTCCCAGATCTGAACACCGGAATTCCCTGGTTCAATTTTATAGTGCTCCCGCTTAAGGCGCTCCGCCTTTTCGCCTTCATTCAGATAGGAATGCGTCATGAAGATAACGGGGCTGTTCTTGTATTTATCATCCGCCGCAAGATTCCCGGCCCATTCCAGTACCTCGTCGCGCGGGAAAAACTCGGTGGTGATGATCAGGATCGTCCCCCAGTTGGGCGCATTGATTTCAATCGCCGCATTTTCCATCGAGGGAATTCCGTTCCGGTTGGGATGAGCTGCAACGCAGCTGTTTCTCCAGATTGAATTGCGCTCAAAGGGGAAGTATTCGGGAAAATGGGTCATGCCGTTTTCTGCATTGATGTAGCCGTAGTCATGGTTTCCGGGAGAAATCATGTAGGGCACTTTATGATCCAGCCACTTGAAGCTGTCGGATACGGCTGTCCACATTTCCCGGCTGGTCTGGTTCACCATGTTCCGGTTCATGATCATGTTTTCATTCTGCTCAACCAGATCGCCGGTGCACAGAACGGCTTTGATATTCAGGGTGGCAATGTTGTCCGAAATCCATGCCATGCACAGATCCATCAACGGCTGGTTAATGTCGTATTTTATATACCCCTGCGGATCGCCCAGCAGAATCATGCTGAAGGATTCTGGATTGGAAAGCTGCTGCCGATCGGCGCGCTGCTGTGCACGAAGCGCCGGAACCGTACAGGTCAGGACAAGAAGAAGGATGCCTGTTTTTTTCAGATTCCGCATGTTCATCTCCATTCATTCAGGTTGCTCTCGAATCACTTTTCAGTGTCTGCCACGCCGGAAAAATAGTCCATGCAGGTGGTGTTCCATGTCCGGGCCCATGCCTGTTCCTTTTTGAGCTGCTCAAGAACAGAGGCATGTATTTCCGCATCGACGTTATCTTTAAGGCCGATCCATTCCATGATCATGGTATCGACATAACTTACGCCTCGATCATAACGGTATTCCAGTTCATCGAGCAAGGTGCGGCCGGAGGACAGAGTATGGTCCCACGGAACATGGTGGAACCACAACAGATATTTCAACGGGATTCGATCCATGTCATTAAAAACGGCCTGCAGTTCCGGAGCATACTGGCCGGAATAATCCGATCCGTTTTTTGAACGATTGATGCCCAGACCCGAGGCATCGGCACCATGATATGCTTTGCGTTTCGCCGGATCCGGCTTGAAGTGTGAACCCGTGTTGCAGAGAAAGTTGAGACCGATCGGCATCGTGTAATCCACACAGGCTTCGTAGGACCCCATCATCATCTTGCGGATGGTTGTGCAGGTTTCCACATCGCTGCAAAAGGTCATTCGGATCCATTCGTCGGCAATCGCCGCAGCACTCAGGTCAGGATTCCATGCAAGGCGCCCGAAGGCATACCAGTTCGCCTGGTTAAAGATACTTCCGCACCAGTTGGCATCATCGCCGATATTTGCAACGCCGGCGATGCAGCTCAGCGCGTGACGATCAAGCGATCCATCCACGATTCGGGCAATGGTGGAACCCTTGCCTTTTGCATAGGTATCCGTCTGCAGCAACTCTTCCCACATAGGAGCCAGATAGGCGGAGGAGGTGGAGTGGCCCAGATACTCCTTGGTAATCTGGAGCTCCAGAGCGATGGAGGTCTTGGGCATGGCCCCGAAGAGGGGGGTGAACGGTTCGCGCGGTTGGAAATCGAGCGGGCCGTTTTTAATCTGCAGAAATACGTTGTCATTAAAACAGCCATCGAATTTGCGGAATTCGTTATAGGCATCTTTCGCCCGGTCCTCACTCTTGCCGTAAACGAAGGCGCGCCAGAGCACGATGCCGCCATGCGGTTCCAATGCCTCGGCCAGCATATTGGCGCCTTCGACATGGCTTCGGTCATAGCTCTTCGGGCCGGGCTGTCCTTCGGAATCGGCCTTGATCAGGAATCCGCCGAAATCCGGAATGCGCTGGTATATTTCATCCGTTTTGTCGGCCCACCAGGCCTGAACATCCCGATTCATCGGATCGGCGGTATTCAGATTTTTCGACAGGACCATGGGCGACGCAAAGTTGGGCGTCAGGTAAGTTCGAATTCCCCATTGACGGAAAATATCCGCAAGCGCGGCGGTCTTTTCGATATAGTCGCTGCGCATCATCACGGGGTCGGCGTTTACATTGTTCAGCACCACACCATTGATCCCGATCGAAGCACAGAAACGGGCATATTCGCGATAGCGCGGATCGGTTTTTTCCGGAAGTTCCCCCCATTTCCAAAGGCTTCGGCCGGCGTATCCGCGTTCCACGGAACCGTCTGGATTATCCCAGTGGTTCAGCATCCGGAGGTGAACGGCCGGCTGTTCTGCCAGATCAAGAGAGCGCAGCGATTCTCCGGTCTGCATCAGGCGGATAAAATGAAATACGCCATACAGTACGCCGCGGTCCGTCCGGGATGTAATAACCGTGATTCGCTTCCCCGCAGCGGTCAGGCTTTTAATCAGGTAGCCTTCGTCATTCAGCGATGCAACCCGGTTGATGCTCTCTTTCGGGAGATAGCGTTTCAGCTCGGCAAGCGTACCCAGCACCACCGTGCCGTTCTGGGCGGCGCCATCGGACGTGATTGCATGTCCGAGCATCCGGGTGCCGGCCTCGGAGAGTTCGCTGACGGCGTTCTTCAGGATGGGCGAGGACGATGACGGAACATAAATGCTCCGCAGATCCTCCGCGGATTCCTTCAGCCGTGGGTTTCCTTCCGCTTGATACTGCAGCCAAAGTCGTGATTCCTGTACATCCGGCGCATTTTCTTTTCCGGTCGCATGGGTTCCGGCGAGGCCACAGAAGGTCAGCAGCGAAAGAAACAGCACCCTGTTTGTTTTATCTGACATAGTATGATTCATGATCACCAATGTACGGGTTGGTGATTAGGATGTATTGTCACTTATTTAGGTGTCAATTATCGATGGTTAACGTTTGAGTGTTTTTTGTGATCTCTGGATGCCCGTCTGTTCGCAAGGATTCCTTCGGTGCTTTATGTGGCCTATTCTTGCTACATAAGAATGGTTCCGTCTCCGTCGTTTTTATTTACTATTGAGTACCGGCTTCATTGTCCCGTCACAAAAAAATGTCCGATGGTGCGGCGGTATTACGCCCTGTCCTCATAACGGGTATTTGAATTGCCCTCAAGGGAGATAACGATGTTAAAGAGTTTGGTTTGTATGGTCGGCTTGCTTATGGCCGGAAAGGGAACCGCTGGGCAGCTGCAGCTGCCGGCGTCGCACGCAGATATTCAGGGCAATGATATTAGGTATGAAAGTCGGAACGATCGGGATTGCATCGGCAGCTGGGAAAATGCCGGCGCCACGGTGAGTTGGGATATTGAGCTTAAGAAGACGGGAACGATTCACATTTCGGCGGTGCAGGCCGCAATGGATTCAAGTGCCGGTAATCGGTATTCGGTATCAATCGGAAAGGTGTCCGTCGAAGGCTCGGTTCAGGATACCGGCGACTGGGGAAAATTTACGGTTGTAGAGCTGGGGAGTCTTACCATACGCGAGGCGGGCAAAGTTCGGGTGGTTGTCCGGGCCTTGTCGAAAAAGGATAAGGCTGTAATGAATCTGCGGGCGATCATTCTTGAAGGCGATGCCGCCGAAGGAGCCCGTGAATTTATTCCGCTGGAAAAACAGCGGGGGATCTACTTTGCCAAAAAGCAGTATAAGCCGGAAGAACTGCCGGTTTTCGACCTCTGTCGTGATCAGTTGCCGGAACCGGTGCTGGAGGATAATCCGGATTATCTGGACATGTACTGGAAATGCTGGGAGCTGGCATTTGGGCATTATAAGCAGCCGGAGCCGGGCAATGGATTTATCGCCAACTATCTGGATGAGGCGTTTAATCCGAATATCTTCCAGTGGGACACGATTTTTATGATCATGTTCGCCCGTTATGGAAACCATGTGCTTCCGGCGATCACGTCGCTCGATAATTTTTACTGCAAGCAGCATTACAACGGATTTATCTGCCGGGAGATCTGGGAGCAGTCCGGAAAGGACCACCATTCCGAGCAGAGTCCCGAGGCGATCAACCCGCCGCTGTTCAGCTGGGCGGAGATGGAAAACTTCCGGGTGACCGGTGACCGATCCCGGCTGGAGCTGGTGCTGCCTGTTTTGGAAAGGTATGTGAAGTGGCTGGAGACCGGACGCAGAAAGCCGGATGCCGTACATGGCCTTTACTGGAGCAACGCGCTCGGGTCCGGAATGGACAACACCCCCCGCAACGGTTCGGGCTGGGTCGATATGTCCGCCCAGATGGTCATTCAATACAATGACCTTGCCGCCATGTGCGAGCAGCTGGGGGAAAGGGAAAAGGCGGAGACTTTTCGTGAACACGCCGATGCGATTGCCGAAAAAATCAACCGGTGGATGTGGAATGAGGAGGACGGTCTCTACTACGACGTGGATGATCGGGGAAATCAGATCAAGTGGAAGACGGTTGCCTGTTTCTGGCCGATGCTGGCCGGAATTACCAGTGAGCAGCAGGAAGTCCGTCTGATTGCGAACCTTAAGGATCCGGAAACCTTCTGGAGAAAGAATGGATTCCCGTCGCTGGCGGCAGACCAGAAGCTTTATGAACCTACCGGCGGTTACTGGCGGGGCGGTGTGTGGCCGCCTACAACCTATGCGATTATTCGCGGGTTGACCGAACGGGGACATGAAGGGTTTGCGCTGGAGGCAACCCGGCGCCATCTCGATGCTATGTATCGGGTCTACAAAAAAACGGGTACGGTCTGGGAGCTGTATGCGCCGGACATGGACCGGCAGGGATCGGGCCATACCGGTTCACGGGAGCATGAGGCGCGTCCCGACTTTGTCGGCTGGACCGGCTGCGGCCCGATTGCTCTGCTGATTGAAAACATTATCGGTTTTCGACCCGACGGAGTGAATAACCGGCTTGCCTGGAACCTGACGCGCACGGATCGACACGGCATCAAAAAACTCCGTTTTGGTGATGTGACCACAGATCTCATTTGCGAGGCACGGACGGGGCCTTCCTCGGCCCCGGTCATTTCGGTTGATACGGATCGTGATTTTGAACTGACTGTTAACTGGTCCGGCGGCACGAAGATCTTCCGGCTGACCAAAGGAGTGCATACACTGAGCCTGTAAGCGACTATACGGCGGCTTCACGCCGCCGGTCGCTTTGTTTACGAGGAAATGGATGCTGATACGCTGAACATGAATCCATTGGTAAATTCTTCGTGATGTCTGCCGCCAGCCTGCTGGCGATGTTCTGTCATGGGAAGGTCAAGTTCAACCAGATGGAGCTTGTCCGAATTCCTTCCTATCGCCTGCAATCCTGGCAGGTCAGTGACGGCCTGCCGTTTAATCAGATTCAGGATGTCATTCAACGTGAAAACGGCTTTATCTGGGTGGCTACGCTGAACGGTCCGGCGCGTTTTGACGGTGCGCAGTTCGAGGTCTTCAACATGCAGACCGCCGGGCTGCCTGACAATCGGGTCATGAAGCTGGCGGAAGACCGTGCCGGTAATTTATTCCTCGGTCACGAAACGGGCCGGATCAGCGTGCGGATCGGTAACCGTTTTTATGAAATTACCGGTGCGGAAGAGTATGTGAACGACTCCATAGACCGCTTTGTTTTGTGTTCCGACGAAAGCCTCTGGGCGGTATTTAAAAACGGCAACCGAATGCCGGTAAGCAGGGACGGTCAGCCTGTAATGCGTCCGGTGCCGGAATCGGAGTGGCCGGTATTTGATCCGTTGCCCGGCCCCGCCAACGGCTGGACCGAGCGGGATGGCGATGTGGTTCAGGTTCTTGATGGCGAAGTGGTCCGGCGATGGGGTTCCGTGCCATGGGATGTGACACAGGATATCCGTTTTCTGGAACTCTCCAATGGCGATGTGGTTGCCGGGATGACCTACGGTGGAGTGTGGATCATGCATCCGGATCATACGGTGACGCGACTGGACCGCGGTGTCGGCCTGCTGTCGCACACGGTACTCAGCCTGGCAGAAGATCGCGAACATACCCTGTGGCTCGGCACCAAGTCGGGGCTGCAATCGTTTCGCTACGATCGCTATTCCGGCTACATCATCGGCAACGCCTTTACCCGGCCGGTATCCATTTGTGCCCGGGATAACCGCATCTGGATGGGCAGTAATGACGAATCACTCTGGCGTGTTGAAGGAGGGGAATTCTTTCAGCTGGCGCGTCCGTCCGCACTGGCTCGCAGTATATTCGCGGTTTACGAAGATGACGCTGAAATTGTCTGGAGCGATCTGGATCGTCAGTTTCTTTTACGGGTGGATTCGGCGGGATATAGAAATGTGCTCCCAATGAATAAGCAGGTGGACCACATATGGGCATTTCTTGAAGACGATGACGGAACCCTTTGGGCCGGCGGTGAGCAAGGGCTGTGGAAGAAACAACCTGAGGTTCGCTGGCAGTCCGTGGAATTTCCCGATGCTTCGTTATCCCGCATTCGCTGCCTTGAGCACGGTCCGGGAAATACAATCTGGATCGGCATGGAGACCGGCGGGATCGCCGTCTGGGACGGGACGGATTGTCGGGTGCTGGGTGAGGAGTCGGGACTGCCCCGGATTTATGTTTCGGCATTATTGCCTGATTCCGATGGGCAGGGGATGTGGGTTGGAACCTGTGGCGGCGGTCTTTACCGTTATGCCGGCAGCCGTTTCCGTAGGATTCCTCTTGAACAGCATGTCATTACCCAGATGCTTCGAGATGATTATGATCGACTGTGGCTGTTAACCGAGGCAGGCATTGCCGTTGTCGAGGAAGAACTGCTGCGCCGTGCGCCAACCGTGGCGGCCGATCCTGTTGCCCCGATTCTGATTGACCGCAGTGAAGGTGTCAGCCCGACCCTCGACTTTGAATCATCGCTTCACACGATGTGCCGGAAAAAGGACGGGACCATCGGGGTCATCTGTGAAAATGAGCTGCTCATGTTTGATCCGGCCAAGATTCTGCGCTCAGAAGAACCGGTTACCCTGAGTATCCACGAAATGGTGGTGAATGACGGCCGAAGGGAAGTTTCGGGTGTTGATGAACTGGAAGTCGGCCCTGGAGTACATCGGCTGGATATCCGGTTTTCCGCCCTGAACTATGTCTCCTCGGAACGCATCCGTTTTAAATGCCGCATGGTCGGGCAGGAAGAAGATTGGCGACAGCTTGGCAATCGACGGGAAGCCAACTTTCAGCATCTGTCTCCTGGAACCTATCGCTTTGAGTTGCTGGCGGCCAATCGGGACGGCCGGTGGAATGCGGAGCCGGAAGTGATCCGTATTCACGTTCTTCCTTTTTTCTGGCAGCGCCCCTGGTTCCGGTTTTTTCTTTACGGAGGAAGCCTGCTGATTGCCGTGCTACTGGCGCTGGCGATCGCCGACCGACTGAACCGCCGGAAACTGATTCTTGCGGAAATGCAGAAGGCGGTGGAAGAGGAACGCACGCGTATTGCGATGGACATTCATGATGAAATGGGATCGCAGATGACGCGTATCAGTCTGCTGTGCGATCAGTTTTCCATGGCATTCCGCAATCAGGACTGGACGCATGCGCCACGCCATCTGGTTGAACTTGACCGGGTGTCCGGAAAGCTGGTCCGGTCGCTGGATGAAATTGTCTGGGTGGTTCGTCCGCGCAACGATACGCTTCGCAGTCTGCTGGGCTATCTGGGCAAGTTTGCCGCCGGCTTTATGGAAGAGGCGGGGATTGAGTGCGACCTTGATATGCCGATCAGTGTCCCGGACTGCATGATTTCCGGGCCGGTCCGCCATAACGTCTTCCTGTGTGTCAAAGAAGCCCTCAACAATGTGGTCAAGCATGCTTCGGCAAGCCGGGTGATTTTCTCGGCACAGGTGAAGAACTGTTCCGTTTACCTGACGATTGAAGACGACGGCTGCGGGCTCCCGGAAGACGATGATGCTGAATTCAAGCGGGGGCTCGAAAGTATGGCCCGCCGTATGCGGATGGCCGGTGGCCGGTTCCAGGCGAAGAATGGAGAGGCCGGCGGAACGAAAATCGAAATAGAGCTGGCTACGTAATGATGCGTGTGCAATGTATGGAGCATGGCGAGTATGCAGACAATATCGATCGTGGATGATGACCGAGGCACGCGCGAACTGATTGCCGATAAGCTTTTCGGTGAAGCTGATTTTGAGTGCAAGTACCTTTACAGCAATGCGGAAGAGGCGATTAAGGGAATTCTTGCCAATCCAACAGATATTGTGCTGATGGATATCAACATGCCCGGCTCCAACGGAATTGAGTGTGTCCGGCGCCTGAAACCCTGGCTTGAAAATACCGACTTTGTCATGCTCACCGCCTACGATGAGTCCGAACTCATTTTCCAGGCGCTGGAGGCCGGTGCAATCGGTTATCTGCTTAAACGAAGCATTGTCGGTTCGCTGGTCAGTGAACTTCGGAAATCGGCCGAGGGCGGGTCGCCTATGGACAGCTCAATTGCCCGTCTGGTGGTGGAATCCTTTCAAAAGCCGGCGGCGCGCCGGACCGACGGTATCGGGGATCTTTCGGAACGTCAGCTCGAAGTGCTCCAGCAGATGGCGCGCGGGCGCTCCTATAAAGTGATCGCGGACGATCTGGAGATTTCCATTCACACCCTCAACAGCCATATCCGCCGGATCTACGAAAAGCTGCAGGTCAACTCTCGGGCCGAAGCCGCAGCCATTCTCTCCGGGCTTGAGTAAACCGGGTTGATCTGGACCATTCTTTATTTCTTCTATCGGCGCGTCGCATCATGTTTCGGCATGTGGTGTATTTATGCTACGCCTGCTCTTCCTTCGTGATTTATTTAGGCGAGATGACACTCTTGCCTTCTCATGGTTCCATGTTTTGCATCGGGTTCGGTTCAGATTCTCTGGGCATGTAATCCGGTGAAAGCAGAAGGAGAAAACCATGAATAAAAGAATAACCGCAGCAGTATCGCTTGCGTGTCTGGTTGCCGTGGGAGCGTCGGCATCCATCTCCATTGAGTCGACCGCCGGCGGCTCGCTGGCATCCACCATCGACATGAATGTGTTTATTGGCGGAACCGGCGCCGCGTCTACCGGAAGTCCTTGGTTCAGTGTTTCCGGGGGGACAACCGAGTCGGGTGCTTTTGACGGCGCCATCGGGGTCACCATCGATGCGATGAAAAATGTTTCGCTGGCCGCCGGCACGCTGGGTGACAAGCTGACGGATGGCGGAATCGATCGGGACGCCGCCGGCTTTATCGGTGTTACCGATAATCCGAACGGCGGCGGGATCGGTGCCGATGCATCGAATCATGAAGGACTTGCCTTCAATATTGACGAGATCACCGGACTCGATCCTTCGCTGTCTATCCAGATTACGGGAATCAATGTCCAGAATATCGGTCGCGCCGGCACCGATGCCGCCGATGAGTCATTCACCATCGTGAACCTGATCACGCGGGATTCATTCACTTATACGCCGCTCACTGACGGAATTACCGCCGGCACGATTGATGTCAGCGGCCTGAACCTGATTGCCACTGCCGGAAGCATGAATCCGGTTGCAGCCATCTTTTCGGGTGATGTCGGTGGTTTCCGTGTAGACGGCCTGACCATCGAAGTAATTCCGGAGCCGGAGACGCTGGGGATGGTTGCCGTGAGCGGCCTCGGTCTGATTGCCGTGCGTCGTTTCTTCGCGATGTAGAATATCAATGGACTGAATGAATAATGAAAAAGGAGAATGCCATGACTAACACCTTTCGGTCACTGGTAGTATTTGTCGGCCTGGCTGCAGCAGGATCGCAGGCTGCAATCGTTGTGGATTCTGTTTCCGACGCCAACCCGGGGTCGAGCATCAACCTTAATGTGAATATTGACTCGGAGGGTAATGCCTCCACGCCAAGTCCCTGGTTTAACGTGAGCGGTTCCGCCGGATTGTCCGGAGCTGCCGGCAGTACGATCGGTATATCCATGGACGCCATGAAAAACGCATCAACAAATGCTGTGACACTGGGCGACAAACTGGTCGATGGCGGGATTGACCGTGATGGAAACGGCTTCATGGGGGTTTCGGATAATCCGAACGGTGGCGGCATTGGTGCCGATGGGTCAAACCACGAAGGGCTCTCCTTTATCATTGATGAAATCACCGATCTGCCATCGGTGCTGGCGGTCCAGATTACCGGCATCGATGTGCAGAATATTGGACGAATCAATACGGATCCGTATGATGAATCGTTTACGGTTGTAAATCTCGCTACGCGGGAATCGATGACCGTTCATCCGCAGGAAGAGGAAATAACGGCCGGCACGATTGATGTGAGCAGTCTGAACCTGATTGCCACGGCCGGAAGTACGAATCCGGTCGCCGCTCTGTTTTCCGGTGATGTAGGCGGCTTCCGCGTGAACGGCCTGACGTTTGATTTTATTTATGCGGATGATCCGGAGGCGTTGTTGCCGCCGGCATCCGTAAGCGCCGATCCGGTAAACAGCGGCTCGGTTCTGCTGGAATGGAGTGCCGGACAGAATGCCGTCAGCTACACGATCTACCGTTCCACCGTCAGCGGTGAATACGGCGTGGCATTGCAGACCGGAATCACCGGCCTGACCTATACGGATGCAACAGCAGAAAATTTTACGACGTACTACTACAGCGTCGTCAGCGTATCCGGCAGCACAGAGTCCATTCTCTCCGGTGAGGTTGAGGCGACTCCCTATGACACCGGCGATACGGTTCCGCCGGCGGCGCCGACAAGCTTTGCCGCAAAGAATCCCTATGGCGCATGGGTTGAACTGTCTTGGAATGACAGCGGGGACCCTGATGTGAAGTCCTATTCAGTATACCGTTCCACCGTCAGCGGTTCCTATGGAGATCCGATTGCATCCGACCTGACCGGAAACTCCTATACGGACGAGGAGGTCGAGATCGGAACAACCTATTACTATGTAATCCGTGCTGTGGATTATGCCGGACTGCAGAGTACTGCCAGTATAGAAACAAGTGTGAAGGTTATGCCGTTGACCGGTCCGAAGAATGTCTTCTTTGTGCTGGATACGGGTGAGATCTATGCATTCACCAGCGTGGCGTCCAACGGCATCAGCTGCATGGGGCAGGGCCATGTGACCAACGGGGTCGCCGTGGCGACAAATCCGGACTATGGCGAATACCAGGGTTTTGCATCCGTTCCGGACGGCAGGATCTACGGAATCAACTCGTTCGGCGATGTGATGGAATGGCCGGATCTCACGTCGTGGATCGATGACGTCAATGCGGTCACCGTTTCCTCCGAAGGGTTTGGTGAATGGCTCAGTGCCGAAGTACACGGCTTCAGTTATGATCTAAATACAAAGGGGTTCTATTCCGTGCAGGGAAGCGGAACCTATGAAGGCGATATCGGCGAATATCCCGACCTGGCGGCCCTGTTGGCCAATACGCCGACTACCAACTACACGGCAAGCTACAACGGAAATGTCTGTAATTTCTATTATCCCTTCGATGATGCCCCGCACAACTACGGATCCTACGCGAATGCCGCTTCAGGTGCGCTCTACTTCCAGATTGCCGGCAACGGAAACCTGGAGGGCTGGCTCACGCTGGCCGACTATGTTAAGGGAACACCGGCCGAAACCTTCCGGTTGGGCGGGTTCAGCACGGGGGTGACAACCGTGGGCGCGTTCGCCACCTTTTCGAATGGAGGAGTCGGAAGGGTTTCGATCGGGCATGTGGATGGTCAGATCATTGTTACTGCAGACGGAACAAGCGACGGTACGCTGTATGTGCTGCAATCGAAGAGCCGGCTCGTTGATTCCGGCTGGGTGGATGTCGCCACCGATCTGGAAAGCATCAACGGATATGTGTCGGTTTCGGTCGCCCCCGCCGACAACCGGACGTTCTATCGCATCCGCGTAAAGTAACCCCGAATGGACGATGTCGCATGGATGCCGAGGGTATCCATGTGACTTATTTTGGCCTCTTGCAATGTGCTGTTGTTAAGAGGACTCTTGAAAATGAAATACAGAAGGTACGTAAAGCATGAGACAGGTTAAATGGAACAGGCGGTTTAAAAGCGCCGCGATGGCAGGGGTGCTCGGATTCTGCGGAGTCGTGAATGCCGCGATGATCTATACCGTGAACGGCAGTGGAGTAATCCGTTCCTTTTCGGGAGCCGCTTCGGGAATCAATCCGATTGAAGACAACACCTTTTCGGGCGGTACCCCGGTGACCACCATCGCATCGTATGGAACCTATCTCGGCTTTACGCAGGCGCCGGACGGGATGGTGTATGGAGTTAATGCTTCCGGCGGAGTCGACCGCTGGAATACGCTCGCTTCATGGCTTTCCGGTGATGCGCCGGTCGCCGAGAGCAGCGGCGTGTACGGCGCCGGCGGCATTCATGGCTGCAGCTACGACGGTTTCACCGGCGGATACTACGTTGTGTACGAAGGGGGCGATCTGGAAGGGGACATCGGCAAATATGCCACGCTCAGCGATTTCATTAACAATCAGAATGCGAGCGTGTCGCCTGCCAGCTATGGCGGAAATATCCATAACTTTTACTATCCGGATTCCGACAGCAGTGCAGGCTCCCGCTATTATCAGGCATCTGCCGCCGGCGATCTGGAGGGCTGGGAAACGCTGGCGTCGTATATCAGCAGTTCCGCCAATCGAACGGATCTGTCGCCGGACGGTGGGTTTGCCGGCGTAGGCAGTGCGTTTGCTGTGGTGGAAGGAACGGTTCTTCTGCTTCCGCCGGAATCGCTGGATGCCTTCCCGACCAATGGTCACGTGCGACTGGAGTGGCCGGAGGGAACCGGCGCGGAAACGTATAATATCTATCGCTCCACCATTCGGGGCGGTTACGGTACACCGTTCCAGACCGGTGTGAGCGGATCGTTTTTCGAGGACACGTCGGTGTCTGCCTACGATCACTATTACTATGCCGTGAGCAGCGTGGCCGGCGGGATCGAATCCACGCTGTCCGAGGATGCCTTTGTGGTGGTTCCCGGTGATTATGACGCGCATGGTCTGAACATCCTGTTTATCTTTATCGATGACATGGGATGGGGCGATATGTCGTGTTACGGGAATCCCGTAACGACCAAGGACGGCGGCGTTGTGACACCGCATCTCGACTCGCTGGCATCGCAGGGGATTCGTTTTACCGAAGGCTACACCGGGGCCCCGATCTGCTCTCCTTCACGTGTTTGCGTGATGACCGGAATCGAATCGCAGCGCTATGCCATATACAGTTTTCTGAACGACAAGAGCGCTAATGACAACCGCAATATGAACGATTGGCTTGATCCATATACGGTGGCGGCCCCGCGCCTGTTCCGCGATGCCGGTTATGTGACCGGGCAGTTTGGAAAATGGCACATGGGCGGCGGTCGCGATGTCAACCACGCGCCGTTCCCGCAGGCCTATGGTTTTCAGGAGTCGCTTGTGGCTTTTGAAGGGATGGGCGACCGGGTGCTGTATAACGGCGACGGGCTCTCGTCGGCAAATGCGGATGTGGAGGGGAACATTACCTGGGCCGAATGGTACGAGGGGGCCGATATCCACACCGATGCCGCCATCGACTTTATCTCGCGGGCCGTTCAGTCGAACAAAAACTTCTATGTGCACGTTCCGTACAATGATGTCCATTCTCCATACAACACGGATCCGGGTAAGGAAGACGACTTTGATCACATCACAGACAATACCACCGCCCAGCTCTTCCTTTCCGAAATGCATGAGCTCGATAAGGAAATCGGACGCCTTGTGCAGGCCGTCGACGATCTTGGTGTCGGAACCAACACGCTGATTGTGATTGTCGGCGATAATGGAGCTCCGAACGACACCATTAACGGCATCCTCCGCCGAAACGGCGGACTGAGCGGCGGCAAAGGCAATCTATGGGAAGGCGGTATTCGCGAGCCGTTTATTGTGCGCTGTCCAGGGCTGGTTCCCGAAGGAACGGTGAATACGACGACCGCCGTATCAACGCTGGACCTGCTTCCGACCTACGCCAGCTTTGCCGGCATTGAACTGCCCAATGCCCCGTTTGCCGGGGAGGACATGAGCGATGTATTTCAGGGAAGCAGCCGGACGCGGCGTCGCCCGCAATTCTGGGAATATGGCACCGTATCCGGTCTCGGTTCGGCATCGCCGATGCTGGCGATGCGTTCCGGAAACTATAAGCTGTTGGTTAATCCCGATGGTTCTGAGCTGAAACTGTTCGATCTTTCCGTCGACAAGGAGGAGACCACCAATCTGTCCGGTGAGGCGTCGTTACAGGATCGGGTTGCAGACATGCGTGCGCAGGTGATGGCCTGGTATAACGAAACGGTGCTCGGCAACGGAATCGATACGGTGACGATCACTAATCAGACGGTCGAAACCGGAGTCATCTTTTACGACGATTTTTCCGTGACGGGAGGCAGCGCGCCCAGTTCCGGCTTTTCCGAGAATGCCGGCGTGAACTATGAGTTTGCCTCGCGTGTCGGCGGTTCTGCGGCATCGGATCTTTGGGGGTATCGATACGGCGATGGAACACGTCCTGCCACTGATTTCAGTGTCGGCGGCAACCGGATGGCCGTGATTCCGCGGAATGCAAACGGCCGTTTTGAACTGAGTCCTGACGGGGCCGGCGCCTTTAATTTCGGCAACTATCTGGCTGGGAACGTTTATGAGGTTTCCGTTGATATGGATGTTGATGTGGTCGGCAGCCAGTATGCGCAGCGTATGTCGTTGAGTCTTGCCGATGTCTCCAATCTGGTGATTGGTGATGTTGATCTGGGCCTGCAGGTCGGTACGGATGGTGCCGGAGGGCTGGGGGTATTCCTTCGGATGGACGCCGGATCGCAGAGCGGCACCGGAGACATTAACAGAATGCTGGTCAGTGGATTGCCGGTCGGGACGCCGGTGGCGCTCCGGATGGTGATTTCTGATTTCAACGATAATACGTCCGACTATTCGTCGACCTATGAAATCTTCGTGAACGGTAGCTCGGTGGCGTCCGGCGCATTCCGGTTCAATAACTCGAACTCGGCGCGTTACCTGATTTTTGACACGGCCGCGCATGAAGGCACGGTTTACTATGATAATGTCTCCGTGGAGCTGACTCAGGTGAACAACAGCTCCATCACGACCGTGGGACAGCCGGTGGGGCAGCTGGCTCAGATTGAGCCGACGCCTCGTGTATATTGGAATGTACAGCCGAACATGGTTTTTGAGCCGCAGTGCAGCACGAATCTTGCCTTGCCGTGGATTCCCTCCGGATCGGTCACCAATGAACACGGCACGATCCGCTGGATGGAATTCGGCGCAGCGGCCGGGAGCAATCAGGCTTTTTTTAAATTATGACGGGGCGGTTTCGCCCAATTGAGCGGAGGTAGGAATGATTGGGACGAAACGATATTGGGCGTTGACGGTTCTTCTTGGCTGTACCATGGCCCATGCTGCGGAAGTCCGACGCCCCAATCTGGTGTTCATATTGGCTGATGACTGTGCGCACTCTTCACTGGGCTGCTATGGCGGGAAAAATGTGGCGACACCCAATATTGATCGGCTTGCACAGGAAGGTTTGAAGTTTAATCAGGCCTTTGTGACGATGTCGATGTGCGTGCCGTTTCGCGCCGAGCTCTATACAGGGCTCTATCCTTACCGCAGCGGATGTGCTTGGAATCATTCCGCCACCCATCCGGGAACCCGCAGTGCGCCGACCTGGCTTTCGGAGCTGGGCTATCGTGTCGGGATTAGCGGCAAGCGGCACTTTCATCCGGAATCCAACTTCCCGTTCGAGACCGTGGCCGGGTTTGAAAAAAACTGTGTGGCAAAGATCAATCATTACAATCCGGAAAAAATCGTGCCGTTCCTGACTCGAAATGCTGATCAGCCGTTTGCGCTCTACATCTGCTCAACGCATCCGCATCGGCCCTGGACCGACGGCGATCCATCTCAGTTTAATGCCTCCGAACTGACGCTGCCCGCTGCGCTTGCCGATACGCCGGAGATTCGCAGCAACCTGACGCAGTATCTGGCGGAAGTGGCCAAGCTGGATGAGCAGGTGGGCGATATCATGCGTCTGCTTAAGGAGAACGGGCTCGATGAAAACACCGTCGTCCTGTTCAGTTCCGAGCAGGGCTGGCAGTTTCCCGGCGGCAAATGGAACTGTTGGGACCTGAGTTTGCACACGGCATTTATCGCTCGCTGGCCCGGTCACATTCAGGCAGGGCGCGAAACGGATGCACTCGTGCAGATCTGCGACGTACTACCGACCTTTGTCGAGCTGGCCGGTGGTACGCCCGCCGCCGCCGATTTTGACGGGCGCAGTTTCATGAATGTGCTGTTGGGCATGACCGATAAGCACCGCGATGTGGTCTTTGGAATTCATAATAATGTGCCGGAGGGCAAGCCGTATCCCATCCGGACGGTCTACGACGGAACCTATCGCTTTATCATGAATCTGGATTCCGAATTGAACTATGTGGGCCGCTACATTAACGGGAAAAAACCATCCAGCTGGTTTGCCTCCATGGAAGAGGCCGCCGCCGGCGGCGATACCTATGCCGGAAAGATTGTTCAGCGCATGGTCAAGCGGCCTCCGGAGGAACTCTATTGCACAATCTCTGATCCATTTGAACTGGATAATCTTGCGCTGAAACCGGAATACGATGCGATACGTAACCGTCTGCGCAATACGTTGTTAAAATGGCTGGATGATGAAAAGGATCCCGGGGAAATGATGGATAGCTACGACGCCCTGAACGCCAACCGGAAAGCGGTCTGTATGAAGCCGGCACAACCCTGATAAAGCGGGAACTGGAGAGTAAATACACTGCCCGTAGACATCATATCTGTGAAAACAAATACGACCGCATCGGCCCGAAGCAACGCGCAGATAATTTCCGCAGGAAATAGCCTGAATAATTCACAAACAAATTTTGATTTTCCATCCTGCCAATCCCGAACGGCTTCGGTCGATTTCTTGGGGGCATTACATGCAACGGCGCTTAAGCAAGCTGACTCAAAATTGGGGCTCACCCGTACGGCGGCCCTGCTTATTCTGGATGTTCGGCGCAAGTCGAGCGTGAAGCACTCCATTGAGCACATGTTCCGGTAACGCGTTTGCGCAATCGGCTGTGACGAAGACGATCTCACCGAGCCATGGGAGAGCAGTGGTTCAGGGAAATCAAGTATGCATGTTTCGCAGAACAGTATATGAAGTTGGAGCTGTTTACTTAGCGGAAACCGCCATATGCCATAAAAGGCGCGTGCGGTGGTGTGAGAGGCGGGGCAACCCGCCTACTCGATTATTCTTCAAATCCGTTGCAAAGGAATATGCCTTTTATAATCGAAGTGTTGCTCCGCTTTACCTATCTTTCCGAGCATGGACGAACCGGTGAATCGCGAGACCGGACCATGCAAAGGAGGTTGTTATGTTTAGTGCATCATTCTGGTGGGCTCTTGTCGGGGTGACTCTGATGATCTGCGAATTTGCCGTGCCCGGATTGATTCTGTTTTTCTTCGGGCTGGGAGCCCTTCTGACGGCGCTTCTGACGGGCGTTTTTGACTTATCCCTGACGATCCAACTGGTGTTTTTTACCGTGGCGTCGCTTGTTTTTCTGTTTGGCCTGCGCCGGTTGCTTAAACCCGTTTTTATGGGTCGGACCGGGGATTCAGCCGCCATGACTGAAACGCTGGTGGGAGAGACCGCGACGGTCAGCGTTGCAATTGCTCCGGGAGTTCCGGGCAAGGTGATGCTGCATGGCGCAGATTGGAAGGCGGAATCGGAAGAGTCGCTGGAGGTCGGTCGGCAGGTAGAGATTTCAGGGCAGAAAAGCCTGACTTTAATCGTAAAAGCAAAATAAGTGGAGGTGGATAATGGCTGGTTTAATCATCGCTGGAGTTGTGCTGATCTTTGTTGTTGTTTCGATCATCAAGACGATGCGGATCGTGCCGCAGCGGCATGCCTATATCGTTGAGCGACTGGGCAAATACAACAAGACCCTTGAGGCCGGGATGCATATCCTGATCCCGTTCATCGATAAGGTTGCCTACAGGCATACGCTCAAGGAGCAGGCCGTGGATGTTCCTCCGCAGATGTGTATCACCAAGGACAATATTTCCGTCGAGGTGGACGGGATTCTCTACATGCAGGTGATGGATCCGAAAAATGCGTCGTACGGGATCAATAACTATGCTTTCGCCTCCACGCAGCTGGCCCAGACCACCATGCGTTCGGTAATCGGTAAGCTGGACCTCGACAAGACGTTCGAGGAGCGAGATTCGATCAATCACGCGATTGTGCAGGCGGTCGACCTTGCTTCCGATCCATGGGGCGTGAAGGTAACGCGCTACGAAGTAAAAAACATTGTTCCGCCGCAGAGCATCAAGGACGCCATGGAAAAGCAGATGCGTGCCGAGCGTGAAAAGCGCGCCACGATCGCTGAGTCCGAAGGGGAACGACAGGCCGCCATCAATCAGGCGGACGGTGAAAAGCAGGCGGCGATTGCCCGTTCCGAAGGCGAAAAGATGAAACGAATCAACGAAGCCGAAGGCCGCGCCGCCGAAATTCGAGCGGTTGCCATGGCGACGGCCGAGGGGATCGATGCGATTGCCAAGTCGATCAATGCTGATGGCGGAAGTGACGCGGTCAACCTGCGGATTGCTGAGCAGTATATTTCGGAATTCGGCAACCTCGCAAAAACCAACAATACGATGATTATTCCGACCAACCTGTCCGATGTCGCCGGTGTGGTGGCAACCGCCAAGGAAGTGATCGGAAAGATGGGAGCAGGTAAATCTGCATGAACGATGAGGAATTAAGACATCTGGATCTTTTGGCAATCTTTTATTATGTCGTAGGAGGGATTGTCGGACTCTTCTCCTGTATGTTTGTTATGCATATTTTCATGGGTATAGGCATGCTGAACGGGAATTTTTTCGGGGAAGAGGTCTCCAGCGGTCCGCCGCCGATAATGGGCTGGATGTTTGTTATCTCCGGTTCTGTCGCGGTATTCGGTGGATGGGCGACAGCGATCTGCATGATACTGGCCGGACGGCGGCTTCATCAGCGCCGCCAGCGCATATTCTGTATGGTTGTGGCCGGCATTGAATGCTTCTTTACGCCGTTTGGAACCGTACTTGGAATCTTTACGCTGATTCTTTTGTCGAAGGAGTCTGTACGTCAGATCTTCATGGCGCGATCCGGTTACATCGCCGGATAAGGGGGGCTGCAGGGTGTCATGAGCCGGGAACAGTACGCTGTTTCCGGCTTTTGCTTTTTTTGATGGCGCGAATCCTGCATAAAACGCAGCCATGAAGATTTGCGTACTGCTGCCGGGAAAGATTAAGCCAAAGGCGCTTGGAGCTGCTCAGGAGGAATATATCCGCCGCCTGAAGAGCTTTGGCGTGGATGTCGTGGAGTATAAAGACGAAAAGGTTTCTTCGCGAACGCCGGAGCAGATCAAGCAGGCCGAGGCGGATCGGATATTCAAACTCATGAAGGAGGGCGACTACCTGATTGCCTGCGATGAGCGTGGCCGATCCATAAAAACGGTCGAAATGGCCGATATGATTCGGGCCTCCCGTTCCGGCGGGCATCCGTTTGCTGGTCGTCGTCGTATCGTGGTTGCGATCGGCGGGGCATTGGGACTGGCGGAATCCGTGCGCGAAAAGGCCGATGTCGTATGGTCTCTCTCTTCGCTGGTGATGGCCGGCGGCGTGGCTAGAATCGTGCTGCTTGAAGGGGTGTATCGTGCGTTTACGGTGGTAGAAGGGCATCCGTATCACAATGAATAGATCGAGTATTCATCGCTGGCTGATTGCATTACTGGTTGTTCTCGGCGGGAGTCTTACGACATGGATTCTACTTGGGCGCCCTTCGACGGGAATCGACGATGCCGACATATTCTTCGTGTATGCCCGCCATTTTGCGGGCGGAGACGGATTTGTTTATAACGTCGGCGGCGAGCATGTGGAGGGTTTTACCTCCTTGCTGTGGACACTGATCTGCTCAGTTTTCTATCGCTTTACCGATTCTGTTGAAATTCCGCTTTATCTCCTGAATGTACTGATCGGAGTGATGGTTGTGGGGCTGATTGTGCATCGGACCGGGAATCCATTGATTCTTATCGGCCTGCTTGCATCGGCGCCGGCCTGGTTTGCATGGAGCCATGTGACGCTGATGGAGTCCGGTCTGTGGTGCCTGTTGCTGACGTTTCTGGTACTGGCCGTTGCGGAGCGTCACATTTGGCTGATGAGCGTTTTGCTTCCGCTGTTGGTGCTGACGCGCCCTGAGGCAATGCTTTGGGGGGGGTGGCTTCTGCTGGTTTCTGCTTTTGTATTCAAGCCGTCTCACTCTCGTGAGGGACCGAAATCTGTCGTTGTTCCGGCCATGCTGTTTTTGGCTGCTCTGGCGGGCCTGATTATTTTTCGTCTACACTATTTCGGCTATCCGGTTCCCAATACCTATTATGCAAAGGTTTCTCCGGGTCTTTTTGCCAACATTTGGTCAGGGGCCGGCTATCTGTTGCGCTATCTGCTGTTTAATCCGGTGCACCTGCTGGTCGCTGCAACCTGGCTGATCCTTCTGGTCCGTACGGTCCGGGAATGGAAAAACGGATTCAGTTTTTCCGGCATTGTCGCTCTGTGCCTGCTCCCCGGAATCGGTATTCCGGTATTGGTGGGTGGAGATCACTTTGGCGGTTTTCGCTTTTATCAGCCACTGTGGCCGCTTCTGTGTCTTTTGGCGGCAGATGAGTGGGTTCGTCGATTCGCTGGATGGAGTCGAAAGAAGTGGCGAGTGATTCTGGCTCTTTTGGTTGTGTGCGGGTGGGGGCTGTTTCCTGCCACATCTCGGCTTGAACATGAATTCCGTATTGCCGCATCGGGCCGGACGACGGGGCGTGTTTTATCCGAAATGTTTTCCGGATCTGAAGTGCAGCCGGAAGTCGCGACCATCACAGCCGGCGGAATCAAACTGGCCTATGACGGTCCCGTCCTCGATCTGATGGGTCTGAATTCAACGGAAATGGCGCATGCTCCGGGGCCGCGCTCCGGGTTTAAAAATCATGCGGCATTTAATCGGGATCTTTTTTATGCGTGGGCGCCGGACATTCTGCTGTGCGGCGAGGATCCGGCATTTGACTATAAGGTGCTGAAGGGACTGACCGATGATGAACGCTTTCGGCAGTTGTATGTTAAAATGGAGTTGCATCGTCACGGACAGCATCTGACGGCATACTATTCGCACGCATTTCTTGAACAGGTTTACCAATACTAACCATTTGGACAGTTGCATCATGGTGGAAGGGTATGTATCAATCTGCGTTTTGCAAAAAGGGAGAATACAATGGATATCAACGGCTGGCTGAAGGAACAGCATGTGGCGGCGGATGCATATGACGCCGGCGCACTGCTCGAAGGATTTCTGAATGAGATGAAGAAAGGCCTTGATGGTGAACCCGGTTCACTTGCCATGATTCCTGCGTATGTGAATACGGAGCACGCGGTTCCTTCCGATAAATCCGTGGCAGTCATCGATGCCGGCGGAACCAACCTGCGTATCTGTACGGTGCGGTTTTCCGATGACGGCGCCGTTGATATTTCCAATTTCAGTAAGCAGCCGATGCCCGGTCGGGATCACGAAATATCGGCGGCCGAGTTTTACGGCGTGCTGGCCGATGCGCTGGAGCCGATGAAGGACGAGTTCGAGGAGATCGGTTTTTGTTTTTCCTATCCGGCCACCATTATGCCGGATTATGACGGATGCCTGCTGCACTGGACCAAGGAGATCAAGATTCCTGAACTGGTGGGGACGCATATCGGCGCCGGCCTGCTGAAGTCGCTTGAGGCGCGCGGAGTGTGCGGGAAAAAAGTCGTGGTACTGAACGATACCGTAGCCTGCCTTCTGGCCGGTCTTGCGCAGGGGCAGGGCTTTAACGCTTCTTCGTATGTCGGCTTTATTCTGGGAACCGGAACCAATACGGCTTACGTCGAACAGAACAGCAATATCGGGAAACTTGAAAGCGGATCCGGATCGCAGGTGATCAATGTGGAGTCCGGCGCATTTTCCGCTTTTGCGCGCGGGCCGCTGGATCTGCAACTGGATGCCCGCAGCGTCAATCCCGGAGGACATGTCTTTGAAAAATGTATTTCCGGTGTTTACATGGGGCCGTTGACCCTCGAACTGCTGCAGTCGATTGCAACCGAGCAGGTGTTTTCCGATGCCGGCGGCGCGGCGCTTGCTGTCATGAAAGAGCTCTCCACGATTCACATTGATAATCTTGTGGCGGATAACGGACGGGATATCGGCGTGCTCGGTAGCGAGGTCTTCACGGATGCCGATCGCGAAATCATGAAGACCGTTTTTGGGGCGGTTGTCGATCGTGCGGCCCTGCTGACGGCGGTCAATATTCTGGCGGCGGTGGTGAAGAGCGGTGCCGGACAGGACCCGGCTCGGCCCGTCTGCATTAATATTGATGGTTCAACCTACTACAAAACCTTCGGACTGGCCGACAAGGTTCAGGCCTGTCTCGGAAAAATGCTGAATGAGCGCGGTCTGCACATTCGTTGTATACAGGTGGACGATGCTCCGGTTCTTGGTGCTGCGATCGCCGGACTCACGACGTTTGCCTAGCGGATGGGTTACTGCACGTAGAGTGGCGCCAGCAGTACCGTTACGGCGTTGAACACGGCATGCAGTGCAATGCTGGTCCAGAGCGTACGTGTGCGCCAGTAGGCCAGACAGAGGACCACAGAAAAGAGAAAGAGCGGTACCATGGTCGGTAGATGGAAATGGATTGCCGCAAATATCAGTGAAACCATTGTGATCCCCGGAACCAGTCCGAATCGACGAACCATGAACGGCAGGAATGTGCCGCGGAAAATCAGCTCTTCATAAAACGGCGCCGCCACGACCGCAAGGAATACATAGCCGACCTTTACCCAGGCACTGCTGGCGGCAATCAGCTCAACGACATTCTGAAGACCGGGTTCGATTCCGAATCTTCGCAGCAGCGCATGGTAGATGGTTGTGGCAATGCCGATGACAGGAACGGCGGACAGGTAGATCAGTGGCGCCAGACCGACCGCTTTCAGTTTTTGTCCGGTCATGGAAAAATCTTCGCGCCATGTGGTCCGGCGTTGGCGCCCGAGCAGGATCAGGGCAATCAGCTGGGTGGTTGCAAATGAGAGCGCAAGGAGCAGTGGTGCCGGGCCGTTTGCATCGCCGGGTAACAGTGCTCCGATCAGCGCCATGAGCACCATGCCAAGCATCAGAACACAGGCCATGATTCCAACCTGTCCGGCGCTCCATGCCTGCTGTTCCATGCGTTGGGTAAGATCATCCGGATCGGCCGGATATTTTATGTGGAAAAGCACCAGTCCCAGAATAGAAACAAGGCACCCACCGATCATCAGAAGGCCGATCAGTGCGAGAATCGTTGTGGTTTCCTGCGTAACTTCCATTTGGACATCATAGGGGGGCGGCACGTGAAATCAATTGCGAAAGCCGAACATGATACCTACTATGTAAAAATGATTACGCAGGAAAAACAGGAAAAGCTGAATGAGCGCATGGCACAGCTCGGTATCCGGGAAGAGGATCTTGATGAGCATTTTATCCGTGGCTCTGGAAAAGGCGGGCAGAAGATCAATAAAACGTCATCCTGCGTGCAGTTGAATCATCATCCCAGCGGGATAGAAATACGCTGCCAGCAGACGCGGTCTCAGGCGGATAACCGCTATTGGGCGCGTCGTGAACTCTGTGACCGGATTGAAGAAATGGCGCTGGGCGAACAAAGCGCAAGGCAGCAGGCCATCGAAAAAATCCGGCGACAGAAGCGGCGTCGCTCCCGTCGCGCCAAGGCGCGTATGCTCGATGCAAAGACGAAGCAGGGCGAGAAAAAGAAGCTGCGCGGTCGCATCCGGCCCGATGATTAAGCGCGTCCTATTTTAATAGCTCCTGCACAATGACATCAAAATAGGGGTCGCGAATCAGCAGGGTGATTTTGTCCGTTCGGAGCAGATCACGCATCTTGAGATTTTCGATGCTGTAGCGGATGGTTTCATTTTTTCCCAGACTGGAAAGTTTATCGCAAAGCCCGGATCGAGTCTCCTTACCGGAGATAATCCCGAGTTCTTTCAGTTCGTTCAGAGTGTTCCGGTCTGCAAGCAACGCCTGTATGGAAAGATTCAGTTCCACCCGTTCGGGATCGCCGCTCAACAGATCCTGTCCGATATCCGGATCAACCAGCAGGTCTTTGATGGAGTCCGCACTAAGTACGTTACGAAGATGCCGGATTCCTTTCGCCGGATTACTGATCACCCGCGCGGTTGCCGCCGCCTGCGATTCCCGTCCTTCTTTCGCCGTTGCCATGTAGACCCCCTCGTATGCGGCACGCTGGGCAAAGCGGCCGAAGGTCGAACGGTCGGCTCCGGGAATGCCGTGACCGGAGACGCCGGTCAGCGCCAGATCAAGCAGCCAGAAAAAGACAATCGTAGTGAAAACGCCGCTTGCAAACGAAACCAGACTTCCTCCGAGTCGGTGTATCCACGGCAGGTGAAACGCCTCCTTTTCGATCTTTACGCGGTACCCTTCGCTGATCTTCCACATCAGGATCTGTATGCCGAAGGAGATCGAGACAAACGTGAGTCCGGCGGTGACCGGCATCATGACGATGCGCGGGCGATACATGGCTTCCGCCAGCCAAGGCCCGAGATGACGACCGGCAAAATAGGCGGCGATCGAGGACAGCACAATTTGAAGTACTCCGAGTGAAGAAAGTACAACACCCTTTCTCCAGCCTCTCCACGCGGTGTGCAGAAGCAGGATTCCAACAATGAAGTCGATGATGAAATGCATAGTCTTTATGGATCCGTTTGTTCTTCCGCATCGTAGTGGGTTGCCTTTCATGCAGAAAGTCTAAAATGACTGTCCTTTCGCCGGTCGCTCAGGCTATGTTGTCTGCAGATTATCTGAAAGGAATGGAAACTCGGTTATGGACTTTATCTACGCGGCGGAGTTGAAAAAGCAGTTTACCTGCTATGGGCATTTTTATGAGCTCATGCTTATGAACGGAGAGCGGGCTAAATGCCGAAGCGTTCTGGAAATCGTGGAGCAATCCATTCCACAGGATAACCCATCCGATATTTCAGAGCGGAAGCCGGACGTTGTGGTCATCATGATGAATCCGGGTTCATCGCATCCGAAGGATATCTATCACATCGACGAGGAGATCAACTATCCCCGTTCGGGGGCGTGCATGCGGAAACAGCTGGTTCTGACCCAGCCGGATAACACGCAGTATCAGATAATGCGTGTGGCCGTTCAAAAGGGCTGGAAACATATCCGCGTGCTCAACCTTTCGGATCTGCGGGATCCCAGGTCCGGCAGTTTTCTTCAGAAGGTTGACGCATTGGGCGGAATCATCGGCGGTCATATGCACAGCATATTTTCTCAGGAACGGACCGCCGAGTGTGTACATTCCCTGAAACGCAGTCGGCCAACTCCGATTTTGCTGGGCTGGGGGCAGGATGTCGGACTCATTCCGCTCGCGGAGCAGTGTATGAAACGATTGGACCGTGAGCCGGTCTGCACCGTTTCTTCTGATGTACACCCTTTGCTGAATGCGCATCCGAGCCCCATGCTTCAGTCGAAAAAACTTTTGTGGCTGGACTCTATTCTGGCGGCGATAGGTTAAGCGGAATGCGTTTTCTGTTCTCTCGCTTTCAGAAGAGGGAGAAGAATCGGCCGGAGATAAGCCATTATGAAGCTGATCAAAATCAATGAATTGCCCGAAAAGGCGGTTTCGCATAACGCCCGGATTCGTAAGCGCGAAATCATAGGAAACGGTGAACTGGGAAACATGACCATGTTTTCGCAGGCCGTGTTTCCGCCGGGTGAAAAAGCGGGAAGTCATCTTCATAACGACATGGCCGAGGTGTTCCGGGTGGAGTCGGGGTGCGGTGAAATCCGGGTCAACGATGTCGCCTATGTATTTAAGGCCGGCATGGTGGCAATCGTCGAACCGGGCGACGTGCATGAAATCGTGAATACCGGCGATAAGAATCTGGTGATCTCCTATTTCGGCCTTCTTGTTTAAGTGGTCCGGCGGCCGTTTTTTATCGAATCCCCGATGAATGTCATGATGGTGTTCAGATATTCCTGCTCGTTGATATAGGCATAGTTAAAATGCGAGCCGCCCGGAATCCACAGATGCTGTTTCGGCTTATTTGCCGCGGCGAAAACCTTCCGGCCATGCCATTCCGGGATAATCTCATCGCCGGTTCCGTGAATTACGAGTATCGGCGAGTGAATGCGCCGGACCGCTTTCAGGCTGTCGAATTTATCCCATGGCAGAATTTTCAAACGGGTCTTTACGCGGAAGGCCGAAGCAAAGGAAACCTCCGTAATAACGCCTCCCGTTTCATGACGGGCCGCCAGCCAGACGGCTACGGCGCCTCCGAGTGAGCGTCCATGGGATATGATGGTTTTCGGATCAATACCATTCTCATTGATCAGCCATCGGTAGGCAGCGGCCGCGTTCTGTTTTACTCGGGCGGTGGATGGACGGCCCTTGCTCGTACCGTAGCCGCTGTAGTCATACATCAGCACAGAGCAGCCGCATTCATGAAACGGTTGCATGAAGGGAACCACATTGCCGAGATCCTCTGCATTTCCATGACTGAACAGCAGTGTGCAGCGCGGCGAAGGATGCTCCAGATAAACCGCCGTCAGGGTCGATCCCGAATCCTGCGGAATCCGGACCTCGTTCGGAAGGTGATGATAGCTGGCTTCCCGCGGCCGGAAGAGCAGTCGGTCCGAAATGAGCAGGGCATACAGGTTGAGCATCAGGTAGGCGCCGATGCCGCTAATCAGTAACCATATAATTTCTGTGACCATGATGATGAACTCTAAAGTGCTGCTTCGCAGTCGGCAATGGAAAGATTCTGTTGCCTGAAGCATTGCGGAACGACCTCGATCGTTATAAAACTCCCCGAAAGCAGGGGGCATGAGGTGAGTGTGAAACAGGATGTTTTAAGGTCGGAGCTGGCCGGGGTGTGGTATAACGATAATCCGGATCTGCTGGCGCGCGAGGTGGATGTATATCTGGATGCAGGAACGAAAACAATTACCGGCACTGTTATTGCGCTGCTGCTTCCTCATGCGGGTTATCGATATTCCGGCATGGTGGCGGCGGCAGGATTGCGCGAGGTGGCCGGTCGTACATTCTCGCGTGTGATTGTTCTGGGGCCGAGCCATCGGGTTCATATGCCGGATCAGGTCAGTATTCCGGATGTGAAAGCCATCGAAACTCCGCTCGGTGCGGTTCGGGTGGATTGTGCGCTGGCCGAGCAGTTATGGGATCACGAGCATTTTACCTGTCATCCATCCGCTCACTCTCATGAACACAGTGTTCAGATTGAGCTTCCTTTGCTGCAACGGGCTCTGGGCGACTTTACCCTGCTTCCGATTGTCTGCGGAGATCTTTCGTTGAATGCAGTACGTGAGGTGGGGAAAACACTTCTGAAATATATCGATGATGAGACGCTCGTTGTCATCAGCTCCGATTTTACCCATTTCGGCGGAACATTCGGTTACGTTCCGTTTACCGAATCCATTCAGGAAAATCTGGAACAGCTTGATATGAACGCTTTTCAACTGATCCTGAAGCATGATCTTGCCGGATTTTCTGAATATATTTCAAAGACCGGCGCCACGATTTGCGGACGGGTTCCTATCAGCATTCTGCTCGCCATGCTGCCGGCGGATGCCGAAGTGCAGCTGTTGAAATATGATACTTCCGGAAACCTTACCGGCGATTGGATGCATTGTGTCAGCTATGTTTCTGCGGCGGTTACCGGCCGTTGGAAGACCCCTGGAAACCACGAAAATGAGACGCTGACTGCTGAGGACAAGTCCGCGCTGCTGCACTTTGCCCGCCAGCGGATTTGCGAACAGCTTCTTCCGGATGCTCCGACGGCTGAGCTTGCGGTTACTCAGTCCATGAAAGAACTCATGGGTGCGTTTGTCACGCTGCATAAGAACGGGCAGCTTCGGGGATGTATCGGTGAAATATTTCCAACCCGGCCGCTCCATGAGGCGATTCGGGAGCAGGCGGTTAATTCGGCATTTCATGATCCCCGGTTTCCACAGCTCCGCGCCGATGAGCTTGGTTTGATTGATATTGAGATCTCGGCTTTGACGGCACCGGAAGAGGTGCCGTCCTATGCATCTATTGAGGTCGGGCGGCACGGAGTTGTTCTCAGAAAGGGCATGCATTCTGCCGTCTTCCTTCCGCAGGTGGCGCCGGAGCAGGGATGGGGGCTTGCGGAGATGTTATCCCATCTGAGTATGAAAGCCGGCCTTCCTGCTGATGCATGGCAATCCGACTGCGATTTTTATGTGTTTGAAGCCATTGTATTTGGTGAGAGGAATCATGAAGATTCTCTGTAAACCTGAAAATGACGCCGAGGCGCTCGCTGTTATGGCTTTGCTTGATTCAGAGGAGATTCCCTATGCCGCAGAATCTTATCACGATACTGCGTATGATGGTCTTTTTCAGACGCAGTTCGGCTGGGGTGTAATTCGCGTGGCAGATGATGTGTATGACTCGATGGAATCGTTATACCTGAGCTGGAAGGACGCATTCCGGGATGATCCGGCTTAATCGGGCTGTTTTGCCGGACTTTCGTTGCACCATCGATTGAAAAGCTGAAGCAGGCGAGGTGCATAAACGGATCGGCCCGGTCCCAGCGCCGATGTATGCGTGCCGCCTTTAATGGTCCAGAGTTCCTTGGGTTCGTTCGCTTTGCTGAATAGTTTTTCGGCATGACGATAGGGAGCGACACGATCATGAGTTCCATGGATTATAACCAGCGGAACCGGAGCGATGTTTCCGACGTGGCGCGCCGGACTCAGACGATTGCCGATAAGGAGCCATGCAAGCGGTTTCAGCAGGCCGGCGTGGTCGCTCGCAACGCCCTTGTAGGTCGAAAACGCCGAGTCGGAGACCACGCCGACGATCCCGTCGAAACGATTTATTCCAAGAACGGTCAGGGCATTGGCGCCGCCAATGCTCTGGCCGAAGACAATGATCCGGTTCTGGTCGATATCCGTGCGTGACTTGATGTACTGAAGCGCCGCGATAGAATCCTCATAAACCCCTTTGCGGTCAGGTTCGCCTTCGGACCTTCCGAAGCCCCGGTAGTCAAATTCAAAGAGATTGAATCCGTTGACCGGAAGCCAGGATACGAAGGAATAGTGCGCCGAAAGATTCTGTGCATTGCCGTGAAAATGAACCACGGTTCCCTTGGCGGGTCCTTTGGCAGGAATAAACCATCCGGAAAGCATGGTTCCATCGGCACTTTCGAACTGAACCTCCTCATAGGCATAGCCGTCCCGGGCGGGTGTCGTGTAGAGTCGATGGTCCGGTTGATAGAACAGTCCATCCAGTCCGGCGCAAGCCGGAATTGAACTGATCAGAAGAACGATAAGGGTGATGAAAGATTTTGTCATAACCGGCAGTGTATGTGTTGTAAGCTTTTTGGGCAAGCGGGTTGAATTCATTTTAGCGAACCGCCATGATGAGCGGATCTATTTGGAGAGATTCTATGGTTAAGTATATCTGTTTTGTTTTTGCGTTCATGTTCTCGGTCAGTGCCTGGTCGCAGCAGTCTCATGAGGTGCTTCTGCTTGCGAATAAGCAGTCGCTGGACTCGCTCAAGGTGGCGAATGCCTACGCGGTGGCGCGGCAGATTCCTCCACAGAATCTGGTTTATCTGGATATTCCGGAAGAGGTTTACGGCGGACGCGCCACCATGACGCCGGAGCAGTTTACCCAATTGATATGGGAGCCGGCTTCTGCTGCTGCGGCACAGCGCGGTATTGATGACCATATTCTTGCATGGGTCTATTCCGTTGATTTTCCTATTCGGGTTCAAACTGATTCCTACGATCGCAAGCAGATGTCGGTGATCGGGCTTACCTTTATGCGGAACCGGATTCCCGGTCTGAGTCTGGTCGAGGAGGGGAAATATCTTTCGAAGCTGTTTGCCGGACCGAACGAGCGGGTCAAGCTGGAACTTTCTGCGCTCTCTTTCAACAAATACCGCGATGGTCTGGGAGAGGATCGAGATGTTCCGGCAGAGATGAGTTACCTGCGGAACGGTTTGGGGGATGAGATGCCGTTGCCAAGCATGATGCTCGGATATACCGGTGAAAACGGCAATGATTTGCAGGAGGTGCTGGATACGATCAATCGCGGCGTGCGTTCGGACTTCCACGGTGCTCATACCGGTCTCTATTATTTAATGAGCGATGATGTTCGTTCGACCTGCCGCGAGTGGCAGTTTTATCCCGCTGCCAATGAACTTAAGCAACGCGGCATCAGCGCAAATGTAACCACGAATTTCCCTGCCGGAAAGGAACGGCTGATGGGGCTGATGATGGGGGCCGAGTCGGTCGATACCTCCCTTATCGGATCATTTGCTCCCGGAGCAATGGCGGAGCATCTTACGAGCTGGGGCGCTGAATTCCAGAAACCGCAGACCAAGATTACGGACTGGATCAAGGCCGGTGCGACGGCGACCGCCGGGACGGTGGTTGAGCCCTATTCAAATCCCAACAAGTTTCCTTCGGCTCGCTTCTTTGTACATTACATCGGCGGCTGCTCGGTCATGGAGAGTTTCTATCAATCCATTGCCTGTCCGCTGCAGGTTCTTCTGCTCGGCGACCCGCTGGCCCGTCCGTATGCCCCGATGATTGTGGTGCGGTTGTTAGGCGCGGATAAGATCAAAGATGATTTTACCTTTGCCGCAATGGCCAATTCAAAGTTGGCCAATGTGGAATACATGTACACGTTTCTGATGGATGGAAAGATCATCCATGCGGCATCGTCTGACAGCACGGTCTGGGTGCCGATTTTCAGTTTGTCCGACGGATATCATGAGCTGCGTGTGTTCGTATCACCGAAGCACGATGTTGAATTCGGTGCTTCAGCAACCAAAGGAATTATGGTGGACACCATGGACCGTTCGATTGAAATCGATCCGGCATCGATTAAAAAAACCGGGAAATACACCCATGAGCTCGGTGTCAGGATCGGGGGTATTCAGACCCCCCGGAGCGTCCGGCTTATCAAGGGCGGAGAGATTCTGGATGAGCAGGATTATTCAAATGAACTGCTGCTTACGCTGGACGAACAGTTGCTGGGCGAAGGGCGCAGTGCGGTACAGGTGGTCGGAGTGTATTCAGACGGCATGAAGGTGGCCAGTGAGCCGCTTGCATTGACTGTAACATTTGCCCAGTAAGAGGCCTGATTCTGTTCTTCCAAACACGCGAGCTTGATAGTATTTTTCGCCCCCGTTTTCCTGAAGGAGCATCGTGATGCGCATTGTTAAAACCAACAGTCCTGATGAAACCTGGGCTCTGGCGGCTGAACTGGCCGATGAGCTGGACCCCGGTACCGTGATGGCCCTGCACGGCGATCTGGGTGCGGGGAAGACCTGTTTTATTCAGGGACTTGCCGCGGCTCTCGGCATTGACGAGCCGATCACCAGTCCGACATACACCCTGATCGGTGAATATGAAGGCCGTCTGCCGCTTCATCATATTGATCTTTATCGGCTTTCCGGACCAACTGAAGCGCTGGGACTTGGGCTGGAGGAATATTTCGATGCCAACGGTATCACCGCGATCGAATGGGCGGAACGGGCCGATGGACTGTTGCCGTCGGATCTTCTTCATATTTGTATTGAAGCCGATGAACAAACACAGGAGCGGACATTCCGCATTTTCAGAGAGGGTGAAGCATGATTATTTTCAGTATCGAACTGAGTTCCCGGTTCGGCAGTATCGCCCTGATTGAAGACGGCGTTGTCATTGCGGAAAAGCAGTGGGAAGAGAATTTCAAGAACCGGCAGCAGCTTTTTGATGCTATGGCATCACTTTCCATTAAGTGGGACAATATCGATTGTTTTGCGGTGGGCCGTGGACCCGGTGCCTTTTCCGGTATGCGAATTGCATTTTCCGTGGCCAACTCACTGGCGGCTCCGGCGCGCAAACCGGTCTATGCACTCAACAGCGGCGCTGCTTTGGCTGCTTCATATCCTGAAAAAAAGGTGGCGGTCGTCGGCGATGCCCGCAGGAATCAGGTTTGGGCGGGCCTGTTCAATCATCAGAAGCTGGAACAGGAATTCGCCTTGCTTGAGCGCGATGAACTCGCCGGATTTATTCCGGAAGATGCCGTTGTGCTGAGTCCAGAGTTTGATCGGCTTGAGGTGCTGTTTGCTTCGATAGACCGAAACTGCATGCAGGAATCGGTTTTCCCTTCTGCATCGGTTCTAGGCGTACTGGTTTATGATCGACTCAAAAATAATATTGCGTCTGAGCCGATGGAGCCGCTCTACCTGCATCCTGCAGTGTTCATAGAACCCCGTTTCCCTTCCTGAATTTCAAGCTCATTCAGGTACGAGGTGATTCGCTCGGCGTGATCTTTGTCGTTGAGGTTCAGTTGCTGGAAAACGGATTCAATGGGTGATTCCGGAATTTGATGCATGAACTGATTGTAGTGCTCCTCGCCGATCTCCCGTTCCAGAAGAATACTCAGTCTGCAGGCCGCCTTGCGGTCCGGTACGTCATTCCTGAACTCGGCAATCAGTCGGATAATCCGCCGGTGGGCATTCTTGACGCGTACCAGTGAGTCGGGAAGCAATCGTTCTGCAAGCAGGGCGCGGTTGGAAAATGAATCAAGCGCGGTGCGCAGCAGCGAGGCATGATGCTTCTCTTCAAGATGCAGTTGCGACCAGAATTCACGATCATCCGGCAGCGTCGTTGCAAAAATTGCGTAGAGTTCTCCCATGGCCAGTTCGACGTCGATGGCAGCATGCAACAGTTGAATAGTCTCATCTCTCTCCATGTCTACGCAAACTCCCAGAGCCCGATAATGTTGTCGAGTGAAAACTTTTAAACAATTAAATGCAGGTATTATGCTTCATATTGTCATTGTTTATGGATCTTGCGCTTCTTTGATGGGTCGCTTAAAATGCGACTAAAAGGATCGGGTATCGTGGCAACTGTTTCTGAGTCCATTCTTTGTGACGAGCTGCCGACCAAACGGAACCTCTCAATGGGACGTGTGTTGGTGGCTGGCGGAACCGGATATATCGGCGGTCGTTTAGTGCCGGAGCTGATTGCTCGGGATTATCGGGTTCGCGTGATGGTGAGGGCGGAGTCGCCGGAGCATCATGAACGATGGCCCGATGCCGAGATTGTTGAGGCGGATGCGCTCGATCCGGACAGTGTTTTAAAGGCGCTGGACGGGGTTGATACAGCGTACTATCTCATTCACTCCATGCTGATCGGCCTGCATCGGTTTGAAGGGGTGGATATCGAAGCGGCTCGGAATTTCAGGAAAGCGGCGGAGCAGAAGGGTGTGCGGCGCATTATCTATCTGGGCGGTCTCGGCGATACGCAGACGAACTTGTCGCCGCATCTGTCCAGTCGAGCGCAGGTGGCCCGGGAATTCCGCAAGGGAACGGTTCCTACCACGATTCTACGGGCGGCCATCATCATCGGATCCGGCAGCGCCTCCTATGAAATGATCAACCATCTGGTCCGGCGCATTCCGCTTTTTCTGGTACCTCGCTGGGCCAAGACAAAATGCCAGCCCATCGGTGTGCGTGATGTGATTAAATCCCTCGTCGGTGTCCTGGAGATTCCTGAAACCGCCAATCGGATGTTTGATATCGGGGGCGGTGATATCCTGACCTATGCCGAAATCCTTCAGACCCATGCCGGCATTCTCGGGCGCCGGCGCATTTTTCTGCCATCTCCCATCTGGAGTATCCGGTTCTATTCCTACATCACCAGTCTGCTTACACCCGTTCCTGCCGCCATCACCTGGTGCCTGATGGAAAGCGTGACACACGATGTGGTCTGTCAGGAGAACGAGATTCTTGAATTACTGCCGTTTCGTCGTATCTCCTGCAAGGAGGCCCTGGTTCTTGCGCTTTCCCGAGAGGACCAGGATGCCGTTCATACGCGTTGGTCCGACAGTTATCCGCCGGACTATGAACTGGCGATCAAGCTCAGTGAAATCAACGGGGCTCCGACCTATACGAGTTCCTACTCGTTGGTAACCGACAAAACCGCCGAGGCGCTGTTCCGCTCCATCACGCATATCGGCGGGAAAAACGGTTGGTTTCACAGCACCATTCTATGGCGTATTCGCGGCGGAATGGATCGACTTCTGCGAGGGGTCGGGACCACGCGCGGCCGGCGAAGCGCCACCAGTCTGCGCGTCAACGATGTTGTCGATTTCTGGCGCGTCGAAAAGATTCATTATCATCGTCAATTGCTGCTTCGGGCTGAGATGAAGGTGCCGGGCTATGCCTGGCTGGAGTTTCGGGTGGACCCGATAATCGGCGACAAGAATCGACTTTCCGTGACCGCCTATTATGAAACCAAGGGCCTTTGGGGGCACACCTACTGGTTTATTTTCCTACCGTTTCATCATTTTATCTTCAACGACCTGATCCGTCAGATCGAGCGGCGCAGTGAGTAGCCCGAATCACGGTTCCTGCCAGTTCCCTGGATCCAGACGATAGTAATCCTGCAGTTCTGCATAGAGTTCCGGATGTCGCGATTTGAGCTGGTGCGGTTTTTCAAAAAAGGTTTCCGTGGCCACTGCAAAGAATTCTGCCGGATTGGTGGCTCCGTAGCGGTCCAGTGTACTTTTGCGGCCTCTGCGGGTTTTATCAACGAGCTCCGTATATTCCTGCCGGAAGACCCGTGCCCAGTCGACATAGGCCGTCCTCTGCGCAAGAATGGGCGCACCGTCTGCCGCACCATCTTCCTGATCCAGTTGATGCGCAAATTCGTGCAGGGTCACGTTGTGTCCATCGAGGATGTTGCGTGCGCCGCCCAGAACACTGTCCCATGCCAGCACCACAACCCCGCTGTTCCACGACTCGCCCAGTCGGGCGCTCTGTCCATTATCTCCTCCGAAGAGGCCTTTTTGTCCACTCTGGTAGGCGTGCGGATAAACCAGAATGGTTTTCAGTCGGGGATATGCCTTGGTCTTGTGGCCGATCAGCAGCAGGCAGGCCTGTGCGGCAATCGTGACTTTGATCTCCTCGGTAATCTCCTGCCCCCCGCACCCCTCAAATTTTTTGCGGGCGAGAAACAGATGCATCATGCCATAGAGACGGGTGCGCTGTTCGCCAGTCAAATGCTCAAACATCGGCAGGTTACGTTTCAGGATTGCCGTCCAGTTTCCGCCCGGAGGCTGTTGCCGGATCCGGCGCCGATTCATGTGGATGATCAGGATAAACGCACCAGCGAGCGCCGCCGCTGCAATGCAGGAATAGAAGAGATGGAAAAGCGTCATGTATCAGGTCCTTTTGCCGGTCTGGACGTTAAATTTCGCAGACCGCCAGTTGGCAATGAATATAGGTTCTGCTTACATGGGTGTCTATGAGCAAAACAGATCTGAT
>JAFGVP010000112.1 GCA_016937945.1 Pontiellaceae bacterium | reverse complement strand
GGTGGCGATCCTTGCCTGGGGGCCGGACCAGCGCACCGAGCGCCACAAGCTTTGGCTTCGGCATTGCGTTCCCTGCCGGATCAATGGGAGAACGTTTTCGGCTACCGCCCGCTGCCGGCCGAAACCTTCACTGACATCGAAAAGTTCTGCGGCACCTGCTACAAGGCCTGCAACTGAATCACCGAACACGCCGACGCACTGGCCATGGACGGCAAATTCATCGGCGAAACCGTCGGCGTGCTGACGCTCGCCGACCATGAAACGGGCGTTCCGGCGGCCATGGTGCCGTGCACTAAAAAAAAGGCGATGGCGAAAGGTGCGAACTCAAAGATGCCCGCCTCGACCCTCGCAAACACAAGGGCTAAGATTGGAGCCGGTGGTTTATGTTACCGCTTTGCTCATCAGCTTCACATCAGGCGGTGACAGCCTGACCGATGCCGAGCGGCTCGAAGATGACGAATCGCTCAAAATGCTGCAGGGCTTAAAGAAACTGCCCGACCAGAGCGCAATCACAGGCTTGCCAAGGAAAGCTGCGCCCATGGAAAAGATGTCAGTGCCTGGATGCCCGAAATACTTGAACGCTGCTCACCGCTCAGCGTGTGCGCATGCTGTTGCTCATTTCCATTGAAATCAAACGACATGCCCGGCAGCTCAACGCCGTCTGTTTTATCGGGGCCGGGGGGATCGAATGGTGGAAAGGATTTTTACGGATCTTGCCCCTCACTACCGTCTGCTCGGAACCGGATAGCACGAATGCACCGGCAGAACCACCCCGATCCGGCCCTGAGGCATCCGCCTCCGGCACCACCGGCCCAGAAATGATGAAATCCGTCAAAAACGGCTGTATAGCCCCGCACATTACTGCATCAAAATCGTACAAATCCGCATGATCGGAGAAGCGGATCGATAACCCTTCTGCAAAACCGGTTTCAATCCCCGAAACCGAAAGTCGCCAACGATTCAGGAGTCATGGTAAACTTTGGCCCGCATCGTCTCAGTCAGCAGATAGGGGTAGACGGACTCAATAAAATCGATGACATCCGATTCATAGTCATTTCCAGTCTCTTCACGCGTCCCGGATACCGCAATATAGGCCCAGCGATTGGCCCTACTGCGAACCACACGATCCCAGGCCAGCCAGAACATGCGCCCAAGATGATAGGGCGTCTCGCGATCCTGCCCCACAAACCAATAGGCATAATAGCCATAATAGGTCACCTGCCCCTCCGGCCCCTGATAAATACGGGAAGTCTTAATCACGCGAACCTTCAACGGTTCGCGCCCCTCAATCGGAACATCGAGAGTGTACTCGCCGTCCAGTGTATTTCCCTGCCCCTTCAGACAGCGTTGCGGGCGGTGAATGCTGTCACGGGCCGTTCCGCTCAAAACAACCGATGTAAAGATACGGGTTCCTGCATCATTCGTGTATGCGGACTTGAGAAACTCTGTATCCTCAGGAAGCTGCTCAGACTCCGCCCGGCTCATATTGTAGAGCATTTCCCCGCAATCCGGACAAATATCCGGAATATCAAGTTCGCTGACATATACGCCGTTGTGGGCATAATTACGGTCGCACGCCTCCGCATTATGGCAGAAACGCAACTCGTTTCCTACCCACCCGCCGACCTCGTCGGGTAGCGCCATCTTTACGCCGGGCAAAAAATCAAGTTCCACACCGGTCGTGAAAGCCAGTGCAAAAATCGAGAGAATCATCACGATAACAATGCTCAGGAACGGTTTAAATAAGCTTCTTTCCATTTGAAAAAGCACTCCCTGTAATTAATCTGAAGAACCCTGCCGACACCGATCATCAGACCGATGGCAACCGCGAAAAGAACATAACCCGACCAGTCATGGTGAAGACCGGTCGCAATATCGGCCCCGGCCGTGACAGAAACCAACGCAATCGAAATAATACGACCCACATTGGCAATTACGGCGATTGGAATGGACAGCACGAAAAGCAACCACTTCTTAATAAAGGTTTTCTGGGTCAGGTAACCATAAACAGCGGTAAGCGCCGTCATGGCCAGCAACGATCGCAATCCCGAACAAGGCGCCTCAACGTTAAGCGGCTCAAAATAGGGTGACGTCAAAACCGATCCGACACGATGACATTCAATCCCAATCCCATTCAGCGTATGCTCACCCAGACTGGACGCCACAATCTGCAAAGGACCGGCTAATGCATCCAGAAAGTTCAGAGGAACACAGAAAATCAGATAGGCGCAGGGGAAAATAAGTAACTTAGCAACCTGCCACCCGAAAAAGTAGAGAGGAACGCCCCACAGAATCAGAATTAGGCTGATCAGGGATAGCCGCGTCTGCTGCATTTTAGCACCCAGCCAATGAATCGCCAGTGCAACGATGATCAGATAGAAACCTGCCATACAGACCTTTTTGGTCGCGTCAAAAAACTCATCCCGCTTGTACCAGATGATGCCCAGACTCACGAACGGAATGAGATAACCATGGGAATAGTCTGCACCAAACGAAATTTCATCATTCCATCGCGAAATCATCCATCGAAAGGCGGAGTGGCTCTCGACGTTCTCCACGGTATTTCCCATCAGATGAAACAGCACAAAGAGAAACCCGATAAGAACCGATGCGAAGACAATATTCGCCAGCTCGGTTTTTGAGAGTGCACCGAGACGCCAACGGTCGCTCCAGATCAGCGGATTATCGGTTTTAGAATCGTTCATGATTAAAATCCCACATGTTCAAAATTGGCTTTCATTGCTATCACAGCCACCGTTTAAAAACAAGTGCCATGATCCAATGGCACCCGAAAACACCCTTCAAAAGCACAAATCCATGCTACAGACGGAGTTCGACACCTCAAACAAAATGCCGATCACTTTTTCAAATATTTTGGCTTGCAAACAAAACGCCGATCTCAATAATGGCGCTTCGTTTTTGAGAAAAAGCGAGCGTAGCTCAGTGGTAGAGCTTCACCTTGCCAAGGTGAATGTCGAGGGTTCGAATCCCTTCGCTCGCTCCACTTTAAGCCTGTCCTTCGGGGCAGGCTTTTTTTCCGATCCTGAAGGGTTAACGGGAATACTCGTTCAGTCGATCAGACAGGGTGGTAATACGTTCCCTAGAGTCCGATCGACCAACGGCCATCTGCAGGGCTTTTTTAGTGCCGATAACCACAACCAGTTTTTTAGCGCGGGTTACAGCAGTATAAATCAGGCTGCGTTGAAGCAACACAAAGTGCTGTGTGTGCAAGGGAATCACGACGCAGGGATACTCGCTTCCCTGGCTTTTGTGGATCGTTATGGCATAGGATAGCGTCAGTTCATCCAGTTCCCTGAAATCATACACCACGCGACGCCCCTCATAATCAACGGCCAGCTCGGAGGATTCGGAATCAATCTGCACAATGCGGCCTATATCGCCATTGTAGACCTCTTTGTCGTAGTCGTTTTCCGTCTGCATCACCTTGTCGCCGACCCGATAGACCATCCCGAACCGTTCAACCTGTTCGCCGGATGGATTCATGAGTTGCTGAAGGGTCTGATTAAGATTGCGGGCGCCGAGTTCGCCCTTCTGCATTGGTGTGAGAACCTGGATATCCTCGCGGGGATTAAACCGGAACTTTCGCGGAATCGACTGATGAACCATTTTTCCGAGCAACGCCAGCGCCTTCTCCGGTTCGTCCGCCTCTACAAAATAAAAATCGCTCGCATCGCCCTCTTCCGGCAGTTCAGGCATCGCTCCCTGATTAATGCGGTGCGCATTGGTGATAATACGGCTGGACGCTGCCTGCCGGAATACTTCGCTGAGATGTCCGACGGGAAGGGTTTTTGAACGGATAATGTCCAGCAGCACACATCCCGGTCCGACGGACGGAAGCTGGTCGGCATCGCCTACAATTATGACTGCTGCGTGAAGTGGAACTGCGTCCATCAGCTGCGATGCCAGTACCACGTCAATCATGCTGGATTCATCAACAATCAGAACATCGCATTCCAGCGGGTTGTCTCCGCGATGAATGAATCCTCCGGTTCCCGGATTATATTGCAGCAGTCGATGAATCGTACGGGCTTCCATTCCCGTGGTTTCCGCCATCCGTTTTGCCGCACGGCCTGTCGGCGCACAAAGGGAGACTCGCATCTTTTTGGCCTTAAGCACCATCAGCACAGAATTAACCAGTGTTGTTTTCCCGACCCCGGGGCCGCCGGTGATGACCATGACCTTGGATTTTATGGCTGTGCAAAGCGCCTCTTTCTGAGCACGGGCCAACGCAATTCCGGTCTTATCCTGAACCCACTTCAGAGCATTTGCGGCGTTGATTGAGGGACATGGATGCGGTTGCACAGCCAGCAGATGCAGTTTTTTTGCCAGCTCAATCTCTGCAAAGAAGAGTTTCGGAAGATAAATGAGTTCACGCCCCTGACGATCGGATCGCTGGATCAGCCGCTCATTCTCGATCGAATAATTTAGTGCCTTTTCGATGATTTCCAGATTAATTTCAAGCAACTCGGCCGTGCGAGACAACAGATCATTCCGGACATACGCGCAGTGCCCGCTCGCGGTGAGCTCTCCCAGGGTGAATTCAATTCCGGCGCGTGCACGCAGATCGGAATCGCGGCCGATACCAAGCTTCATGGCAATCTGGTCTGCAATCAGAAAGCCGATGCCACGGATGTCGCGTGCGAGGCAGTAAGGATCGCGTTGTACCAACTCGATTGCTTTGTCTCCGTAGATCTTGTGAATCCGAAAGGCGCGTGTGGTGCTTATGCCGTGGCTGAAGAGAAACGACATGATCTGCCGGACATTTTTCTGCTCATCCCACGCCTTCTTGATGTTTTCGCGCCGCTGGCGTCCGATTCCTGCCACTTTCTGGAGCTTGCCGGATGAATTCTCGATCACATCGAAGACATCCCTCCCGAAGGCCTTAACGAGGCGCGACGCATACTCCTTGCCGATACCCTTTACCATGCCGGATGCCAGATATTTTTCGATGCCTTCAAGTGTATCCGGCTGGGACATCCGCATCCTTTCGGCCTTGAACTGCTTCCCGTGCCGGGGGTCTACCAACCAGTCGCCATCGGCGGCCAGCCACTCGCCCGCGGCAACTGCGGGCGTAGTGCCGGTAACGGTGACAAAATCCTTATGCCCCCGCACCTTAACCCGTAACACGCAAAAGCCGTTTTCCTCATTACGGAAAACGACCCGCTCAATCTGACCGTCCAGTTTATCCATGGCTTATACTGCAGTCATCCTAATACTTCTTTTCGTATTCTCCCTTGCCCGTCTTTTTATACGTGGTAAATCCGGCGCTTTTTGCGCGGTCATGAAGACCGCTGCCGGAACGGCCGATGCTCGGCGCAGAGAGCTGTCGCGCAACAGCACTGCCACAGAGAGGACATGCCGCCAAGGCATCGGCATGAATGCCTTCAACAATCTCAAACCCTTTGCGGCAATGATCGCAGCATTTTTTCGGATCTTTAGCAGCATATTCTCTAATCGGCATCATGGCCTCCTTTTGCGGCACTCCAGAAAACGGGCGAACTCACTTTAACTCAGGTGTTCTCCGAAAGAGAAAGCGAAAAACGCTGCATGGATTTTGACCGGGCATCAAACACCCTTCGTATCGCTTCCGGTTTCGCCGCAGATCGACCAATGTATGCGCCGGGGTCGGCCGGGTCCAGCGCATAACAGGGTTTCCCGTCAATATAAACGTGCGGCTCCGCCTTCAGTTCGTTGTAGGAATATGGAAACTGAACCAGAAGGAACACATGATCATCCGTAAATGCAATGAAGGTCTTCACGCCGACCGACTCCAGCAGCGAACACAGCAGAACCGCCTGATCATCGCAATCGCCGGCGCCGGCAACAAGCGTGGTAATGGGGCTTTTGGTGTATTCCAATCCGTCGTCGGGGTCTGAAACGTAATAAATATCGTTACTGACATAATCCAGAAGGATTCTCGTTTTCTTCAGGTCGTCATCGTTTGAATGAGCGACCAGTCGCGACGCCATAGTGTTGATCTGCTCGTTCCGATAATCAATATGATTGAGATAGGCGACATACGGACCGGCCATCAGCATATTTGAAACGTCCTGAATCGGCCCGATCTGGAAAATAGCCTGTCCGCACTGGCGGATGGAATCCTTTACACCCATGCGGCCCGACATGATATCCGGAAGGTTATGAAACGTGACAAACAGGAAGACCAGCACGAGCATGGCGGAGATTACCTGAACCAGTGCCTTCCGAAAGGCGATCAAGGCGATGGCGATGCCTCCATAGAGCACCACCACGGAAATCGACGGATCAGAGATCAGACCTCCGACAAGACGCAGAACAAACAGCGTGGTGAGCACAAGAAAAAAGCTGATGAGGTAGGATCGCAAGGGGTGAATGGAGTTACTCGTTCCCTTTCCCTCTGTATTGAAAAAGGCCGCAAAAAACAGGAAAATGCCGGCGACGGCGGATGTAACCCCAAGGATGCGAAGCAATAGAAAATCCCAATAGACAAACGAGGCGATGCAAAAGGTAATCATGTAAAGCGATACAATCAGGAATGATGCACGTTCGTCCGTTGTCAGCGCACGAACATCCGGCCGCCCCATCCTGCGGCCGCTGAATTCGGCCGAATTCTCTGCAATATCGCTTTCCATACCTGCCCCCCACCCGAATAGAAACGATCAGTAAACCTTTTCTATTGCTTACGGAATCCTAATAGACCTGATTGCGTAATTGAAGTTCAATAGGGTGCGGATTTAGGTAGTACTGGCACTTCAGGTATGGTTCATCAAATTTCCTCACATAATGGTTGATGATCGTGACTGGCACAATCAGCGGGACATGTCCCTGGTGATAGCGATCGAAGACCTCCTGTAGCTCCAGCTTCTCATCATGATCCAGCTGTTTTTTAAAATATCCGGCCATGTGCTGGAGTACGTTGATGTGCTTTTTGACCGTGGCACGCAACGAAAATGCCCGCATAAGGCCTTCATGATAATCCTTCTGAATATCCGGCAGTCGACGCCCTTTCATGGCCGCCACAATACGACCGAGCTCACGATAGAGAGGGATGCTGTGTGCCATCAGCAGGTATTTATGCCGCTCATGAAAACGGACCAGCCCGCCGCGACTGTTCTCGTGTTTAAGCATTTCGCGCCAGCGTTTCAGCGTAAAGACCCGCTCGATAAAGTTTTCGCGTAGCCCGGCGTCATTCAGTCGCCCCTCTTCCTCGACAGGAAGGTAGGGAAAATGGTGCATGAACGCTCGGGCATAGAGTCCGATTCCCGAATTTGAAGGCATGCCGCTACCGGCGGAATAGACCTTCACCCGCTCCATGCCGCAACTGGGCGACTTGCGTTTAAAGATATAACCGCACAGATTTTCCGCTTCGAGTTCCCTCACCCGCTTATCGCACCACTGCTGCATGGATTCCGTCAAATCCTGTCTCGACTTCAAGCTTTGCAGTCGCGGTTGTTCAGGATCCCCTACGAGCCGAATCGTCTCGCGCGGGATACCCAACCCGAGCTCCACCTCGGGACAGACCGGCACAAATTGAAACCATTGGGAAAGAATGCCGGTTATATAGCTGTCCTGTTTATGCTGGCCGTCGTAGCGAACCTTTTCTCCGAGAAGACAGCTGCTGATACCGATTCGGATCTTTTCCATGTCGTCACTCCTGAATGGTTTTCTTAAAGCTTCCCAGCACCATTATTTCCGGCCGGAGCTCAAACCCGAAATGGTCCCGGACTGAACCGACCATCTGCTCCATCAGCTGATATACATCCATCGCTGAGGAGCCGGGATCCGCTATGATAATATTGGCATGTTTTTCAAAAAGGTGTGCTCCGCCCACCTGAAGATTTTTTGCGCCGGCCTGCTCCAGAAACCATCCGGCCGCCTGCCGCCGCTCGGCCGCTGAGCTGGGCTCAATATTCCGGAATACGCTGCCGGCGCAGGGCATGGTTTTCCAGTCCGGATGCTTACTCCGGCGCAGCTCCATGATGCATTCCCGCTCTTGTTTCATGGCATCAATATCGAAAGGTTTGAGCTTTAGAGTGGCTTCCAGCACCACGCCGCCGCTCTCTTTCAGGAAAGAGTGCCGATAAGCAAATCCCAGATTTTCAACCATGACTTCTGATGCCGATCCATCCGGGGCCATGAGCCTGACGGATTCAACAACATCGCCGATCTGTTTTCCGAATGCCCCGGCATTTCCGGCAATGGCGCCGCCCACCGTTCCGGGAATCCCGCTGCAGTATGAAATATCTCCAATGCCCATTTCGATGCAGGCCGCGGCAAGATCATCCAGTAAGGTGCTGCCGGAGACCGTCACCCGGCATCCGTTAAAGCTGACATCCGGAGCATTTTCAGCGCAGTAACGAAGAATCACACATTCAATTCCATCGTCGGATATCAGGAGATTTGAACCCTGTCCGATCACCAAGAACGGAACGCCGGCCCGTGCCAGTATGGTTGCCACTGACGAAAGCTCGTCGCAAGAGGCGCATTCGACCAGCATCTCACAGGCGCCCCCCAAGCGGAAGGTCGTGTAATCACGCAACGCTGCATTTAAATGAACAGTCGCTGACGACGGCAGCTGGCGGATAAGGGATTCGTTAATCATGGTTTCTTCCGTAAAATACTCGCCATGCTAAATGCGCCTCCGCTAATTTCCAAGCTCATGCGAAAAGGAACTTAACGATCCATGAACAGTGATGAAAAAATGCGGGAAATAACCTCGGCTGCCAATCCATTTATAAAACGCCTCAAGTCCCTGGCGTCATCGAAGAAAGCCAGACTGGAGTCCGGTGCCTTTATTGTCGAGGGATGGCGAGGCATTGATACGCTGTTGCGCCATAACCGTCGCCGGTACAATCTGGAGACCTTGGTGATTTCTTCCGAATGGAGCAATGACCCTCGCCTTCCGTCCGGGATCGACACGGTAGTTCTCCCTGCACATCTCCTTGAAAAAGTGTCAGACGTACAGTCAGCCCAGGGGATTCTCGGAATTATCCGACCGTCCCCCCAGCCCTTTTCCGTTCCCGCCGCCGGACGCTTCCTCCTCCTGGACAATCTGCGCGACCCGGGTAATCTGGGGACGCTGATTCGCTCTGCCGTCGGCTCCGGCTTCGATGGCATCCTGCTCTACGGAGACTGCGTCGATCCGTTCAACCCAAAGGTAATTCGTTCCACCATGGGCACCTTCGCCTATACCGGAATCTGGTCGATTGGGCAGCGTGAACTGCAGGATCTACTGTCAATGGAATATGAACTTTGTGCAACGACGGGGTATGAAGGCGAAAATCTTTATCGGGCCCGATTCAGCAATAAATGTATTCTTGCCATCGGATCGGAAGCGCATGGACTGTCATCCGGGCTTATGCAACTGGCCTCCCGTAAAATCACGATTCCGCTTCGGGAGGAGTGCGAGTCACTGAACGCGGCCATCGCCGGCAGCATATGCATGTTTCAGATGACGCAGGCGATCCAGTCGTAACTTAGCGCCCTGCTCCTGCCGAGGTTCTTCGATAGATGATATTCTCGGTCATTCGACCCGTGTCGTCACGAAAGATGCGCGTATGGGAAATAAGCTTATCCTCGTTGCGGCTGAGTGATTCGTACATCTTCACGTCGAGGCACTCTTTCCCTTCAACACGGATATTGTTGTGTATAAGAAACATGATTCCCTCTCTATGATGAACGTTTAAAATCCAGCGATCTTATCAGCGGGCAGATATAAATACCTATTCATGTTAGGCATTTGTGAGCGAATAAACTTTTTCTTCAAAATCGGACGATCGGAGCCGAACAAAAAAAACCGGAATCCATTGGATTCCGGCTTAAAATGGTGGGCGATGACGGACTCGAACCGCCGACCCTCTCGGTGTAAACGAGACGCTCTAGCCAACTGAGCTAATCGCCCTTAGGGGCTCCTTAAGAAAGATGGTGGGCGATGACGGACTCGAACCGCCGACCCTCTCGGTGTAAACGAGACGCTCTAGCCAACTGAGCTAATCGCCCTTAATTTCAAAGGAGCGCACATCCTACTTATTCCATTTTTTGAGTCAAGCGGTGATGAAGAAAAAATGTTGTTTTTCTGTTCTCAGACCATTTTACACCGTGTTTCGATCCTGATTGCATATCCGGCTGATGCCCGGATGAACGGCCGCCGGCAATAAAGCTGTAGATGCTCCTGCTGACAGGGCAATTGCCGCGCCGGAAACAATCCGGATCAGGACTTCATCCTAGCACCTCTTTGAGGGCGGCGATCACGATCCTGTTCTGCTCCGGGGTTCCAATGGTAATCCGGATATGATCCGGCAGGCCGTAGGGATCCATCGGGCGGGCAATCACCTTCCGCTCCTGAAGCGACTGAAATACTTCACGGCCCCTGCCCGTTTTAACCAGTATGAAATTTGCACCGGAAGGAACCGTCTCCAACCCCATTGCCGCCAGTTCCTGCTCATAGTAACGCAGTCCGGATTCAACCATTTCGCGGGTTTCCACGATATGCGTTATGTCATCCAGTGCAGCCATTGCGGCGGCCTGAGCCATAGTGCTGACATTAAACGGCTGTCGCACCTTGTTGAGCTGGGTGATCAGTTCCGGATGGGCCACAGCATAGCCAATGCGAAGGCCGGCCAGCCCATAGGCCTTCGAGAAGGTGCGCAGCAGGATTACATTCCGTTTGCCGGCACGAATATGCTTCAGGACGTCGGGCTTCTGCTCCTCCGGCATGACCTCAAAATAGGCTTCGTCAATTACCGCAACCACATGATCCGGCAGGCGCTCTATAAACTGGTCGAGTGCGGCAGGCGACACCATGGTGCCCGTCGGATTGTTCGGGTTGCAGATCGTCACCAATCGGGTTTCCGAGGTAATCGCGGCCAGCATCCCTTCGAGATCATGCGCGTGCTCCGGCATAGGCACACGAATGGTTTCGGCCTCATAAAGCGCCGCAACCAGAAAGTAAACGGCAAAGGCCTCGGCCCCCATGATCAGGTTGGTGCCCTTTTCAAGGAACACATGCCCGAGAAAAACGATCAGTTCATTACTGCCGGCCCCGAAAAGAATCTGATCGGGTGCAACATCAAGGTTGTCCGCCAGCTTCTTTTTCAGGTAAAAGGCGCCGCCGTCAGGATAACGATGCATCTCGGAAATCGACTCCCGCATGGCTTCAATCGCCATGGGAGACGGCCCCAGCTCATTCTCATTCGATGCGACCTTTACAATGTCGGCGATATCTTCAAAGCCCAGCTCACGGGCGACCTCTTCGATCGGCCTGCCCGGCTCATAAACCCTCAGATCGGAAATATACTTTTTTAGAATCATGTTGTTCTCCATTGGAAACAACATGATTACAGGAACGCGCTGAAATTTTAAACATCAAGCATGCAAAGATCGCTTCGTATGGGGATTGCCCCGCATATTTCATCCGTCCTGAGCAAACGGCGACAGTTCGCGCAGCCGTTTGATGATCGGCGGAAGTTTTTCGAGGACATAATCCACATCCTCTTCCGTATTGTAGCGGCAGAAGCTGAAACGGATCGATCCGTGCACCATAGACCGAGGAACATCCATGGCTCGCAGTACATGGGACGGCTCCAGCGAACCCGACGCGCAGGCCGAACCGGTTGATGCACAGATTCCGACATCGTCCAGCATAAGAAGAATGGCTTCGCCTTCCACATACTCGAAACTGATGTTCGTAGTGTTCGGGAGCCGGTTCAACACATCGCCGTTCACCCGCGCGCCTTTACAGGATGCAAGAATGCCGGTTTCAAGACGATCCCGCAGGCGGCGCTCATGCTCTGCATCGGCCGCCATGCGCTCCATCGCCAGCTCACAGGCGCGGCCCAGACCGACAATGTACGGAACATTCTCTGTGCCGGCGCGCCGACCGCGTTCCTGATGCCCACCCATGATGTGTGGTGTAATCTTGGTTCCGCGCCGAATGTAAAGGGCTCCGATACCTTTAGGCGCATGCAGTTTGTGACCGGAAATGGAGAGCAGATCAACAGGCAGAGACTTTACATTGATCGGCATTTTTCCGGCAATCTGAACCGCATCCGTATGGAATACTCCGCCGCCTTCCTTGATGAGTCCGGCGATTTCCGAAATCGGAAATATCACACCGGTTTCATTATTGGCCCACATAACCGATGCCACGGTCTTTTTGCCGCTGCTGGATGCGGCGCACACCCGGTCCATATCAAGATTGCCCATCGCATCTACTTCCAGCGTGGTCAGTCGATACCCGCGATCTTCCAAATGATGACAGGGTCCCAGAATCGCTGCATGTTCCACCCGGGTGGTAATAATATGGGGATGGCCGCCCATGGCATCCACGGTGCCGCGAACCGCCATGTTGTCGCTTTCCGAGCCGCAGCTGGTAAAGATGATTTCGCTGGGATGCTCCGCGCCGATCAGCGCCGCTACTTTCTCGCGGGCTTCATCCACGTGTTTCTTAATATTGCCGCCAAACGCATGCATGCTGGAGGGGTTTCCCCAGTGTTCGTTAAAGAAAGGAAGCATACTCTCGGTAACTTCCGGAGCAACGGCTGTGGTGGCATTGTTATCGACGTAAACTGATTTATTCATTTCCTGTCCTCTGAAGAGTTTCCGAGCGCAAACTAAATCGCCTCCACCACGATGTCATCCGAGACGGCTTCCCGCAGCTGGGTTTCAACGACATCCTTGAGCGTGACGGATGAAACCGGGCAACTTACACAAGCTCCGACAAATTTGACATAAACCCGATCGCCATCCACATCGTGCAGTTCCAGGTCGCCGTTATCCCGCCTCAGGATCGGCCGGACCTGCCGGTCAATGGTTTCCTCGATGAGCCGTATTTTCTGAAGCTGGGTGAGCTTCGGGCGCTCTTCGGCCTTCTTCTGCTCGCCGATGACCCGGTTGATAATGTCTTCGATTTCCGGGATACACTGTCCGCATCCTCCGCCCGCCTTGCAGGCATTGGTAATGTCTTCGGCCGTTGTCAGGTTCTGTTCCCGGGCCAGCTTCTCGATCTCCTTATCGGTGGCTCCGAAACAGTGACAGATCACTTCGCCATCGATTTTCTTATCGAGCGTTTTGCCCGTGCGGTAATTGTAGATGGCGGCTTCGAGCGCTTCGCGACCCATAACCGAGCAGTGAACCTTCTGTTTGGGGAGTGCTCCCAGATAGGCGATAATATCATTGTTCGTAATGGTCTCGGCCTCTTCGATGGTTTTCCCGATCAGCATTTCAGTCAGGGCAGAAGACGAGGCAATCGCACTGGCGCAACCGAACGTCTGGAACCTGGCTTCACAGATCTTTTTATCTGCATCGAGTTTAAAGGTCAGACGCAGGGCATCTCCGCAGGCCAGCGATCCAACGGTGCCCTCCCCGTCCGGGTTCTCAACAGCCCCTACATTGCGAGGATTCTTGAAGTGATCGGTGACCTTGTCTGTATATTCCCACATGGTGATGTTTCCTGTTTTGCAGCTCTTCGTTTCTAACTAAGTTCCAGCATCCGTTCGATGGACCGCCGAGCCTTATTGGCTGTTTCTTCCGGAACGGTTACCCGGTATTTCATGTCTTCCAGCGCCCAAAGGATCTTTTCAAGATCAATCTTCTTCATATTCGGACAGAGCGCACGATCGCTGACCGAGTAAAACTTTTTATCCGGATTTTCATTGCGGAGGCGATAGAGAAGCCCCATCTCCGTAGCCACGATAAATTCCTGCTCATCCGACTCCTTGGCGTGCGTACACATCTGCCCCGTCGATAGCAGATAGTCTGCCAAGTCACGAATCTGGACAGGGCACTCCGGGTGCGCCATCACCTTGGCATTCGGGTGATCTTGCTGCTCGCGGAGGATGTCGACATCGCGAATCCGGGAGTGCGTCGGGCAGTATCCGTCCCAGATAATCATCTCCCGTCCGAGCTCGCGGGAGACATAGTGACCGAGGTGGGTGTCCGGCACGAAAATGATCTCTTTATCCGGCGGAACCGAGGCGACAATGGCCTTGGCATTCGACGAGGTGCAACACAGATCGCACTCTGCTTTAACCGCGGCGGAACTGTTCACATAACAGATTACCACCGCATCGGGATGCTCGGCTTTCTTCACCCGAAGCTGTTCTGCTGTAATCATATCCGCCATGGGACATCCGGCAAAGCGATCCGGGATCAGAATGGTTTTTTCCGGACTCAGGATAGCCGCCGTCTCGGCCATGAAATGTACGCCGCAGAAGACAATCACCTCTTCCTCAAGCTGGGCGGCTTTGCGGCTCAGCTCAAGAGAGTCGCCGGTAAAATCGGCGATCGCCTGAACCTCATCCGGCTGGTAGTTGTGGGCAATGATAATTGCACCGCGTTCACGTTTCAGTTGCTGGATTTTTTCTTCGATACTCATCTTGGATTCCCTTCAAAAAGGCGCGTATTTAAAGGTACCATCGCCCTAAAAACAAAACAAAAACCATCGTGGTTTAGCCGGATGCCCTGCCCGAAATGATACAACATTGTACCAAAGCGACCAAATAGGACTGTTTTCGTCGAAAAAATGTCACTGCAAGTCCACAAAAAAAGCCGTCTCAAAAGAGACGGCGCCGGACAACTGCCCCAAAAAGCCGAGCAATGCGCATTGTGATCTATTCCTTGATCTTCTTTCCCTTGCAGACCTTGTCCTTCTTTTTCACCACGGCCCCGCATTTTTTGCATTCATACATGCCGGGCTTCGCTTCATGTTTGGATTTGCCCTTTTTGCATCCCATTCAGCACCTCCGGTTAAAACTTTTCGCCAATACAGGTATCTACAAGCGCAGCGGTTTTCAGCCACGCATGGTCCGGCGGCACCAGCTTGGTCTTTCCGGCAACGTCGGCCAGCGGCACCGCAACACATTCGTCGCCGCGCACGCCCACCATCACATTATAAGTGCCTTCGGCCAGCAATTCCCCCGCCTTGGTGCCTAGCCGGGTGCAGAGCAAGCGGTCAGTGGCCGTCGGAGTACCGCCGCGCTGAACATGGCCCAGCGAAGTAAACCGGACCTCAATCCCGGCCGCCTGCTGGATTTCGCGCGCCACGCGGCTTGCAACCGGCTCTTCAATAAGAACCACGCCGTCCTTCTCTTTCTGAAGCGGTTCTTTTTTCTTTTTACCGTTCTGGGCATCCTTTTTGGAAACCGCACCTTCGGCCACCGCAATGATGGAAAAACGCTTGTTATGATGGCGCCGCGCCATCAGGTGCTCGACTACGCAGTCGAGGTCGTAAGGAATCTCGGGAATCAGGATCACGTCGGCGCCGCCGGCAATCCCGGCCCCCAGTGCCAGCCATCCGGCCTTGTGGCCCATGATTTCGCAGACTATCGCCCGATGATGACTGCTGGCCGTCGTATGAAGCCGATCGATCGCCTCCGTCGCAATCGCCATGGAAGAATCAAACCCAAATGTAATTTCCGTCATGGCAACATCGTTGTCGATGGTCTTTGGCAAGGTCAGCACATCCAGCCCGGCCTCATGGAGGCGCATGGCATTTTTCTGGGTTCCGTTTCCTCCCAGACAGACCAGACAGTCGATATGGTTCTTTTTGGCATTGGCCACGGCAACTTCGGTCATGTCCATGATCTTACCGCCCATGCTCATCTTATGCGGCTTGTCGCGACTTGAGCCCAGAAAGGTTCCGCCATGGGTAAGAATGCCGCTGACATCCTTGTCCTCCAGCGCCATGGTCCGGTTTTCCACCAGCCCACGAAACCCGTCCAGCACGCCGATCACCTTTGTACCCTGCTGTAACGCCGCCTTGGCCACGCCGCGAATCGCCGCATTCAGTCCCGGGCAGTCTCCGCCCGATGTCAGAATCCCGATCGTTTTTGTCTTAGTTGCCATAATAGAAATCTCCGCGTTACACACTTTGTATTCACAACGACAGGTGTTCACCAGTCCAAAACGTGCTTATGCATCCATCACTCCGGCACGGTGCGGCTCAAAACGGGTCCGGCGCCGTTTCCGGGCTTCTTCCACCACCGTGCAGGCCTGAGTGTAGAGTACCTGTTGACTGCGGATCTCACGCTGCCCTTTATGTCCGACGCTGGCATAGCTTCCGTCCGGATTCAGCAGCCAGCTGTTCATGTTGTCCGACAGATGGGTATCCAGAATCTGGATCAGACGATCGCGGCATCCTTTATCCACGACCGGAATCATAAGTTCGAGACGCTTGTCGAGATTGCGCGGCATCCAGTCGGCACTGGCGATGAATACCTGCGGACGGCCGCCATGGTTAAAATGAAAGATGCGGGCGTGTTCCAGAAAGCGGTCAACAATGCTGATCACTTCAATGCCGTGCGACGGAACCAGGCAGCAGATCCCGCGCACATTCAGGCGCACCTTCACTCCGGCGCGGGCAGCTTCATGCAACCGCTCAATGATCACTGGATCAACGAACGAATTTACCTTGGCATGCACAAAGGCTTTATGGCCGTTTTTGGCGCGTTCGGTTTCGAAGTCTATCAGCTCCAGCAGCGACTCCCGCATATTGACCGGTGCCATGCTGATGCAGTTAAAGTGCGTCGGCTGGGCATAACCGCAAAGTGCGTTGAAAAAGGCCGAGGCATCGGCGCCCAGTGCCGGATCGCAGGTCATGTAGCTGATGTCCCCATACAGCTTCGCGGTGGATTCATTATAGTTGCCGGTTCCGAAGTGGCAGTAGCGCACAATACCGCCGGGTTCGCGCCGGACCACGAGACAGATTTTAGCGTGGGTCTTGAATCCTTTGACGCCGTGAATCACCTGAACCCCGCTCTGTTCAAGATCGCGGGCCCAGCCGATGTTCCGAGCCTCATCAAAGCGGGCTTTCAGTTCAACCAGCGCGGTCACGTTGATTCCGTTTTCTGCCGCGCGCTTGAGCGCAGAAATAATCGAGCTGTTGCTACTGGTACGATAGAGCACCATCTTGATCGCCAGAGTGTCGGAATCTTCGGCCGCCTCTTCGATAAAGCGGATCACGGGATCATAACTTTGATAGGGATGACACAGCAGCAGGTTTTTTTCGGCAATCTGTCCAAACATGGGTTCATTCGGGATGATGTCCGGCGCCGGCTGCGGGGGCCACGCCTCGGTCTTAAGCTCATCGAATCCATCGAGAAATGCCATGGACATGAAATCCTTCAGATTCAGAGGCCCGTTTACATGATAGACATATTCCTTCAATGCGCCGGTGCCGTCCATCAACCGCTCCAGCATCAGCCGCGAGATGTCGGATTCCACTTCAAGACGGACGCACTCCCCGGCCTTGCGCTCTTCCAGCACGTCTTCCATTCCGGAGAGCAGATCCGGCGCCTCTTCCTCCTGTACCGCAAAATCAGCGTTGCGCGTCACCCGGAAAACCGCCGTCTCCTCGATTTCATAACCCGGAAACCAGTTGGCGGCGTGGCGGCGGACAACCTCCTCATGCAAAAGGTAGCCGTAACCCTGATCCACCGGAACCGGTATAATCCGATCACCGACACGGCTCAGAGAAATGGTCGCATAGCACGATTGCTCCGCTCTCGCCCCTTTTTTACGAAGACGAACCAGCAGATTGAGTGAAAGGTTCTGCACTCCGGCGAACAACGCGCCATCCTTGACAGCAAGCGGTGTTATGACCGGATAAAGTTCCTCGGAAAAAAGGGATTGAATGTAGGACTCCTGTTCGCTGGTGAGTGCATCCATGCTAACATGGTTGATCCCCGCCTTGCTCAGCGCCGGTGTAATGACATTGCAGAAACAGTTATGCAGGTCGCTCATCATCTGTCCGGCACGCCGGCTGATCTCATTCAACTGCATGCGCGGCGTCATGCCGGAGAGATCCTTTTTACGGCGCCCGATTTTGTAGGCCATGTGCAATCCTCCGACACGCACCATAAAAAACTCATCAAGGTTTGATGCCGTGATGGACAGGAACTTAAGTCGTTCAAGCATCGGATTTGATGCCTCACGGGCCTCTTCAAACACCCGTTGGTTAAATTCAAGCCAGCTCAGTTCACGATTAAAACAGCTGATTTTCTTTTTGGTCATATCAATAATTCCTACTTCTTCGTGGTACGCAGCACGGCGGTGCGGCCATATACCTGCTCCAGCATGCGGCCCTTGCCGGACAGCGCCCGTTTTTCGGCAATAAAGTCGCCTTTGCGGGATGGAACAATAATGAGTTCCCGTTCCCTCAGGGTAATTCGTATGTTCCGCAAGGCCTGTGTGTGGGAACGGTCCAGCGCATCCGCAGCACGAAGGATGGAGGCCAGCTTGCTGACGATCAGACGATTCTCCCGCGTAAGACTGCTGAATTCGGCATGGGAAGGACGCGGCAGGGCGCGCCGATGGTAACGGGCAATAATGGCCACCAGCTTGAGATCCTGTTCGCTCAGCCCGAAAATATCACTGTTTTCAATCAGGTATTTGCTGTGTTTATGATGACTGCTCCCTCCGATAAACATACCGACATCATGAAGCAGCGCCGCAACCACCAGCAGCACTTCGTAGCGATATCCAAGGCCATGCTCGGGCTCAAGGGCACGGAAGAGCGCACGCGCATGATTCGTCACGCACTCGGCGTGGGCTTCATCGAGGTGATACTTCCGGCCGATTTCCATGACCGAGCTGAGGATTTGTGCCTCAAAATCCTCGGACCACCGGTTGCCGGTCATAATTTCCGCAAGCAGCCCATCACGGAGCGTTACGCCGCAGACATAGACCTTTTTCAGCCGGAAGATGGAGGAAAGCTGGCAATAGATTTTCAGCGCCGGACCCATTCCCTGCGCCTCTTCAACCGATAGATTATATTGCCGGGCGACTGAATCCGGATCCGCTTCCATGACTTTTTCGGCGAGCCGTTCCAGATCCCGCAGCTTGAGCTGGGCAAATCCTGAATTCAGCCCGGTTTTCAAGATAAGGCCCGCAGCCATTCGCGCTTCGCTTCCCATCAGCAGCAGATTGAGCTCCCCTCTTGCTTCGCCGGCTGTATCGCGAAACTGCCGGACACCGGCCTCGATCTCCATTTCCAGGATCTCTGATCGGGAAAGTGCGCCGGACTGATTCTGCTCGAGGGTTTCCCGCAGACGGAAGGCCCCCATACGATAGGTGTGGGCAAACGAAACCTGACCTTCATTAAGTCCCAGCAGCTCCGTGCTTCCGCCGCCTACTTCGGCGACCATCAGGCGTCCGGCGCGCAATTCGGGCTGCTCCTTCAGCAACGGCTTGATTGCAAGAAACGTCAGACGATTAACCTCCGTTCCGTCAATCGCTTCCACATTGATGCCGGTGGCAATGTATATCCGATCAAGAAACTCATCACGGTTACGGGCTTCACGCACGGCACTGGTGGCGACCGCCCGGACATCCTTCTGCATGTCGGCGCCGTATTCCCGAAGCACGGTGGTAAAATTGCGAAGTACTTTTACGCAATCCTCAATCGTGCTTCTTGAAATCCGGCCGCCCGTAAAGGTGTCACGTCCGATGGCAACACTTTGATTGAGATTGTCGAGCGGGGTTACGTGCCCATCCCCGTGAATCTGGGCGACCGCCATTCGTATTGAGGTGGAGCCGACATCAATGACGGCCGCCACGGAAAAACCAGATGGACTTTTCGCTTCTTGTGTTCGTTTAACCATAATTCCTCTCAAATCGCGATGTGGGCTTAGGTGCTGAAACGATCGAGGCAACGCCATATCAGCTGACAAGTCTGCTCCAAACTTTATCGAAACGACTCCATGCCTTGCTTTCGGATTCGACCGCCGCGTCCTCCAATGACTCTTCATTCAGCCATTGCCGAACAGCCCGCAGATCCCGGACATCTCCCAGTGCTCCGACTGCGCTCCGGAGGTTTTTTGCCATGCGACGGACTTCTTTTCCTCCGGCCGGCGCAAGAAACTCGGCGTGGTAGCGTGCTCTCCGGATTTCTTTTCGGGTTTCGTGCAAAAGTTCTTCATTCCCGGATCGCAGCTCATCAATGTTGAATCCGGAGAAATCCGGCAGGAGTCCGGGCCAGATGTCACAGGCATAAACTGCAAATGCCGGGCAATCGAGGGAGCGCTCGAGCCGGGGAAGATCGATCCGCAGAAACCGGGAAATCAAATTGACTGTTGCCATGCACTCTTCTGACTGAAGCACCGTTCGGACGGTTTCATTTGCATGCCGAACCTTTTCCTGCAGTTCGTCCATGCGGCCTGCCGGAATCTCACATTCATCACTCAGGCGAATGAGCCATTCTTCCGCCACGTGCAGATCGCGGGCTTCGCCGAGTTGGTCCGACAGATTGCCGAGGCGTTGAAGAATCTCGTCAACGCCGTCAACATCAATCCGGGAACGGAAAAGTTTCAGGATGGCCCGAAAACGCCGCAGGGCGACACGATAGTCGTGCAAACATTCCGGGCGACCGGAGTCCAGCATACCGGGCACATTATCGCGCATCGTGCACCATTGTGAATAGAGAATGCGCCGGACCACCGAAATCAGCGGATCCGATTTGCGGACCAGCCCTTCATACAGCAGTCGCGGCCGGTCTGAGCTGCCTTCAATGCGGAAGGGTCGCTTGCAGATGGTTTCCCACAAGTCGGCTTTCCCTTCGGCCCAGACAATATTGTTTTCGTACCAGCGGCAGTGCACGCCGATCCGGTCGACTTTTTTTCCGCGACGACAATAGACAATGGATGCATCCTGAAGGTGGCCGTGATCCAGTCCGTCGGCAATGCGGAGCATGGCGGCAAGTTTTTTCACCACCAACAGGCTTTCGCCGTCCAGCCTAGGGAATTCGGGGGTTTTGAGCATGCTGCGCCAGTCGCGTTTGTGAAGCAGGATGACACCGATCACCATCAGCCATTCATCATGTTCAAATCCGCCGACCCGGTTGTCGGCCAGCAGGCGGCCGGCTGCAATCACATGGTTTCGGGAATCGGTCGAGTAAGCAATATCATGCAGCCATCCGGCAACCTGCAGCAGCTTGAGGTGCCGCTTCCGAAGTCCGCACTCTTTTCTGAATGCCTCAAAAAGCGTTTCGGCCAGCTTTGAAACATGTTCCGTGTGAGGGGATTCTATGCTGTACTTTTGCTCAAGCCCGAGGATGTTTTCTTCTATCTCCATAACGCCGCTCCAGACGTTTGAACATAGGCTTTGCATGGTCATTAAACCATTCAATAATGTGCGCTCACATAATCCTAACAGATCAATCAGTTGACCTGATCAATCCAGCCGCCCCCAAGAACCTCTCCATTGCGATAGAAGACGGCGGCCTGCCCTGGTGTCAGAGCAAACTGAGGCTCTTCAAATGCAAGGGATCCCGCGTTGTCTTGCGAAAGAGTCAGCTTCGCATCTGCACCCTTGCTTCGATACCGCGGGCGGACCTCAAGGAAAAGGTCTTCCAATGGGGAGTGGCCGGCAATCCAGTGAATATCCTGAACCGTGCATTCAGACTGCATGACACCGGGACGCGGGGCCACCTCGACGACATTATTTCCGCGGTCCAGTCTCCGGACATACATCCGTTCTCCAAGTGCGATTCCGAGCTTTCCCCGCTGGCCAACCGTAAAACGGTGCAGGCCGTCATGATGTCCGACGACGTTACCGTTCTGGTCATGAATCTCGCCCCGCTTAATGACCGACGGATCTCTGCGCTCGACAAACTCAGGCAGCTGTCCCTCTTCGACAAAACAGAGGTCCTGACTCTCGCCGCGGGGTACAATAGGCAGACCGCGTTCCTTCGAGTATGCCTTGACGTCGGATTTCGGCATTTCAGCGAGCGGGAACAACAGGTATGCGAGCTGTTTCTGATTCAGACGATGCAGAAAGTAGGACTGATCCTTGGTTGGATCGAGTGCACAATGAAGGTGGTAAAGCCCGTCATCTTCCTTGCGGACATGGGCATAATGGCCGGTCGCAAGGTGATCGCAGCTCAACTGAAGGGATCGATCCATCAGGAATCCGAATTTGACGAATGCATTGCACTGGATGCATGGCGAAGGCGTTCGGCCGGCTGCATAAGCCTCAACAAAGGGATCCACAATTCGATCCGTGAAAAGATCCTGTGCATTCACCACATAGTGTCGAATATCGAGATAACGGCAGACGCGGCGCGCACGTTCTACATCCTCCAGAGAGCAGCACCGGGAGCCTTCTTTCCACATGTGGGCTGTCAGTCCGATGACTTCATATCCCTGATCAACCAGCATGGCCGCAGCCGCCGAGCTATCTGTTCCTCCGCTCATTCCAACGGCAACGCGACCCTTTTTCTTTTGATTTTCTTTCGTGCACATGCGCGGAAGATAGTCGCATCCATGCGGCGCATGCAAGAGTGGGTTCGAATCGATTACAGGAGCCCTTTGTGCGGATCGAACGGCTCTGATCCTTCGATGATGAAGCTTTTGTGGTCGGGATTGCTGCAGAGAACCATGGCGCCATAAATGGCGACATAGCGGCAGTGGCGATTGTTGCAGTTCTTGCACACGGAATATTCAGGGAGAAAATCAAGCGTAGCACAATCGGAAAAGTCCTCTTTCCAGATGCTCACGGGCTCTTCCTGCTGTTTTTCCTTGATATTGAACGGCCACCACATAATAAATCCTCAAATCGATACCTATTGATTGAATGCTTTAAAGTCAAACTTTCAAAGTCGAACAAGCCGGTAAAGCAGATTGACGTACTTTTTTTAGTAAATTTTACTAGACCCTGCCATGGGCGCAATGTATACCTTAATTAACTTTAACAAACCAGAGAGGTATAACACATGGCTACAAACCCTATCGGAAAGAATACAAAAACCATTGGTATTAACATGTCCAAGCAGATGGCGGATGAACTCGAAAAGCGTGCTAACTCCATGCACCTTTCCACCAGCAAGTACTGCAAAGTAATTTTGACCGAATGGATCAGCTCCGGCAAAAAGCTTACGCTGCAGGAAAAGAAATAATTTTCCGCTCACGATTTCCGAGGGCTTCCCCGCAAAAGGAGGCCCTCTTTTTTTTCGATGCTCCAGAAAAACCCTTCCGGAAATCACAAAGAAAAAGCGAAGGATAGGCTTTGACATCCCCCGAAGGAGCGGGTAAGTTCCGCGATCGTTTTTTAGAAATCAATGACGGAGAAACACTATGTCCATGCACAGCAGCCTGAAGGGCGCGGCCAAGATCCGCACCAAACGCAATGTTTTGAAGCGCTTCGAGCGCGTTGAAGTCCTGAAAAAGGAAGGCAAGTGGAGTGACGGCGATCGCGCCTTCAACCTGCCGAAGACCAAGTCCGAAGGTTAACGCCCGGAATCTTTAAGGACAACGCAAGCACTCTTGGCGCAAGCCGGGGTGCTTTTTTTGTTCCGGAATGATCATTATGACAAACGATCAGGACAGCATTCGATTGCAGAAGTATCTGGCCGACTGCGGATTGGGTTCACGCCGTTTCTGCGAAACACTGATTACTGCCGGACGGGTTACCGTGGACGGCAAGGCCGTTACGGAACTCGGGACCCGTGTTAATCCGTCCCGGCAGCGAGTGATCTGTAACGGGAAACCGATTGTTCGCGAAGCACAGGTAACCATTCTGCTTAACAAGCCGATCAAAGTAATCTGCAGTTCGGACGATCCGGGCGGAAGAACCACGGTGCTTGACCTCCTCGAGGATCTGCCGGAACGGGTCTACACGGTGGGACGACTCGATTACATGAGTGAAGGCCTGATTATCGTTACCAACGACGGCGATCTCGCACACGCCCTCATGCATCCGCGTTATCACGTTGAAAAAACCTATAAGGTCTGGATCGACTCTCCGCTCGGGTACTACCAGCTGCAGAAGATGAAACGCGGCATCCCGAACCAGGGCGAAACCCTGCGCGTGCTCGATATCAGCGAAGGTATCGAAGGTCCCAAGGGCGTCGAATATACGATCGTGCTTGGCGAAGGAAAAAACCGGCACATACGACGCCTGATGGAGCATTTTGATAAAAAGGTCCATCGACTCATGCGAATTTCAATTGGCCCGATTCGCATGGAAAAACTAAAGCCTGGAGAATGGCGCCCGGCTCGACCCTCGGAAATGAAGTTGCTGCGCAACGCGATCGCAGAAAAAAAGGCACTTCAAGATAAGCCGGACTCCCGATCGCGGATCACAAACACTTAAACACAGACGAAATGAAACTAGACAAGAAAGTCGCTTGACTAAATCACACATAATACTACCTTAATAATCATATTTATGCATTAAGAGCGGCGTGAGGGGACTGGCCCTAGGATCGCCCGGCAACCTGAATGTTTAAGGTGCCAAGGCCAGGCTTTGCAGAGCAAAGTAACGATGTGCTCCCGAAATGGGAAAATGATCGATCTCTTTCCTCCTCCCCTCGTCGCATCGCAAGGACGATTGAATATGAGAAGAAAGGAAAGATGATGAGTAAACTGGAAACACTGTGCCTGCACGCAGGCTACACTCCTGAAGCTACCACGAAATCGCAGGCGGTGCCGCTGTATCGAACAGCTGCCTACCGTTTCGACAGCACGGAACACGCAGCCAATCTTTTTGCACTCAAAGAGCTGGGCAACATATACACCCGCCTCATGAACCCGACCACTGCGGTTCTTGAAGAGCGCGTGGCGGCCCTTGAAGGCGGAGCCGCCGCTCTGGCCCTTGCCTCCGGAACCAGCGCTATTTTCTACAGCATTATCAACCTTGCCAAATCCGGCGACGAAATTGTGTCCGCAAACAACCTTTATGGCGGCACCTATACGCAGTTTAATGACATTCTTCCGTCCATGGGCATCAAGGTGCATTTTGTCGACCCATCCCGTCCCGAAAACTTCAAGGCCGCCATCACGGACAAAACAAAGGCCGTTTACTGTGAAACCATCGGAAATCCTGCGCTGGAACTCGTCGATATTCGGGGCATTGCCGATGTTGCCCATGCTCACGGGCTCCCGCTGATTGTCGACAGCACCTTTACCTCCCCCGCCCTGCTCCGCCCGATCGAGCACGGTGCAGACATTGTGGTGCACTCCCTGACCAAATGGATGGCAGGGCACGGCACCGCCATTGGAGGCATCGTGGTGGACTCAGGCAAATTTGACTGGACGACCGGCAAGCATCCGCTGATCTCAGAGCCGGACCCAAGCTATCACGACATCTGTTATGCAACGGATCTCGGCGATCTTAATCCGCTGGCCTATATCCTTCGCATGCGCCTTGTGCCGCTGCGCAACCTTGGAGCAGCCATTGCGCCGGACAATGCATGGATTGCACTGCAGGGCATCGAAACCCTGGCCCTCCGCATGGAACGGCATTCGCAGAACGGGCTGGCCCTTGCAGAGCATCTTCAGAAAAACGACAAGGTGGAATGGGTCAAGTATGCCGGCTTTGATCCCAATGCAGAGAAATATCTGCCGAATGGCGCCGGCGGCATGGTAGTCTTTGAGATTAAGGGCGGCGAAGAGGCCGGGCGTAAGTTCATTGAATCCCTGAAGCTGTTCTCGCATCTCGCGAACGTCGGCGATGCAAAGAGTCTGGCGATTCACCCTGCCAGCACGACGCACTCCCAACTCAGCGCAGAACAGCAGGCATCCGGCGGTATTACGCCGGGGCTTATCCGTCTATCCGTAGGACTTGAACACATCGAGGATATCCTGTCTGATATTGATCAGGCGCTGGAATCCATCTAACCGGAACAATACGGTCGTCCCCGCGAATGCGGGGGGCCGCCGAGGACGCAATGGAAGTACGAAGTAAATTTTATACCTATGGACACGAACCCGAAGATCAGTTGATTCTTCATAACGGCGAGTCGTTCGGCCCTGTTACGCTGGCCTACGAAACCTACGGCACACTGAATGATCAAAAGAATAATGCCGTTTTGATTATTCATGCCCTGTCGGGGTCGCAGCACGTGGCCGGCTTTAATCCGGAAGTGCCCGGTGTCGGCAGTAAATGGGACCACTCCTGCCAACTCGGCTGGTGGGATGGCTTTGTCGGCCCCGGCAAACCGATTAACACGGATCGGTTTTTCGTGATTTGCGTGAACTATTTCGGTGGCTGTTATGGCAGTACCGGCCCGTCATCGATCAATCCGCAAACCGGCAAAGAGTATGGCGGAGATTTCCCGCAGATCACCTTCAGTGATATTGTCGACTCCCAGATCCCGCTCTTCAAACACCTCGGCATCGAAAAGTTTCATGCTGCGATCGGTTCGTCCCTTGGCGGCATGATGCTCATGAGTTTTGCTGCGCGTTATCCGCAGATGGTAGACCGGGTTATTCCCGTGGCATGCGGACTCGATTCCACAACCCTGACGCGGGTTCATAATCTGGAACAGATTCTGGCCATCGAAAATGACCCGAATTTTAATAACGGGCATTATTACGATGGCCCGGCCCCGCTTCGCGGCCTAGCACTTGCCCGTATGATTTCGCACAAGACCTTCGTGTCTCTGCATGACATGGAGGAGCGCATGACCGATCGATGCGAACAGGAAGAGGATGAGTTCTCCTGGTATAAAATCAACACGCCGCTGGAATCCTATATATTGCATCAGGGGCGTAAATTCCTGCAACGCTTTGATGCCAACACCTACTTATACCTTATTTCAGGCTGGACCCGGTTTCATCTGAAGGACGACGCCGGAGCCGAGAGCTACAAGGCCCTGTTTGAGAAATGCTCCAATCAGCGTTATCTTGTTTTCAGCATCGATTCGGACGTCTGCTTCTATCCCGAGGAACAGGAAGATATTCACCGTCACCTGCTCTCTGCCGGCATCGAGTCGGAATACATCACGGTACACTCCGTCAAGGGTCACGATTCTTTCCTGCTTGAGCCGGAACTCTACGCCGACGCCATTCGCAACATGCTTGAAAACACGTAATGATAATACTCCTGTCCCCATCAAAAAGCATGAATCCGAATGCACCCACTCCATCCGGCGCATCCGTGACGAATCCAGCCTTCCTCGATAAATCAGAAATGCTTGCTAAAGCAGTCCGGCGCTTTTCTACACAACAGTTGGCGGAATTCATGGAGATCAGCGAAAAACTGGCGGAACTGAACCGAAAGCGCTTTACCGACTGGCAACATCCTTTCACGCCGGAAAACTCCGCGCCGGCGCTTACCATGTTTTCAGGGGATGTATATGAAGGACTTGATGCCGAAAGCCTTTCGAACAAGGACGTCGATTTTGCTCAGGACCACCTTCGCATTCTTTCCGGACTCTACGGTCTGCTCCGCCCACTCGACCGAATTCAACCCTATCGGCTGGAAATGGGTCGGGCGCTGAAAACCGAAAAGGCGAAAAATCTGTATCAATTCTGGAAAAGATCGATCACAGAGGCTCTTGAGGCCGAGCCGGGCGGACTTGTCGTAAATCTGGCTTCGCAGGAATATTTTAAGGTTGTCGATCGAAAAGCGCTTTCGAAGGAAGTCATTTCACCGGTCTTTAAGGACGAGAAAAACGGCCGGTTTAAGATTATCAGTTTTTACGCAAAGAAAGCTCGCGGAACCATGGCCCGTTATCTCCTGAAAAACCGGATTTGTGACAAGGACGAATTGATCGCGTTTGCTGAAGACGGCTATGCCTATAAGCCGGAATTGTCAACGCCGGATGCTCCGGTGTTCACTCGCCCCGAAAGCCGCTGAAACCGGCAAAAAGGCTGAAGATTCTTTTAAAAATAGAACTTGCGCCGACCCAGTCACCTACGTATATTCCGCCCCTTAATTGACCGGAAGTCCCGGTCAGAAGCGAAGGCCACCAGACCTCGTGGTGTGTCAAAGCGGATTGTTTAAATAGAATAAACTATAAGGAGAGGTATTATGGCGAACACCAAGAGTGTTTCTGTACAGGATCTGCTGGATGCAGGCCTGCATTTCGGTCACCAGACCAAGCGTTGGAATCCCAAAATGAAGCGCTACATTCATGGCGCAAAGAACGGGATCTACATCATCGACCTGAACAAGACCCTTTCTCAGCTGGAACTGGCAAAGACCTTCCTGAACGACGTTGTTCTGCGTGGCGATAAGGTTCTGTTCGTCGGAACCAAGAAACAGGCTCGCGAAATCTTCAAGGATGTAGCTGACAAAACCAACCAGCCGTACGTTATTCATCGCTGGCTCGGCGGCATGCTGACCAACAACCAGACCATCCGTTCTTCCGTAGCCCGCATGCGTGAGCTCCAGAAAATGGAAAAAGACGGTTCCATGGAAAAAATGCCGAAAAAGGAAGTTGCTGTTCTTCGTCGTGAACTCGTCAAGCTCGAACGCAACCTTGGCGGTATCGCCAACCTGGAACGCAAGCCGGGCGCCCTCTTTGTTGTCGACCTCAAGCGCGAGCATCTGGCTCTTGCAGAAGCCAAGCGCCTGAACATCCCGGTTGTCGCACTGGTTGACACCAACGCCGACCCGGACCTTGTTGAATACCCGATCCCCGGCAACGACGACTCTCTACGCTCCATCGGCCTGATCAGCGACGTCCTCGGAGAAGTTATTGAAGCAGCGGATGCTGAATATTCCGCAAAAGCCAAGGCTGAGCGCGAAGCGCGCGAGAAGAAGGACGCCGAAGAGCGCGAAAAGGCTAAGGCGGCCCGCGAAGAGCGCCGCAAAAAGGAAGCCGAAGAAAAGAAGAAGCGCGAAGAAGTCCTGAAGAAGATCAAGGAACAGAAGAAGAAAGCCGACGCAAAAAAGAAGGCTGAAGCAGAAGAAGCTGCCAAGGAAGAGACGGCCGTTGAAGAAGCCGCTCCGGTTACTGAAGAGGCACCTGCTGTAGAAACTGCGCCGGCCGAAGAGGTTCCGGCTGCAGAAGCTCCGGTTACAGAGGAATCTGAAGAAACCAAAAAAGACGAAGCATAATTTAGGGAGACACAATACGATGGCCATTACCACAAGCATGATCAAGGAACTCCGCGATGCCACCAGCATGGGCATCAATGACTGCAAAAAGGCTCTGGAAGAAACTGGCGGCGACTTTGATGCCGCAGTTAAGATTCTTCGCGAAAAGGGCGCAGCCATTGCTACCAAGCGCGCAAGCAAGGAAGCCAATGAGGGCATGATTGCAGCTAATATTTCAGACGACGCCCAGCAGGGTGCTCTGATCGAAATTAACTGTGAAACCGACTTCGTTACCCGCAACGAAGCCTTTCAGGCTTTTGTTGAAGAACTTCGTCAGGAAGCACTGAACTTCGAAACCGACCAGATGGCTGAAGGCGTCAATCAGAAGGTTGAAGACCAGATGGCATCGATCGGCGAAAAAATTCAGTTCCGTCGCAACGTGAAGTGGGCGGTTGAAGGCACCGGCGCAATTACCTCCTACATTCACATGGGCGGCAAAGTCGGCGTTCTCGTTGAGGTCGGTTGCGAAAAGGCTGAAAGCATCAACAATCCGGTATTCCAGGAGCTCTCCAAGGATCTTACCCTGCACGTTGCAGCCGCAGCTCCGCAGTACCTGACCCGCGATGAAGTTCCTGCGGACCTGATCGAAGAGGAAAAGGATATCGCCCGCAAGCAGCTCGAAGGCAAGCCGGCAAATATCATCGATAATATCCTCGTTGGAAAAATCAACAAATTCTTCGCGCAGATCTGCTTTGTTGAGCAGGGCTTCGTTAAGGAAGACAAGACCTCCATCACGGAGCTCGTTGAAGCCAAGGGCAAGGAAATCGGCGATACGCTGACCGTTAAGCGTTACGTCCGCTTCCAGCTCGGCGGTGCGTAAGCCGTACGGCTTCCAAGCTAGAAAAAGCCCGTCATTTTCGGCGGGCTTTTTTCGTGCAGATGCATCCGATTGCTATTTGTTCTGTACATTCTTTTTTACGGTACGCCAATCCAGCCCGGTCCTCCGGGCAACCTCTCCATAATTGCCGAACCGTTCATACAGTTCGCAGCAGTATTTTTCCACGAGCTCTCTTGCGCTGAGCGTTCCCGACGTCATGACTCGCTCGACGGAGTCCTCTTTTTCAGGATCCAAAGCGGTATCGCCGGCATACGATCCGGTCAGCATGATCCGCCGAATGGCCTGTTCGAGTTCCCGGACATTTCCGGGCCACGCATAGCACCTACCCACCTGCTCCTTCAGAATCTTCAGCACGGGTATTTTCACCGGGCCACCGCAGATTCTGTGTGTAATATGCGTTACCAGTGATTCCAGCTCTCCGCCATCCTCCAGAATGCGCGCACGCAACGGCGGAACCGTGATCAGGTCCGAGCATAGCCGGTAATAAAAATCATCCCGAAACTTTCCCTCATGCCGCAAGATATCCAACGACTTATTGGTTGCAGCAATCACACGGCCGGCAAATCGGACCTTGTCATGACTGCCGACCGGCGAAAAGGTGCGCTCCTGCAGTACCTGAAGCAGTTTGATCTGAACAGGAATGCTGACGTCTCCGATTTCATCCAGGAAAATGGCCCCATATGGACTGCAGCGTGAAAAAACTCCTTCATGCCTCTCAATGGCCCCGGTAAAGGCCCCCTTTCGGTGACCGAACAGTTCGGATTCAATCAGCGATTCGGGATATTGAGACAGGTTGATGCTTACGAATGCCCGCGTAAAACTTTCCTCAAACTTCTGCGTATGCGGATTAAATGGAATAAATCCGGAGCGCCCGATGGCGGCCGCTGCCGCACCCTTGCCGGTCCCGGTCTCTCCGAGCAGCAAGGTGGAAAAATCTTCCATGCGGTTCCATAAGCTCCGTTCATACCATCCGATATCATGGGTGAATATATTGTCCCAGAGTCGGGCGCGCAGTCGCTTCATACAGGGACTGTCTCCGACAAGCTCCTTCGAGATAAAAAAGTAGGCGCGCCGGACCTGATAAAAAATGGCCACGTATCGACAGGACTCTTTTCGGTCGAACCCGAATGACACCAGATCCTCCAGGCAGGCAGCAGCAAAGGGTGCGCGACAAGAATCCTCGCCGGCCTCGATCTGCTCTTCGATCAGCTGATCAAATTGCAGCATGTAGCGGTGAAAAACATGAAACAGGATGCTGACCCCGATGGCACGGGTTTCTTCATCACCATCCGGATCAATGATCACGGCATTCGCCGCCACAAACTCGTCAATGCGCTTCTCAAGCTGCCCCAGCAAGGGGGCAAGCATTTCGTGCCAGCCCGCGCCCTCTCGGGCCCCGACAATTCTTCGATCCACTTCCACTCGTCGGTCGGAAAACGGATTACTGAATGCCGCCTCCGCGATCATCATAAAGAATGCACTGTTCATTCATATTATGTAGGCACGCCATTCATTAAATGTCCATTCAATTATCCGCGGCAAAACAGCATTACTTTTACAATTAATTAACAATAAGCATGTTACGCGAGCGCAACCACCAATGGCATACCCTATGCAATAAGGGTTTCGTACGAAGAACAGCATCAGGAGCGGAACCATGAAAAAAACATTTAAATGGCTAAACGTCAGTCAGTTTACGGGCGCCTTCAATGATAACGCCTTCAAGATGACCGCAATCATCGGTCTCGTAAATCTTATGGGAGAAACTCAGAAAGAGACAGTCATAGCCACCTGCTCTATTCTGTTTGTCCTCCCTTTCCTTCTCTTCTCAAATGCCGCAGGGACACTGGCCGATCGAATCAGCAAACGCACCGTTATCATCGTGACAAAATGGCTGGAAATCGCCCTGCTGGTTCTCGCCATTCCCAGCGTGTTGTCCGGAGCTTCACTGCCGCTTTATGCGTTGCTCTTTCTGCTCTGCGCGCAGAGCGCCCTGTTCGGTCCGTCTAAGCGCGGTATCGTTCCCGAGTTGGTTGAGGCGCCGGAACTCTCCAGAGCCAATGGATTTCTTACCGCCTCGACCTATGCAGCGATCATTCTGGGCACGGCAACGCCGGCGCTGCTGATCGGCTATCTGGGCTACAGTGCGTTATGGGTGATTGCTCTCTGCACCGTCTTTGCTGTAATCGGGACTTTGGCCGCCTATCGCATTGCCCATGTGAAAGCCGCCGGAACTACTAAAAAGTCGTCGGTTCTTATTATTCCCGACGTCATACGTGCTGTCCGCAATCTTAAAGAAGACACTTGGGCCCGGCTTGCCGTTCTTGGACTCGTGCTGTTCGGGGCGGTGTCCGCACTCTTTCAGCAGACGCTCATCATCTACGGGCAACAGGCCTTGAATCTATCGCTGGATCGCAGCCCGATTCTATTCCCTCTCGCGGCCGTCGGCATCGGTCTAGGCGCCCTCTTGTCGGGGAAAATGTCCCGTCACACGATTGAAGTCGGACTGATTCCCGTCGGTGCAATCGGCATCGCTTTCGCTGCAACGGCTCTGGCTTTCGCTGCTCATCCGGCATGGATTGCCGGCTGGATCGTCATTCTTGGCGTCTGCTGCGGCATCTACCTAGTCCCGCTGAATGCATTTCTTCAGCATCGGATTCCTGCCGAACGACGCGGCGAAGTGTTCGGTGCATCCGGATTCCTAAGCTTTACCGCCATGATTGCCGCCTCCGGTCTCTTTGCTCTGATGACCAAGGTCTTTCACTTCAATGCGCGCCACTGCGTATTTGCTACGGCCCTTCTGGCATTGGTGCCGGCGGCCATCGCCTGCCGTAAGCTTTCCAGTTCGCTGGTTCGTTTCTGCCTGAGTCGACTGGTCAAACGTTTATATAAAGTACGCTTCAGCGGAACGGAAAACCTACCGCGTGAAGGCGGAGCCCTGCTGATCTGCAACCACACCGCCTATGCCGACGCTCTGCTGCTGCAGGCGGCCACATCGCGTCCCGTCCGGTTCGTCATGTCTCGCGACGTATTCAAAACATGGAAGTGGGCAAAGCCCATATTTACCCTCACCGACTGTATTCCAATCCATACCTCCGATGGTCCGCGTGCACTGGCCAATTCGCTGAAAGAGGCCCGCCAGGCCATGGAAGACGGCGCCATCGTGGCCGTTTTTCCGGAAGGCAAGCTGACGCGCAACGGAAACCTGATGCAGTTTAACAAAGGTTTCGAAAAAATTGCCCGCAACAGTAACTGTCCGATCATTCCGGCGCATATCGGAAACATCTGGGGCAGTATCTTCAGCTTTTACAAGGGCCGCCCCGGGCTCAAATTTCCGTTCAAACTGCGCTATCCTGTATCTGTCCGCTTCGGTGCACCACTGCCGTCCTGCACCGGAGCCGATGAAGCCCGTCGCGTGATTGCCGAGCTTGGGGCTGAATATGCCTCCGAAAAAAGCCGGCTTCCGGGCAACACGCTTCCGCATTGTTTTATCCATCAGGCACGTCGCCGCTGGTTCCGTCCGATCGCATCGGATACGCTGGGCAACAAAGCCAGCTATGGCAAGCTTCTGACCGGAAGCGTCGCGCTGGCCAATCGCATCAAGCCGAATATTTCCAACCAGAAGAATATCGGCATCTACATGCCGACCTCGCTGGGCGGTGTTCTGGCCAACCTGGCCGTCACCCTTTCAGGAAAAACCAGTATAAACCTGAATTGGACGGCATCGTCGGAGGCGCTGTCATCGGCAACAAAGCAGGCCCGCATTAAATATGTTCTCACATCGCGCCGCTTCATGCAGAAGATACAGAAACCGGATCTGCCGGTGCGCTGGCTCTACATCGAGGACGAACTCAAGAACCTTGGACATATTGAGCGCCTGCGGGCCATATGCGCGGCCCTCTTTGGATCGCCGAAACATCTGGCAGGAAACCGAGAACCACAGCCGGATGATATCGCAACCATTATATTCTCTTCCGGCACCACCGGTGCACCCAAGGGCGTCATGCTCAGCCATGCCAACATCCTGTCCAATGTGGATGGCACTCAGGCGGTCCAGCACTTCAGTCCCAGAGATTCCATGTGTGCCATTCTTCCGCTCTTCCATGCATTCGGATATCTGGGGCTGATGTGGTGGCCGCTGCTCAAGGGCATCCGCGTGGCCTATCATCCGAATCCGCTGCAGACCGAACGCGTAATCCGTCTGATCCGGGAAGAAAAACTGACGGCCCTGCTCTCCACTCCGACTTTCCTGCAGGGATATATGCGCAAGGCAAAATCGGAGGATTTTGCCAGCCTGAAACATATCATTACGGGCGGCGAAAAGCTTCGTCCGGAGTTGGCCGATCGTTTTGAGGAGCAGTTTGATATCCGTCCGCTCGAAGGCTACGGATGCACCGAACTCTCACCAGTGGCTCTGCTCAGTCTTAAAAACAGCTATCGAGCCGGCAGCGCCGGACAGCCGTTGCCGGGTACTGCCGTACGCATTGTCGATCCGGAGACCCGCATCGCGCTGAACGACGGCGAAGAGGGGCTGATGCTCATCAAGGGCCCCAATGTGATGCAGGGCTATCTGAATCAGCCGGAAAAGACGGCCGAAGTGCTGCAGGATGGCTGGTACAATACCGGCGACATGGCCCGCATGGATAAACACGGATATGTTTTCATTACCGGACGCATTTCGCGCTTCAGCAAGATCGGCGGAGAAATGGTTCCGCACGGCGCCATCGAGGATGCCCTGCAGCAGGCCGCCGGCACGGACTCGCCGTGCGTAGCCGTGGTCAGCATTGACGATGCAGCCAAGGGCGAACAGCTGGCTGTCTGTTACACGGCTCAGGCCGGCGACCCCGCGGAGCTGATTGCAAAGCTACGCGCCATCGGGCTTCCGAATCTATGGATTCCGCGTATCGCCAACTTCTTCAGTATTCCGGAAATACCGATCCTGGGAACCGGAAAGCTCGACCTCTACTCTATTCAGAAAATGGTACAGTTTGCGTGAAAATCCTGATCACCATCCTGATCCTCAGTCTGATTATCTGCTCCGTGCGGGCTCAGTCGGCGCACGATGATTCATCGGAGTCCTCCCGGAGAGAAACCGTTGTCCTGCTGCACGGTCTGGTTCGATCGAGCAAGGCAATGAACAGAATAGCTGATGAACTGAGGGGGGATGGATATCGCGTGATCAACGTCGATTACCCGTCCACCGCTGCATCGATCGAAGAGCTGGCTCCGCAGATTTTTGATGAACTGACCCCGCAGATCGAAAACGATGAAATCGTCCATTTCGTCACGCACTCCATGGGCGGCATCGTCCTCCGCTACTACCTGCAGGAACACGAGCTGGCGAATCTGGGCAGGGTGGTCATGTTGGCACCGCCCAGCAAGGGCAGCGAAGTGACCGACAAGCTGGGGAATATCTTTCTATACAAATGGATTAATGGTCCGGCCGGGAATCAGCTGGGCACCGGAAAAAACAGCCTCCCGCTCCGGCTTGAAACTCCGGCGTTTGAATTGGGCATCATTGCGGGCGACCGCTCGATTAACCTGATTCTCTCCCTTCTGATTCCCGGACCGGATGACGGCAAGGTCTCCATTGCGCGCGTCAGACCCGACGCCTATTACCAGCCCATGGAGATTGATCTAAACATTGGTCGTTATGTCTATCCGCTGGCGGACGGCGGCGTGGATGAAGAACGGATTGCCTTCTGGGAGACCGATGACCAGGTCCATGAACAGTTTTCATTCAACCTGACCCTGAAGTCGGCTTTTCCAGTGGCGGATGTGCGCATGCCCGGATATGACCAACTGGCCCGGATTGCACAATCAAACGATGTGTGCACTGCCGTGCTGGAACAGAACGAAGGCGGCGCAACCCTCTCACGCGATATTGTATTCTACTATCGCCTTGATGATTCCGTGCCGGCCCGCGTTGAAATCATTCCCTACCGCGAATCCGCACAGGAACCGGGCACCTTCATGGCCGTCGTGACGCCGGCGGCATCGCTGGCGCCGATTCAGGAAGGCTCCGACTGGATCTTCCTGCTGGACACCTCCGGAAGCATGTCCGGCGGCAAGATTCAGTCGCTGGCCAAAGGTGTTGAACAGGTGCTTGGAAAAATGACGCCGAACGATCGCTTCAAGCTGATCACCTTTAATGACCATGCACAGGAACTGACACGTGGTTATGTGCAGGCCTCGCCGGAAAACGTACAGCAGTGGATTACCAATATTCGCCAGATTCAGGCCGGCGGAGGCACAGCACTGTTCGCCGGGCTGAAAAAGGCATATCGCAGCCTGGATGACGATCGCACGTCGGGAATTATTCTCGTCACCGACGGGGTCTGCAATGTGGGGCCGACGGAGCACAAAGCCTTTCTTGAACTGCTCAGGGAATATGACATCCGCCTCTTTACCTTTGTGATGGGCAACAGCGCCAACCAGCCGTTGATGGAACGATTGGCGAAGGATTCCGGCGGATTTGCTATGAACATTTCAGGTTCGGACGACATTGTCGGACGCCTGCTGCAGGCAAAGATCAAGGTAATGCATCAATGCATGCATGACGTACAGCTTCAGTTCAGCTGCGAAAAAGTCTATGACCTCACGCCGGCCTCACCGGGCAATCTATTCATGGGCCAGCAGCTTGTGGCCTTCGGGCGCTATCACGGAGCCGGAGAGGTTAACCTGAAGCTGAAAGCTAAGATATCCGGCACGGAACGGGTCTGGAACTGCACGACGATGCTTCCTTAAGTGGATACGGATAATCCGGAAATCGAACGGCTGTGGGCGCTTTCTAAAATAGACGAAACGATGCAGGTGATTCGCGAGGAGGGCGAAAATGACTCCCTGCGCCGCAGGGTCGTTGATCTCGGAACCGAGTATTCTCTTGTGACCGATTATACCGCCATGATCGTACTGAACGACGAAGCCCTCGAAAACGAAGGGATTCAGCGACGCAATCATGGCCGGGTCCAGCGCGAGCGGCTGGCGCAAACGCAACGGGCATCACAGCCGTCGCGCAGTTACCGTTCCGACAACGGCGGAACCTTCAACAATCAACGGGCCCCGGGCATCGGAACAGGTCCGGTCGGTCCGCTCTTTATCGGCCTCATGGCCTGGCTGAACCGCCGCAAAAAGCTCGCAGCCTAAATTGGACAGCAACATGAAACAGATCACAAACCATCTGAAAAATCTTCCGCCGGAACTATGGGTCTTCACGATCATACTGCTAGCGGTAAACAGTCCCCTGCTCTTCGGGCGTGTTTGTGATCCGCTCATTTTCCGGCCCGAAGCGTGGATTGCCGGCGAATGGTGGCGGGCGGTCACGTTTCCATTTGTTCACGTCAGCCTCTATCACCTGCTGCTGGATTCCTCCGCATTTCTCTATCTGTATCATGGCCTCGGCAGAATGTCGTTCACCCGCCGCGGAGCGATCGCGGCCGGCTGCACCTTCGGCAGCCTGATCGCCTCGCTGGCCTTCTCGTCCCTGAATGGCGGACTTTGCGGACTTTCCGGAATCGCTCACGGCCTGATGGCGGTCAGCGGACTTGAGCTTGCATTTTCTGCGGATCACGGACTCCGTCGCACCGGATGGATGTGCTTGGCCATCATAATCGGCAAGAGCCTGTTCGAGCTGCTTACGGGACAGGTCCTGTTTGCTTTCCTGCATCTGGGCTCCGTCGGCGCCCCCGTTGCGGCCACGCACTTCGGCGGTGTGGCTGGAGGATTGGCTTCTTTTGCCCTGATTTCACTGGCAGACGCGCAAAGAAAGGCGGTGCCGGCATGATGAACATTCTCGCAGTATGGATCGGGTTCCTGTGCGGTGCGCTTTCCGGTGCCGTTCCCGGGCTCTTCTTTTATCGCTCTGACTGGCTCGGCGGCTACACATCCTGGCCGCGCCGGATGATCCGGCTGGGTCACATTGCCTTCTTCGGAATCGGATTCCTGAATCTGGGACTCGGCCTGACCGCACTGTCACTGGGCGTTCGTTCCTCGGCGGCATCCATACTGATGGTTATCGGAAGCGTCATGATGCCCTTGATCTGCTACGCAAGCGCCTTTCGGCCCGCATTTCGTCATCTGTTCTTTATCCCGGCAGGGGCTGTCATCCTGTCGATTATTTTTACCATGGAAAGGTTGGTGCAATTATGAAAATAGGATTCATCGCCATGAGCGGCATTCGTGCCTGCGACACGGAACTGCTTGAACTTGGACTCACACTGCCCGGCTTTGTTGAGCGCAGTCGGCAGATTGCGTCACTGCCGAGTCTTGGACTGTTAACGCTGGCCGGACTGACACCGTCACATCATGAATGTCGATATATTGAAGTGCCGGACTTGTCCGCAGAAAACGAAACACCCGAACCGTTTGATCTTGTGGCCATATCGAGTTACAGCGCTCAGATCAACGAAGCGTACGAGCTGGCCATGCGATATCGGGCCATGGGCATTCCGGTTATTCTGGGAGGTCCGCACGTTACGGCGCTGCCGCATGAAGCCCGCAAGTATGCTACGGCCATCGTGCTGGGCGAAGGTGAACCCGTCTGGCTCAACATTCTGGATGATGCCGAAAACGGTCGGCTCAGGCTGATTTATGATGCCCGCAAATTGGAGTTCGATCTGGCTGATGCTCCAATGCCGGCCTATGAACTGCTCGATATATCAAAATATAACCGGCTTACCGTACAGACCAGCCGCGGATGTCCGCATCAGTGCGAATTCTGTGCCGGCTCTAACCTGATTACGTCGCATTACAAACAAAAACCGATGGAGAAGGTGCTGGCCGAGATCGATCGGATCTGTGAGATCTGGCCGCATCCTTTCATCGAGTTTGCCGACGATAATAGCTTCATCAACAAAGCCTACTGGAAAGCCCTGCTGAAAGAGCTCCGGCAACGCAAGATCAAGTGGTTTACCGAAACCGATCTATCGGTTGCAGATGACCCGGAACTCCTGAGCCTGATGCGGGAGTCCGGCTGCGCTCAGGTATTGATCGGGTTTGAAAGTCCGACCGAATCATCGCTGAATCATCTCGAACAGCGCACAAACTGGAAGCTGAACCACTATGCGGATTACCGCCGCGCCATTCACACAATCCAGTCCCATGGAATCACAGTCAACGGCTGTTTCATCACAGGACTCGACGGACAGACCACGGATGTGTTTGACCAGATCTTTGACTTTGTCCGGGAGACGGAACTCTATGAGGTTCAGATAACCATTCTCACGCCGTTCCCGGGAACCGCCCTTTATGAGCGTCTGAAAAAATCCGGGCAACTGATAGAACCGACCAACTGGAAAAAATGCACCTTGTTCGATCTCAACTTCCGCCCGCAAAAAATGACTGCCACCGAACTGCGCGAAGGATTCCATCAGCTGGCAATGCGCCTCTATTCCGACGAATTCACCCGCTGGCGCCGGGAGCGCTTTAAAAAGAATCTGCGGGCCCGCCACGCGGCATAATAACGGCAAATCAATTTGCGGGAAATGATGACTTACATATAGTCTGATAACCATGAAACATATCGAAACAAACGGACCGTTGGCACTGACCGCATTCCGAAAGATTTCTCTCGGCAACTGGCGACACCCGCGCGATCCCCAGACCTATGCAGAAATAGAACTGAACATTGAGCCGGCGGAGCAGTTCCTGAAGGAATTTCAGAAGGATCGACCTTTAAGCCTGACGCATTACGTTGCAAAGATCATCGGCGACAGTTTTGTTCGGCACCCCGATCTGAACAGCGTGATCCTTCGCGGACGACTCTACCGGCGCAAGGAAGTATCGGCTTTTATCAGCACCCTGCTTAAGCACAAAAAAGGTGCAGACCTCAGTGGCTTTTCCATCCACAACATCGACCGGCTCTCCATTCATGAGATCGCCGACGTCTGCGACAGCGAGATTACGCGGTTGCGGCAAGGCGACGATCCGGAGTTTCATGCACTCGACCGAATGCTCGGCAAAATCCCCATGTTTCTTGCCGCTCCATTGTTTCTGGTGAATGACTTTTTCAAGTATACGCTGAATCTCGCCACTAAATCCCCCGGGATGCAACCGGACCGCTTTGGGTCGGTGATCATCACCAATATCGGCGCACTCGGCCTGCAAAGCGCATTTACGCCGCTGACACCCGTAGCGCGTACGGCCTTCCTTGCCGCAGTTGGGAAACCCTTCGAATCCGCCGTCGTCGTTGGCGGAGCGATCGTGGTTCAGCGCCGCGTAAAGATTGGCTTTACGTTTGATCACCGACACATCGACGGCTATCACGGTGCCCGCCTGCTCCGTCATTTCACCAAGGTATTTGAGGCCCCGCAAAAATATCCGGACTTGTTCCAAGGGGCCGGAAACGTTGATAAAACGGCAGAAAACAAATGATCAGAGCATTGAAAAGGTGATATCAAAAAAAGGTGAAATATTCGCCTTGCCAAGCCACAGGGGTTTAACTATCTTTTCCGCTCCTTTTTAAACAAAGGCTGAGTAGCTCAGTCGGCAGAGCAGCGGAATCATAATCCGCGTGTCGTGGGTTCAAGTCCCTCCTCAGCCACCATCTTAAACCCCCGCTTCAGTCAATGCTGGCGGGGGTTTTCTTTTTCTGCTAGCCAGTCACCTCAATTCCTGGCTCTCCACCAAAGAAGGGGGCGAGGGCGAATTTTCATTAACCACACATTACGATTACCCTCAACCGATAATTCGTAAAATTCTAAAACCCATACGCACGGCGCTGGATCTCTTCCATCCTCGTATGGAACCCTTCCGTGATCCCGTTGTTCTTTGTGAACCGCCACATGCAGGCGATCTCTGAATCCAGTTAAGGGACTTTCACCCTCAAGTGGATGCGCTCTGCCGGGCGCACTAGGTCCTGTTAACAAAACGGGAGCATATCCACCGCCAGCGCAAAGTGAATGAAGGCTCAGAACATTACGTCGAGTTTCTCTAAGCGGGAGAAGATCCGACGGAATCCTTGCCACCGGCGGAATAAGCGCTCTACCTCGTTTCGCCGCTTGTACATTTCCTTGTCGCACCGGGCTTTGGCTATTTTAGAAAAAGACAACTCAAGATTTTATCAATATTACAACCCCAAGTATTAACACGCCCAAATCAAAAAGCCCGTCCGGGATCAGAACGGGCGCTGAGGGTCTCAGCCACATACGGGGTCGAAGGCGTTTTATGTTAACCGCTTAATGCGGCCTTTAACTTATCATTTAAACCGTCTCTTTTTCAACAAGGCCCTCCGCCCATTCGCACGCTGCCTTGAGGTCCTCATCATTCGGATGCCCGCCGGCGTCATCCCAAAGCTTCTTTCTGGTTTCAGTTGGACCGTAACCATGATCCTTAGGAAGGGTGTTCATCCACTCGATCAGCTCAGGATCAATGGCTCCCTGACAGATGAAATGTCCGGCAATATCGCAATCGGGAATCAAGGAGGCAGTGGCACGCAGGCTCTCAGCTGCGTGCTTGGAATCGGGATAAGCCCCCAGTGTAGCAAACAATCCGACCTTCTTGCCGTGGAGTCGCTCCATATAATGCTTCATCTTCTCATCAGCGACCGCGTTTTCAATCCAAAACCCAAGCAGGATCAGGTCATACGGTTCCGGATTCGGCGCCATTTCCACCCGGCACAACTCTGCATCGGAAAGCGCCAGATGGAGAGCTTGCGCCAGCTTGCGGGTGTTGCCCGTCTTGCTGGAATAAACAATCAAAGTTTTCATTTCGTCACCTCATTGCATTGGTTACAAACATCTTATTCATCAATAGATGACAGCATTCACGGATCGCAGGAGTTCGTCAAGATTCACCTTTGGCATTGCGCTCGATTTTACCGGAAATAGTCATTGTTCGCTGCACAAAACCCGCTGTAAAAGCTTTTCTCTTACTCTACGCTGGATTCATCTTTCATTTAATAGAAGACTCAAACGTCTAATAAATCCATCAGGCGGTTCCATGTTTAGGCTGGCAACAATTACGATCGTTGGCAAATACATCAGAAACCTTGTTGCAATGATTTCAGTAGGTGTTCTCTTTTCTTGAATTCCGGCAAATGCCGAAATAGTGATTAATGAGTTTCTATACAATGGTTCAGACAACACCGTAGACGAAGAGTTTATCGAGTTGTGCAACACCGGAACGAATGCGGTCGATATATCGGGATGAAAAATCAGCAATGCGGAGGACTACACCTTGCGCCGGATGGCCGACTGTTGCTCATCGGAACAACCAACAACGCCGACTTCCGCATACACTATGGACTCTCGACCAACACAATGATTGCAGGAACAACCGGAGCACTCGACTACACGTTCCCCGACAACACGACCATCCCCGCCCCGGTGCCAGCCTGCTGGTCGTTGCATCTGATCCCGCTGATGCCGGTCACTGAATGGATCCTGAACCCCGGATCGACGAGGTCTATCTTTCTTTCGGACATGGCGATCTCCTTGTTTTATCCAACTGCTATCGTAGCGGTCAGAGATCGCCTTCGTCCCCGTATTTGATGGGGAGCCGAGGCGGATGGAAAGAAGAGATCGCCCAGCTGATGAGCCGTTCCACTGGTGAAAATTCAGTGCACCCACAGGTGTAAAAAGGTGCATTAGGTGCATAAAAAGTGAGCATCGGTTTCACTAGCGGATCACATCTCTATCCACAAACCCTTTATTATGAAGAAGAAGTGGTGCCCCGGAGAGGGTTCGAACCTCCGACCTACAGATTAGGAATCTGTTTTATTACATGTTTTAAACCTTTTCCCATGGGTGTTTCAACGAAAGTACTGTGGCTTAATGTGGTTTTAACTTGCGTATACTCCCCTTCGCTGGCACGTTTCGGAACATACCAAAACACAAGGGCACAATGAGCATAAAAACCACCAAGAAGGCCAAGGCCACAAGAGCCGCTCGCGGCACGGGCAGACTCTACAAGCGAACCAAGAGCGGCAAGGAGATACGTTCCGATTCCAAGACAGCGGGGACATTCTGGCTTCAATACACCCTGAACGGCAAGCGCAAGCGGCATGCACTGACCGGCAAGGACGGAAAGCCGATAACGGACCTCCGGGAAGCCGAAGCAGAACGGAAGCGACTCACCGCCCCCCTGCGTGCAGGAAAGCGGGAAGATCAACTGGAAGCGCTCACCGCCGCACTATCCCAAGCCAAAGCCAACACGGAAGAGGCCATGGAGGAGGCCGCCGCGCTTATTCCCCTCTCAATGGCATGGGAAGCCTATCTGGACAGCGCAGACCGTCCCGACTCGGGGGAAGACACCTTGCGGTTTTACGCCGCATACTGGACGGCATTCACCACATGGATGAAAGAAAACGCCCCTGCCGTCAAGGACATGAGGAACGTGACGCCGCAAATCGCCGCCGAATACGCCAAGAGCCTGAACGGCGGAACAAGCGCGAACACCTACAACAAGCACACGGGCTTTCTACGGCTGTTTTTCCGCGTACTCGAACAAGATGCCGGACTAAAGGAAAACCCGTTCGACAAGGTGCGCCGGAAGACCCTGACAACCCAAAGCCGCCGGGAGCTGACGATTGCCGAACTAAGGGATATCCTGACCAAGGCAACGGGCGACCTGCAAATCCTGCTTTCCCTCGGCACGTTCACAGGCTTGCGCCTTGGCGATTGCTGCACCCTCAAATGGGGCGAAGTGGATTTAGACCGGGGGTTGATCAAGCGCATTCCCAACAAGACCGCCAAGAAGGGTAAGCCCGTCCTGATCGGGATTCCCGCCGCCCTCTTCGAGGTTTTGGCCATGACTCCCCGGACCGAACGGAAAGGCTATGTCCTTCCCCGCCATGCCGAACTATACACCTACCGGAACGACTCGGGCACACCGACAAGACGGTCGGACATCACAAGCGCTATCCAAACGCACTTCACCAACTGCGGGATTCAGATCCACAAGGAAGGCACGGGCTTCAGGCTGGTTCCCTGCAAGCACAGCATTACCGGATACAAGAAGGAGCACACCGGAAAAAGGGCCGTAGTTGAAGTCGGCTTCCACAGCCTGCGGCACACCTACGTTTCACTGCATGCCGAACGCGGAACCCCGCAAGCCTTGATCCAAGGTAACGTGGGCCACAGCAATCCCGCCATGACGGCGCACTATCTTCACGTCAACGAAGAAACCGCCGTCAAGACCGCCCAGGTCCTATCCATCGAAGAACCCAAGCCCGCCTCCCGGCAAGTACCGGACTGGATACGCGAAAAAATCGAAGCCATGACCGCCAAGAACTGGAAATCGGTTCGCTCCGAAATTCTGGAGGGGAAGGCGTGAACAAATTGACCAAGCACATCTTCACCCAGCTTTACACTGCCTTGGAAATCGAAGCCGAACGATTGCACCGGTACACGGTTCGGCTGGCCGATCCCGACGTCGTGGAGCAACTCGCCACCGCCAAGCGAAAAGCCATTCAGATCAACGATGAACTTGAGGATATTGGCGGCCTATCGAACATCGTTACCCAAACCGGAACGAATCTAAAACCGTTCATGCAGTGGGCGCGAATCCACTCCACCGACTCGAAGCGATGGCACGATGAGCTTTCCCTGTCGCTCCAATCACTGGCGCAGTTGAGGGGCCACCTATCAAGCAGCACGGGAGATGAACGTCCCTTTATCGTTTCCGCATTCAAGGACCGGTTGGAAGAGGTGGTATCGTTGCTGGAACACATAAGCCTTGAACTTTTCAACACCATGACCCGGCAGACCGGCGGCGCGGGCGCAACCCTCGGCGACATCGAAGAATCAAGGCGCTCCATTGAAGCGGCGGCGAGGGAAAAACCACCCGTCCGAAGAGGACGCCCGAGCAACATACCGCCCGACATACAACTTCGAATCGCCAAGGACTACCTGCACTCCGGCATCCCGAAAAGGGAGTATCCAGCCGCCTACCCCGACCGATTTCGAAACGACATCGTTTCACCTTGCAGCGCATTCCCCAAAACGCTGAGTCCATCGAGGCTGGAAACCTGCCTCAGCAACGAACGGAAGGACCGAAGGGAAAAACGGGCGCGGGGAAAAGCGGGAAAAATAAATCCCAAAGGGAAAAAGTAGTTTTTTTCCTGTTCCAACCTGCGTCCCCATGAGGCGGTCCGCAAAGGACACGTCCACACTCCCGGCAACCGTTCAACCTGCGGGGGAAAACGGGAAAAACGGCCCGCCCCCGCCCTACCCATAGGTTTTTCCGTGCGACGGAAGCGCATCGCGGTTCAAGGGTTCGTGACTGAACCCACCCTTTGCGTGTCGCATGGAGAACCAACCGTGCAGATTACAGATGCAGGAAAAACGCTCGTTATCAGCGAGCTGTCGGAAGCCGACAAGGCGAGGGTGATGCGGGCAATCAAGGAGCCGAAGGAACAGGCTCCACCCCAAACCATTGACCGCAAGGGAGCGGCGAAAATCTTCGGCGTCCATCCGGGATCGCTCAAGAGGTGGGAAAAGGCAGGAAAAATCACCCCCATCCGAATCACCCCGCGCACCGTCCGGTATGATCTGGCCGAAATCGCAGCCCTTGTCGGAAACAGGGACGTTGTCGATCAGGGCAGCCTTGCACGGCGGGAAGGAGGGGTGGCGTAATGTCCGGAAAACAGGAAACCCCGCTGGCGGGCGGGGCCCCCTCGATCAACGGCAACCACAATGGTTGCAAATGCGTTCAAGGCTTTCAAGACCCCGAACTACCGACCCGCCCCCGTTGCGGCAAGGCATTCAACCCCGGCGTTCTCGACGTCGCTTGCGGCACCCCCCTTGAAGGACTATGCAAAAACTGCTTCGACCACTGCAACTACATCCTTCAAGCAGGTCGCGTCTCGCTGAAATGGCTGGCTCGAATATGGGCGATCGATCCAGCCAACACCGCCTTGGAGGACGCCGTGAGGATCTTGGTTGCACGACGCATCGCCTCGAAGAACGCATCCATTCTTGCGAACAAGTGGAAACGCGGCTTGATCGGGGGTGCGGAATGATCGTGCAGCCCGATTTCCTCGACCACTGGAAAACCTGCCTCCTGTGCGACCTTCTGAACGATACCGCCGCACCTTTGTACGTCATCCGCCTATGGGCGCACTGCCAGAACCGGAAGACCCATAGGCTTCAACGAACCAACATGGCCATGCTCAAGGCCATCTGCAAGGCGCCGCAGGATGCAGATGCATTCGAGAGGGCCATGCTGGAAGCAGGTTTCATCGAGATCGAATCCGATGAAATCATTGCCCATGACTGGGACGAGGCAAACGCTTCGCTTATTGCAAGTTGGCATAATGGGCGGAACGGCGGAAGACCCCGCATGAACAAGCCTCCAAAAACCCATGGGTATCCCAAGGACAACCCGAAGCAAACCCAAGGCGAACCCATGGCCAACCCAGACGAAACCGATAAGAGAAGAGTAGATAGAGAAGAGAAGATTAGAGGAGAGAATACCTCTTGCGCCAAGCCGCATGGCGACTCGACGCAGGAAGGCGAGGCCGTCCTTGTATTTCCTTGCACGGGTCCTGCGAGGCAATGGTTGCTCACCGAGCAAAAACTCACCGAGTGGTCGGAGACATACAATACGCTGGACGTCGAAGCCCAGGTCAGGCTTGCCCTGCAATGGATCAAGGACAATCCCTCCAAGCGCAAAACCGCACAGGGCATGCCTCGATTTCTAGGAAACTGGCTTTCCAATGCCGCGAACAACCCGCGAACCACCAAGACTGCGGACGCATACCAACCCAAACCAATCATCACGCTCTAATGGACTACTCTGAAATCAAGCAATTCGTCGACATGCCCCGCCTGCTGGACCACTACGGAATCCAGCTTGCCAAGGGCCGCTGCGCCTGCCCCCTGCATGGCGGCACCAACAAAACCGCCTTCAGCGTCCACTCGGACGGTCAGGGCTGGACGTGCCACACCCAATGCGGATCGGGTGACATCTTCGCCTTCGTGGAGAAGCACGAGCGAATCGGCAATGCACAAGCCCGTCTCCGCATCATGGAACGGTTCAACCTTGGAGAGCCGGAGGTTAAACCCAAGCCCGCCCCGAAGCCGTCCGGGTCGCCAGCTCCCAAGCCCAAGATTCCGGTCGTCAAGCGGAACGAGCATGTGTATCGGGACAAGGACGGCAAGGAGCTGTACAAGGTCAAGCGGGTGGACTATGCGGACGGGCGAAAGGACTGTTTTCAGGAGTACATGGGCAGGCCAACCCTTCCGGCAGAGGTCAGGACACTCTACAACCTCGACCGAATCCACGGCAACACCGGGGACTACATTGTTCTTGCCGAAGGCGAGAAGACCGCCGACGCATTGATAGAATGCGGCTACATCGGGACCACGAATCCATTGGGCTCGGGAAACTGGGTATCTCGCTACGCCGGGCTTCTGCGCGGCCAGAAGGTCATCGTCATGCCCGATGCCGACCAAGGCGGCGAGAAGTGGCGCAAGGCCGTCCTCGACTCGCTTCGCGGTGTAGCCGCGCAGGTGCAGATCGTGAACATGCCGGACGACTTCATCAATGCCCACCCGGAGTTCAAGGGACACGATTTCGCGGACTATCTACAGGTGCATGGCAAGGATGCCGCCACGCTGTTCATGACCGACGCAATCACCGCAACACCCATCCTGCCCAACGGGGTCGAGCCTGAACTATTGGGACGACCGGGTGACATTTGGGACGGGATCGTTGCCCGTGCCAACGCCGGGATTTCCACCGTTGCATGCAACCTGGGCGAGTGGCTCCCCTCCCTGCCGATCCAGATACGCCAAGGGGACCTGCTCACCCTGATGGCGAATACCGGCATCGGAAAGACACGCCTGCTCCACAACCTGCCGTACCATATCCGCCGACTGAACTATGCAATCTTTGATCTTGAGCTTTCGCGGGAAACGCTGGCGATTCGCTACGCCGCAATGGAAAACCGCTGTTCGGTCGATTCGGTGGAAAAAGCCTTGGAACAGCGCAAGCGATTGCGACCGCCCGGCATCGAGAATGTCTTCATCCAGAAGGAGTCCTCCCTGACCGTCGAAAAGATCGCCGAGCGCGTCGAACTGCTTGAGCGCGTAACCAGCCGCACAATCCACGTCGTGGCCGTTGACTACATCGGACTGATGACGGGACAGGGTTCGAGCTACGAATCAACCACGACGAACGTCGAGGCTTTCAAGGCCTACGTCAGTGCGACAGGCAAGGTCGGCATCCTTACCACGCAGGTATCCCGGCCAGAGAACAAGGAGCGCGGCCTTTTTGAATGTCCCTCGCCGTTTTCGGCAAAGAATTCCGGCAGCATCGAAAACTCCTCCCAAATCCTTCTGGGCTTCTGGCGCGACCAGAACTGCCGCAGAACCCTGTGGGCCCGATGCCTGAAGTACACACACGGCCAATGTCCCGACGGCAGCATCCTGCTCTCCGCCAATGACCTGCTGATCGAGGAGGCCCGATAGATTTGTTCAATTATGGCGTGATATGGCAGCGTTGATTACTGCCGTTCCATTACTGTGCCCAGGTGCATGATTTGGTTGATACGGATGGCTAGCAAGGTGGCTACACCCATTTCCAAGAATCAATCTCAACCATGTCAATGACGCAATGCAATGGAACCACGTTGTTAACGAAGATACGGGAATCAACACACGGACTGCAAACACCCTAGATTCGGCACTGATTTATCTCAAACCCGGCTACTGTAGGGCGGTTTTCAGGAAAATCGCCGTGTGTGCGCCTCTTTTATGGGGTTTTCCCTTGCACCCCTTGACTTGAAAAACACAATCAATAGAAGCACATATCACTTATACCACGATATTTACGCAGCCAACACACAAACAACCCCAGCAACCTCGACCTATCGTGCTATTCGCCTCAAGCGCTTACTTCTCCCCTGTTTTCACATAAGCTAGCTAACAGTCCGCATACATCGATCAGCTTGGTCCCATTTCCCATAAACCAGCACATGCTTGTTGCAACAGTTCGTTTATAGTTTCTCCATCCTTGTCGCCAACCGGCGTTGACTGGATTTTATTCGAAACATCCTTGTTTTCTTTAACCATCGACGGGGCAGCAAGTTGTTTCGCCAGTTTTGCGGCCAAGCTTATGCTACCGACCGCAAGACATCCGACGGCAGAGAAAGCAAGAATGACCGTAATAGTCCGAAGCACATGGCCGAACTTTCGTAACCTTCCTTTCTGATCCTTGCCAGCGACTTCCTCGTCAAATGATTTGTGATAGAGGGATTGCGCAAAGTAGAGGAATCCCGCCGATATGAGTGAAAGAAAGGTTGCTCCACCAAACCAGCATAACGTGGACAGCATGACTCGGATGTAATCAGCACTGCCGGGAGTCGCCCAAATGCTTCCGATCAATCCCAGCAAGGCAATGCACCCAGATCCACTCACGATGATAACCCACCGGATCGCGAATTCCGAAATTCGGATAACCGAGCGGAACAGTTCAAGGGAGGTCTCACAGTTCGCCCGATACTGAGACAGGTTGGCTTCGGAGTTTGCGTGGAATTTGGCAAGATTGGATTGATGGACAAATTCGCGAGTCTGCTGATTGCTCTCCTCGGCCTTGTCACCTACTGATGCAAGCCACAGTTCAAGGCTCTCAATTTCAATCGTCTTAACCCCGTCGTCTTTGAGCTGGTCAACGGCCTCTTGGAGCAACCTTCGTATGCTCATAAAAACACCCTCCTGATCATGGCTTTAGAATGCCCTCCGATGGAACCGCCCTTACCGTCTATTTGTGCCCAACTCACTTGTTCACACGATCATATTTCCGAACAAACAAGATTTGTTCTTTTGTACGTATATTGATGCGCAAAATGCCATTTTCGGTTTGCTTCCAATCATAAATTCCAATGCCTGTAAAATATTCGGAAGATGCCAGTGTTCGAGGTACAATTGTTTTGTCGGGCCACACAGTGTAATCGCATTGTCTAGTTATTAATGCACCATCGCCCCCGAGAATTCGGAAAACAATCGAGTCGCGGTCTACCTTTATATATTCCGCACTTCCCGCATCTAAAGGAACGTACAGCCCTGGGTCTATGGCATGCGATGAACTTCTTTCAGTAGACACGCATGCCGATACTAGGAGAACAAATATATAGATCATGCATTTCATGGCAGTTTCCTTCTTTGTGGTTATGGGTATTGTCCCCAATCCTCAGACGGTCTTCCGTTATAGGGCCCACCTATTCCCCCAAAAGCAGGGTCAGGTTCTCCTGGTCCCGGAATGTGATTCCCCCATTGAATCGCATATTCAATACCTGCATTACCGGGAATTGCATATCCAATCGCCATTCCAAAACATTGGCGGAAATCATCAGAAGCCATGTCTTCAACGGGCACGGACTTAGAAAATCCGGTCTCGGTAATCTTGTATGCACGCGGTCTCTGCCTTCTTGAGTCCCATCTTAAGTCCCTCAGCCTTGTTGTTGGTGAGTTGGCCGTAGGAAGGCGTAAATCCGCGGTCTTTCGAATCGTACTTGAAAGCTCCGGAGGCGATCACCTTAGCAGTGTTGGTATCGATCAACTTGAGTCTGGAAAAATAGAGAATTCGGTAGCTGTCCCAATCCATGGGTAGGTATGAAAATCCCCAGTTGAAGGTCTGAACATCCAATACCAAATCAGCATAGCCATACTCTTTGGCAAGTTCAGCAGGTTTCTTTGAATCGGTTTTTTGTCTGGGAGGCATCACGACCAAATTATACCGCACGGCAAGATCCCTGATTAGAGAACTTGCAATGGCTATCGCCGGGTCGGCCACATCATTTTCCCGAATAATCTTGTTCCCCTTACTAACCATCGCCACTCCACCAATCCCGCCAAACATGGCCTTGTCGGCAGTCATGGCAGAGAAGTCCGGTGTTTCATGCACAGCGTAGGTGATACTCTTTCCCCGATATGCGCCTCCGACGCTTGAAGTCAACTGGACTGTCTTTGTTGCACAGCCACTTAAGGATAAAACAAGCATCGCGCTTATAAGTAAATTCTTTATGTTCATCTTCATATCATCCCTCAACTGCTCCTGCCGGAGATATCTCATCTATGACTCTAATATCTCGTTGCTTAAAAACCACCCTCGTTAAAAATTCCCGAAAACAGCATGTAAATACTCACGCTGATGATAATGAGCTCCAGCAAAACAAAGCATAAAAAATATCCCTCATGATTTCTTGACTTCATGATACCCCTCAATTTCTTGAGGTCGGGAAATATCGTCCACCCGTAAAAACTACAATTCCATTTTAAGCCATGCTTTTGATTGCGATACATCACAATAATGTACAAAACATTGGCCAGAAACAACCCCCAGAAACCGATGAAAAACTTTATCATGACTATTTTTCTCCCTTATGGTGCTTTGTAGGGTTTTCCAATAGTCCAGTATCCCTGAAACGCACCAGAGATCCCCGGGGAGGCCATACCACCGGAGACTCCACCAACGGATTGCCAGTACGAAAATGATCCTCCACCACCTGCGCTTAAATCAATATTGATAAAATAGCCTGCATAGTCGGAAGGTTCATACACCCCGTACACAACACCACACATATCTGCCCCACACGCAAAGCCTCCCAATCCTACTCCCCCACCTACATATCCATAATCTTGCAGGTAACCATTGTCGAACTTCAACGTCACTCTACCTGCCTCACCTCCTGCAAGTACATATCCTCCAAACTTACCGCCCTTCCACACGGTGGCACGTCCTGTTGGATTCCAAGCTTGCTCTGGCGGAGGATCTCCCGCCCACCATGTAGAAATTTTCCGCCATCCTGCTTTCAAGTAATCGACAAGGCTATCATCATTTGGATATGAGGTGGGATACGGACCTCTTGCCCCTTGTGGCTCAAGCTGTGCAGCAAACCGCGCTCCAATTCCTGCCGCAATAACCGCGAATGCCGCAGTTATTGCACCAGAAGCAAATTTGCCTCCAGCAATTACTGATGCAGTGCCACCAACAAGAGACGCTCCAATCAGTGCTGCTGCTCCCGTACCCTGAAAGAAACCTCCCCCCGCACCGGAAAGAAATCCAGCTTCCACGGAGTCGCCTTTGGCCAGGGAAACAACTCCGCCACGCAATCCATGCGCAAGGGCTTTGGCTTTGGCCGTCCAATCATAAAGCTTCGCGTAGTATCCGATACCTCCGGCAATAGCTCCGGAGACACCTCCCCATAGGGCTCCTGTTAAGCCATTCTCAAAGGCGTCTGATAAACTGCCTCCGTATAACAACGTCCCGCTAAAGCCAGCGGCAAAACCACCTGCCGCCCCGGCTATCGCCCCGGTTATGACGCTGCCCCATACACCGGACACGATGCCTCCTACTGCCGGAGCAGCAAGCCCTGCCGTGAGAATTGTAACAGCAACCGCTATTACGGTGACGACAATGGCTTCCCAATACTTTTCATGAAACTCGACAATGTCGTTCCATGCGTCGCTGACTGCATTGCGAACCCTTTTCCATTGTTTGCTCAACCAGGAGTAACCGGATGGGTCGGTATAGGTTAGCGGATTGTTCCGGACGTATGAATAGCGGTTGTAGCTTTGCAGATCACCGGGGGCCTGCACTATTGGGTCCGCGGAAAGGAACCGTCCTAAATGGGGATCATAGATGCGCCCGTTCATGTGGACTAGCCCGATATTATCGAGCATTTCGTGGCCGGTAAAGCCCCTGTCGGTCTTCAGCGATGAGGTATCGACTGATGCCGCCTGCCAAGTCGAGGCATCCCTTCGTTTTCCCCATGAGTCGTAGGAATATTCGGCAATCAACGACGCATTGCCGCCGGAGCCTTCGCCGCTGACGGCAACAACCGATCCTAGATGGTCATAGTGGAAATATCGACGTTCCACGTTCTCGTAGGCATCCTGTATGTGGACGCCGACAACGCCGGAGGGCGTGGAAACAAAAACGCGGGTTTCCTTGAGCGACCACTGCCAGTTTGGGCGGTCGTATTGGTTTCCGCCGGTGAGCGTTTCCTCCTGCTCGAAACCGTCAAGGTAAAGCTTCTTGGTTCCAGCACCATCCTCGAAGCCGATCTGGATCATCCGGTTTTGGTTGGCATCGTAAGTGAACTCCGAGCCATCGTGTATGTTGTACATGGTCGAGGGTTTGTTGAAGGAGGTCCACGCCGTGGAACTGATGTTGGTTCCTCCCATGTATCTACCCAGCATGTTCCCGCAGTTGTCATAGGTATAGGTTACGCCGTCGGCGGAAGAAACTCCGTGCGGTCCGGCGCTTCCGCCTCCGTATTGATAGGTCCCGGATACCCCGGTCTTGGTCTGGATGTTTCCGATGGCATCATAACTAGCTGACGAGACGGTCGAGCCAACCGTTGAGGATTCCAGCCGGTTGAGCTTGTCGTAGGTGAAGTCCTCGCTTCGCGTCGTCTGCAAGGTACGAGCCAGCGAGCGTTGCGTGAGATTACCCAGCCGGTCGAACTCGAAGCCATAGTTGTGCAATCCATTGGACATGTTGGAGAGTTGGATGGTCTCCAGTCGTCCGCTGTCTGGATCGAAGGTTTGGGAGGTAACGATGTCATTTCCCAACGTGTATTCGAGCCGGTGACCTTTCGCGTCAAAGTCGGCAGCGTCCATTTCCCACCAGACGTGACCGGAACCGTCTTCCACCTTGGTGACAATACCCCGTTCGTTGTATGTATTGATGCTAGCGAACGAGTTCCAGCGATGGTCGAGATTGTGCTCCGGGCCTTGCAACTCCTTGGGCCGCCAGAAACGGTGCGTGGATTTCACCCGGCTGTATCCGTCGTACTCGTTGCAGGTGTAGTACCACTTATTGTCCACACTGTAGAGGCTGAGCAGAGGCCGACCCAGCGCGTCATATGCATGGGTGCGGCGATACACGAGGTTGGTTCCCGTAGCATCGCTCATTTCCTCGCGGCGCATGGCTCCGAGCCAGCAACCCTCACTATCCCCATCATAGAACCACTGGGCGGTTCCCTCGGGCGATATCCGCTTGGTCATGCGGCCCAGCAGGTCGTACTCCATGCTGGTGACCTGGCTGTTGGCGTTGGTTTGCGCCACCAGTTGGCCGAGGGCATTGTAGCCATAGAACCACTCGCCCATATCGGGATCATCCTGCCGGATCTTGTTGCCCCGAATATCGTATTCCATGACGACTTCGTTGTTCGCTTCGTCAATGGTTTTTACAAGGTTTCCGGCGGCATCGTATTGGTACTGAATTTTGTATCCAAGATTGTCGACCACCTTGAGCACCTCGCCCTTGGCGTTCTTGTAGGTGGTCGTTACCTGATCCTTGGAGTTGTCAGCTCCATCCTGTGCCCCATAGTTGTTGGTGATACTTGAGACCAATCCCTGATAGCCATAGGCGGTTTGGGTTCCGTCCGGCGTGATGACGAGTTTCAATCTTCCGAGCTCGTCATACTGGGTAAACCCGAAATTTGGTGAGTCTCCCGAAAAATAGGGGTCGCTGGCGCTGACGGTCTGCCCCAGGCTGTTGCGCCCTACATCCTGATATACAAGCCGTCCGTCGGGCGCTTCCGTCACGGTTCTGATTTCACGGCCCTGCCGGTCGAAGTAGGCCTTCGTCGGCGCGGTGCCGCTGGATTGCGTTGAAACCGACCATGCCGCAGCTACCGTGACATTCGATCCTCCGGGTTCCAGCGGAGTACTGACCGTCACCCCGGTTTCCCATGCATAGGTGGTTGTGGTCGTGGTATTGTCCGCGCGGGTTTCCAATTTCGGTCGGCCCAGTGAATCGTATCTCCATGAGGTGGGAAGACCATTCGGTCCCGTACGGGATTCCAGCAAACCGGTTACCGGGTCGGCAACCATCGTTTCCTTGTGATCCAAGGCGTTCTTCGATTCCACCACAAAGCGCCCCTTGGAGTCGTATTTTGTTTGTTGTGGACTGCGTGTGGAAATATCCGCCCCGGAAACGGTTTTGTTGGTAATGTTGCCGAATGCATCGTAGTCGTAGTCGGTCTGCAGCCATTTCCCGCTGTTCGGCTCGGTGACCTCCAGCGCCAACAGGCCCGTTCCATTGTAATAGTCGAACGACGCGGTGCGAACCGACTGGTTTGTACCACTGATGAATGTGTTGGTGGATTGCCACAAGCGGCCAAGCAGCCAATTGGAAGAATCGGCCAGCCAGGAGCTTTCCGTGATCTGCTTGTTTCCATCGCCATAGTCGATGCTGATCTTGGAGATGTCGCCATACCAGATTTCAATCGGGAAACTGTTGGTGTACTGCACCAGGTTGGGTACGTCGCCGGAAGTATCCTGCCCATCAAACCAGTTGTAGGTGGTAACGGAAGAGACCACGTCGTTTGTGTTGCCCAGTTCCCACTTCCGTTCGGTGGATTTCACGGCATAGTGGAAATAGGAATAGTAGGTCATGTATTCGCCGGTCCAGACCAGATGGTAGAGCCAATTGTTTTCCACCTCCTTGAGCAATTGGCCATCTGGATTGCCCGAGGGATCTGGGATATAGCGTGTCTCGGTTTTCAGCGGCACACCCGTCAACGGGAAATCCTGCGCAAGATAGTCGATCTGCGAAATTTTTGTCTGGGGATCGTACGATTCAAATATTTGGAAACCAAGGAAACCACGGTCGCGGTGATTTCGTCCGTTGGCGTAGGTATACATCGACCAGTATTTGCCACCCAGTCCATCCTCCTTGGCCATTTCGGAGACCACCAGCATCGGTCCCTGAATATCGTATGACGGGAATTGCGCACCGGAACCCTTGGTGTAGACGTTCGTGTCGGTAAGCGGACTGTAGTAAATCTCGGTTGCCGTTGCGTAGGCTCCTCCTTCGCGTTGGCCGACGATGACCTTTTTCAGCATGGGCGGGCGGCTCTGGTTGATCCATGCCCCTTGGCTCGAACCGCTGCGGGAAACAAGATCAAGAAGACCATCCCCGTTCACATCCACAAACCGGGTTCCCTTGTCTTTGCCGTCACTGGCTACAATGGCTTGCGGAGGAGCATAGCTGTTGTCCTGTAGCCAACCCGTCCCCGTATTGATCCATGCATCCGCGATGCTTGAGTTGTTGCGAACAATGTCGACGAGCCCGTCTCCGTTCACGTCGATGAAAAGTACCCCTTTTGCTGCAGCGTTGTCCTGTTTCAGGATGATCGGCGGAACAAAGTTCGTGTTGGAGCTCGTAGCCCAGCCCGTGCCGGTATTCAGGAAAGCCCCTTTCTCAACCGTCCCGTTTGCAAGCTTGCGATGATAAAGGAAATCGGGAAGCCCGTCCCCGTTCACATCCACAAGGTGAACGCCGGTGCTCTTATCGGAATCATCAATAAAGTCATAGGGAGGATTATATGCCCCTCCAATTGTAATACTTCCTCCACCAAACGGGTTGGCCGGACGACAAAATGAAAACCATTGCGCTCCTGCATAAAGCTCGTCAAGGCTCCGATTTCCGTCTACATCGAGGAAGCGCGATCCACCATCTGTTCCCCCGTCGTTTTGAACCTGAAACTCGGAATACAGTGTTGTTTGCAGCCAACCATTCGTTGCTCCCAGCCATTTCCCATGCTCAAGCACATAGTTGCGGAACCTGTGGTAATAAAGATCCGGGATTCCATCAGAGTTGAAATCGACCAGTTCCACGCCGGTATACTCTTCGCCTTCGTATGAAACAGGCATGGGCGGAACAAACTCCGGGGAAGAGTTCGTTGCCCATCCGCTACCTGTGTTGAGATAGGCTCCGCTGTTGGTTGTCGTGCCATCCAGATGGTTGTAGAACATGTCGGGCAGACCATCGCCATTGACATCAGAGAAGGAGATTCGATCCTTGTTTCCGGGATCGGCGATGCCAAACGGCGGGGCATATGCCGCAGCCGAAATCCAACCATTTCCGGAGTTGAGATATGCGCCGCCCGTGGTTCCGTTGTGGTAAACCAAGTCGATCAGTCCATCACCATTGAGATCCATGAACCGAACTCCCTTGTCCTCTCCATCCGTTCCGGTGATTTCGACTGGAGGCTCGTAACCCGAATTGGCCGCAAAGCCGGGAGTGCCATCGGCATCGGTCCATTCGAACACCGTAGCAGGGACCGAGTCACCGTTTGCAAAGAATTCCTGAATGGAGTGCAATTGGCTCAGACCGGTTTCCCCCTGAACATATTCGAAGCGATATTCATGGGAGAGTTCACCTTCCACGCGGAACTCGATCTTCGAAAGCCTCTTAGTGGTATTGAACTGCGCACCTTCATGATAGCGGTAGCGCACATCCGGTCTGTTGGTGTACACGAAATCCGCCGTGTTGTAGGGAACCAGAGAAGGTGACGAGTTGGTGTTGCCGGTATATTCAATTCGAGACAGCAAATGTTCCCCGTTAGCGGTGTCTTCATCGTAGATGAAATTCATATAGTTGCCTGCCGTATCGGAAATGCGGCTGACTGCCCACGCAAGAGCATGCACCCGGTTCGAAGGCTCGACGAAGGAATCCGCTGTTTTCCCGTACTCGTAGATCAGTCCGGATTTCGTGCGCACTTCGAACCAGGCATTGGATGTGTTCACGCCCCCGTGCAAAACCACGCGCTGAAAACTTTCTATTTCCGTACGGTATTCCGACCCATCTGTCCCATACGAAGCCGCATTGGTGGAGACCAACAGCAATCGCTGGCCATCCAGCACCAAACGGTCGTCATCGTTGAATTCGACCCCTCCGGAGAAACCCTCGTACTCCCTCATCGGTGCCATACGCGCAACGGACGAGATGCCGCTGAGTGAAAACCCAACCCCCAAAGCTCCATTTCCAGCCCGGCTGTTGTAGGAGATGCCAAGCAATGGCTCTACCCCCGACGTGCCGGGCGGAACCGTCAAAGACAGGTTGTATGACGCAGCCCCCGTATTGTCTACAGACACATCACCGGGGAGTATCCCCACGAGAACCTGCGGCTCCGGATCGCCTCCCGGCACAGGAATCTGCGCATTAACACCGGCTTGGCCGACAAGCAGCAAGCCAAAAAACATCCATCCAAATCGTTTTGAAACCCTTGATTTCTTCATTCATCAACCCCATCTACAAATTCTGTTTGCCTGAAATATTCTTTACTGTTCGCCCAGTGTGGCCAACCGCTCGACGCGCCTTTGACGCATCTTCATGATTTCCTCAGCCGTCGCCTGGTTTTGCTGGGATTCGGGATTGCGAACGGCATCCGTCCTAAGCGAGGCGAAGCTTTCAAGATTCTTCGGCGGCACCGTGATGGTTTCGGATGGTCTTTCCATGTGCATGGATGCATTGTTCATCGAGGAAGAAAGGGTGCTAGGATTTCCTGGTCGCTCAACCGAAGAAGAGATCGCTGCGGCTTGCGGTGATGCATCATCCATCATTTGAGGGTTGTCGAAAACCTGTTGCACGAGCTTGCGATCCTGCGGGGCATAGGTTTTAGCATCGGGGGCAGCGGCTTCCTGCGGGACAGCTTTCTCCACAAATGCAGCCTTTTGCTGCTCCTCGCGCGATTCCTTTATGGCAACCACGATAATTCCTATTCCGCCAACACACACCAACAGCGGCAGAATGTGGACAATGCGTTTCATTTACTCGCCCCCCAGATAAACCAGTTCCAGATCGGGATCGATGGCGTGGTACCAACCGGTGCCCGGCACGACAACCAATACGCCACCGCTTCCGTTCGTTTGCACGGATGCCGCAAGTGCGTCCTCGATTCCGTCATGTAAGCCATCCCCATCGCTGTCCGCCTGTAGCGGATCAGTGCCGTTGGCGATTTCAACGCCATCGTTGACCCCGTCGCCATCCGTATCGGCCAGATTGGGATCGGTTTTGAAAATGTATTTTTCCCGCGCATCTGGAATGCCATCGTCATCGGTATCGATATCCATATTTCCAGCCGCGTACATGCGTTGCGTCAGATTGGTGTTCGTATCCTCCCATACGTAGCTGGAAGAGCCGATTGTGCTGATATTGGTAAGTGCATACTGCCAATCTCCTACAATCAGATCCGTGGCGGCATAAATTTCCAGCCGGTTGGTGAAATCAACGGGCCAGCCAACCTCAATCTCGACCGTGCCGTTGCCGGTGCTTCCGATGGCCAGCTGGATGTTCGTCACCACGGCAGGCAACGACATCATCATGCTCATGGACTCCAGCGAAAGCGTCTGGGACGTCAACTCCTGCTGTAGGGAGGCTTCGTAGTCGGCATAGACGGATTCTGGCGTCAGTGCAAAAGTGGAGGCGATATGCGCCGGATCGAAGATCCATTGCGTCCATTCACTCAGCTCGGAAACGTCCTCAACTTGAAACGTCGTCTTCTGCCAAGCAAAGGGATCATACCCAGGCTCGGCTTCCAACCGGAAGACCTCTGTTCCGTAGGCATTCAGAAAGACGGTTTCGCGCGTAATTGGATCTTCGAATATTGTTACGAAATAAATCGGATGGCCGTTTTTATCCATCTCTGCATACATTTGCTGCGTGAACTCTTTTGGGAACCTTTTCCAGTCCACTGGCAGAACGCAATCATAGGAGTCGACGTACACCTCTTCTGAGGGAGGGCTGACGGGAAGTAGCGCATTTTGCTGATTTACGAACAAAGTCTCCAATTCGTAGACCGAAGTGATGATTGGAAACATTGAACCACTATCGGTCAGCTTGGAAACGGCTTCCGCAGACATTATCGATAGCAGTGTAATAGACACTGCAACAAATCCTGCTCTCATCTAATCCCCCTATGTTATGCACCCCCAAAAAAGAAAGGGGGCGCGGTCTCCTGACGCATTATTTCCTACTGAGGCATCGCCAGACGCCCGCAACGGAAACATGCCGGAGCCGCGCCCGAGTGGGCGCGTTCCAACACATTTGCTCCGTTGCTTAAAACTGGCGATTTTCAGTAGGAACAAACTGCGTAAAACGCAAAATCTAAAATATGGTCAAGAGAATGCCCCTTTCCGTAGCGGGGTGTCAATGCATCTTTGTGTGGGGGAATACACCCCGCAATCTTACGGAGTCCGCGTGATCGGCAGATTTCAACCTCATAAAAGCCGCCATGGAGATTTGAATGCTATTAAAGGTTGTC
>JAFGVP010000111.1 GCA_016937945.1 Pontiellaceae bacterium | reverse complement strand
TTTGAAAAACAGCGATCAAAGACTCTTTCCCCGAGAGAAATCAGCAGGTCAAACCTAACCTATTTGCTGTTTTGGACAGCAGTGACGCTGACCACGGAAAACCTGCCGATTCTTGCAACACTCAAGGGCTGGGCGCATGGATTCAACAGTCCGTTCAAGGCGGAAGTCTATTTTGTCAGCACCCGCAACCTGACGGACCAGAAGTGGGGCACCAAGAATCCGATTACGCTTTCCGATCCCCGTTTCGGCATGCTTGAGCTGCGGTCGTTCGGCAGCTATGTCATCCGCGTGAAGGATGCCGCCTGCTTTATCCGCGAAATCGTCGGAACGGACGGACACTTTACCACCGAAGAGATTGGAAACCAGCTGCGCTCCATGATCGTCACGCGTTTTACCGACGCCGTCGGCGAGGCCGGTTTCCCGGTCGAGGCCTTTGCCGCCAAGCTCAACGAGCTCTCGGCACTGGTTCAGGAGCAGATGGCGCCCGAGTTTGAGCAGTATGGTATCGAGCTGACCAAGTTCCTGATTGAAAATGTCTCGATGCCCGAAGAGGTGAAAAAGGAAATCTTCGAGCTCAGCCGCCTCGATGCCGTGGATCTGGATAAGCTCACGAAGCTGAAGGCGGCGAAGGCGATGGAAAGCGCCGCGTCAAATCCGTCGGGTACGGCCGGCGCCGGAATGGGTATGGGCATGGGTTTTGCAATGGCCAACCAGATGGCGCAGGCCATGACGCCTCCGTCTGCCGCCGCCCCGTCGGCTCCGCCGCCGCTTCAGGCTGCGCCTCCGCCGATTCCGCCGGCACTGACCTATTTCGCGGCGATCAATGGACAGCAGTCCGGGCCGTTTGATGCGAACGCGCTGAAGCAGATGGCGATGCAGCGGCAGATCGGGCCGGAAACCCTGTTCTGGCGCGAGGGCATGGCCGCGTGGACTGCCGGCGCACAGCTTCCGGAGCTGTCATCCGTTTTTGGTAGTGTTCCGCCTGCAATCCCGGGGGTCTGATCATGGAAGAGGAAGTGATCTCCACGACGGATTCCTTTGCCTGTACGGGTTGTGGTGCCGACCTGAAATATCAACCGGGAACGTCACGGCTGGTCTGCCAGTATTGCGGCGCTGATAATGAAATCCCGCAGATCGATGATGCGATCGAGGAGCTCGATTTTCATGCGTATCTCAGTCAGAAGTCGGATGAGTCTGACCAGATTGTCGCCCATTTTGTGCGGTGCGAATCCTGCGGCGCCAGCTGTACGCTGGATCCCGGCGTGACGGCTGCATCCTGCCCATACTGCAGCACGCCGCTGGTCGTGGAGCAGGCCAAGGATGAGTCGGTGATTCAGCCGCGGTCCCTGCTGCCGTTTCATCTGGATCAGAATCAGGCGCTCGCATCGTTTAAGGCGTGGGTCTCAAAGCGGTGGTTTGCGCCGAATGACCTGAAAAAGGCGTCGCTCAGTTTTGATCATTTCAAGGGGGTATACATTCCGTACTGGACGTATGACACGGATACTTACTCCTCCTATATTGGTCAGCGCGGCGACTATTATTATGTGACCGAGCACTACACGACCATGGAGAACGGCAAAAGCGTGAGCAAAACCCGGCAGGTACGCAAGATTCGCTGGTCATTTGCATCCGGTCATGTGCGCGAAGCCTTTGATGATATCCTGCTGGTTGCATCCCGGACCCTGTCTCGGAAACGGGTTGATGCGCTGGAGCCGTGGGATCTCTCGAATCTGGTCCCTTTTGATAAGAGTTATCTCAGCGGATTCGTGGCTGAAAAGTATCAGGTGAATCTGGAAGAGGGATTTGAGCAGGCCAAGGTCGTGGCGGATCAACGGATCCGGCAACTGGTTGAACGGGATATCGGCGGCGATGAGCAGCGTATTACCCGGGTCAGCACGCAGTATGACAATATTTCCTTTAAGCATCTCCTTTTGCCGGTTTATGTCTGCGCATACCGTTTTAAGGATAAAACCTATCAGTTCCTTGTGAACGGCCGGACCGGCGAGGTGCAGGGGGATCGTCCCTTCAGCTGGATCAAGATTGCCGGCCTTGTGCTGGGTATTCTCGCGGTGGTGCTGGTTGTGGCGATCATTGCTGCCGGGCAGGGCGCCCGGGTTATGTAGGTTTTCGGCCTGCATGCCGCTTCAGTTTGGCCGGATCCAAAAAACGGCGCATGACAAGGGGGAGCCATGCGCCGCTAAGCGCTTCCGCGGGGGAAGCATGCTTTCATGTGGTTGAATGTTGATTCAACCCTTTTGACCATTCCCGTGAAAAAAGTTCAAAAAAATATGTCAAAAAATAAACCTTCGTTTTTCGGGTTGTAAGCCGCTCCGGAAATACCGGAAATCCGTACGATTTGTTTGTATGCCTATCGCCATTTGGGTAATCTGCCGGACTATTCGAAAGAAAGGATTGTGGAGATGAAATCGTTTTTCCCTGTTGTGATGGTTGCCCTGTTCCTGATGGCCGGCGGAGTTCGAGCTGCCGACGAAATCGCTTTTATTGACATACAGGAAGTGTTCAAGCGCTTTTATAAGACCCAGCTTGCTCAGGATCAGATCCGGCAGCAGGCGGACGATATTAAATTGGAGCGAGATGAGATGGAGGCCGAAGTCGAAACCCTCAAGGGCAAGATCGAAGAGCTCCGTGCCGACTCCCGCGACGAAAATCTTTCTGAAGAGATCCGTGCCAACAAGCGGGATCTGCTGGAAGAAAATCTGGTTGCGCTTCAGAAAAAAGAGCAGGAAATGGCCGACTTTGAAAAACTCCGCATGGAGCAGATTGAGTCCCAGAATCAGCGCATGACTAAAAAGATTTTTGACGAAATTCACGAAACAGTCATCAACTATGCCAAGATGAAAAGCTTTGCCGCGGTGGTTGACCGCTCGGCACAGAGCCGTATTGGTACGGATGTGATTCTATTTGCCGCTCCTAAATTCGACATTACCGCGGGCGTGCTGGAGGTTCTCAATGAAGGACGTAAGACCGGACTCGAAGCAGACACCACCGGGCTGAATCTCGAGGAAGAAGAATAAGATGAATCTTGCTGATATTGCAGAACGCCTCGGCGGGGTTATTGAGGGGGATGCTGAACTCGAAATCAGCGGTGTGGCCGGCCTGAAAGAGGCGGAAGCAGGAGATCTGAGTTTTCTTGCCAATCCCAAGTATGCCCCGTTGGTTACCTCTACCAAGGCTTCCGCCGTGATTGTCCCTGCCGATTTTGATCGCGCTACGAAATGTGCGTTGGTTCGGGTTGAAAATTCTGACCAGGCTTTTGCCGTGGCGGCCGAGTTGTTTTATGAGCCGGTTCCGGCACCGGCGCCGGGAATACATCCGTCGGCCTGTGTTGATGAGTCCGCCCGTCTGGACGAGGGCGTGGTGATCGGTGCAAACTGTACCATTGAGGCCGGAGTGAAAATCGGAGCCAATACCGTGATTCAGGCTAACTGCGTCATTGGGTATAAAACGGTTATTGGTGAAAATTGCCTGCTTTATCCGCTGGTATCCACCCGCGAGTTTACGGAAATCGGTGACCGGGTAATCATTCACAACGGAACCGTGGTCGGGGCCGACGGTTTCGGCTATGCCGTCCAGAAAGATGGGTCAAGAACAAAAATTCCCCAGATCGGTAACGTCGTTATCGGTGATGATGTTGAAATCGGTGCCAATGTTGCCATCGACCGCGCCCGCTTTGGTAAAACCCGCATCGGTAAAGGTACAAAAATCGATAATCTGGTGCAGATTGCGCATAACGTGGTCATCGGTGAGCATTCCGTGATGTGCGGTCAGTCCGGCATTTCGGGAAGCACCACGATCGGCTCGCGCGTCATTCTTGCGGGGCAGGCGGGGCTTGCCGGTCATCTGGAGGTGGGCGACGGAGCCATTGTCGGCGCCCAGTCGGGGGTCATGAAAGATGTCGCACCGAAGGATTTCGTGATGGGATCTCCTGCCATGCCGCACCTTCAGTTTAAGAAGACGGTGGCCAATACCATCCTGCTTCCCAAGCTGAAGGAAAAGATTCGGGCATTGGAGCAGCGCGTTGATCAGCTGCAGGCGCATGGAGATGCTGGATAGTGATCCTATCTTCAAATATGTATCTGCCATGATGGCTGGGGTACATATTTGTCGGGTATTTGAAAATTGATTTTTTCGGAAATATTTGTAAAACAATGGCGTGTATATGGATATGTCGTGGAGACGTGGATGGTATGAAACGTGCTCAGATCCTGTCGGTTTTATGAAGCCAGTTTTATTTGATCAAGTCCGGCTATCTCATATGAGGCGGCCGGTTTTGGTTTGAGTAGGTTGCAATGTCGCCGGTACGACGGGGGCAATTGAACAATTAAAGGAGAACAGAGATGAAGAATAACATTGAAGCCTTTGGCGAAAACGTATTCAGCCTCAAGGTCATGGAAGCCCGCCTGTCGGCTCCGACTTTCGAGAAGCTCAAAAAGACGATCGATACCGGCGCTGCACTTGACGCCAGCATTGCTGACGAAGTGGCTGAAGCCATGAAAGAATGGGCGATGGAAAAGGGCGCTACGCACTATACGCACTGGTTCCAGCCGCTCACCGGCGCTACTGCCGAAAAGCACGATTCCTTCATCTTCCCTGATTTCAAGGGCGGTGTTGTTACCGGTTTCTCCGGTGAAGAGCTCATTCAGGGCGAACCCGATGCCTCCTCCTTCCCGTCCGGCGGCCTGCGCGCCACCTTCGAAGCCCGCGGTTATACCGGTTGGGATCCGACCAGCCCCGCATTCATCAAGTATGACGGCGCCGGCGCTGCTACGCTCTGTATCCCGACCGTTTTCTGCGGATACAATGGCGAAGCCCTCGACAAGAAGACTCCGCTCCTGCGCTCCATGAAGGCGCTGTCTGAGCAGACCGTTCGTCTGGGCAAGCTCTTCGGAATCGATTGCGGCGACACCATGGCCAAGGCGACTCTTGGTTCTGAACAGGAATACTTCCTGATTGACGCCGATCTCTACGATGCCCGTCCCGACCTGCAACGCACCGGCCGTACCCTGTTCGGCAAGCCGGCGTCCAAGCACCAGCAGCTCGATGACCACTATTTCGGTGCCATCAAGCCGCGCGTAGCTGCTTTCATGGCTGATCTTGACAAGGAACTTTGGAAGCTGAGCATTCCGGCCAAAACCCGTCACAATGAAGTGTGCCCGGCCCAGTTCGAAATCGCTCCGGTCTTCCAGACCCTGAACATTTCGGTCGACCACAATATGCTGACGCTCGAAACCCTGCGTACCACCGCTGAAAAGCATGGCTTTGTATGCCTGCTGCACGAAAAGCCCTTCGCTGGTGTGAACGGTTCCGGTAAGCATAACAACTGGTCCATCATGGGACCGGATGGGAAGAACTGGCTGAGCCCGGGCTCCAACCCGCATGAAAATGCCAAGTTCATGACCATCATCGTTGCTCTGATGAAGGCGGTTGATACCCATGCTGACCTGTTGCGTGCTTCTGTAGCAACGGCAGGTAACGACCATCGTCTTGGTGCCAACGAAGCACCTCCGGCGGTTGTTTCCATCTTCCTCGGCGACCAGCTCACCGACATCGTTGAGCAGATTGAAGCCGGCGGCGCCAAGTCTTCCAAGGATGGCGGACTCATTGCTCTCGGCGTTGATCTGTTGCCGAAGCTTCCGCGTGGAAACACCGACCGTAACCGTACCTCTCCGTTTGCCTTCACCGGTAACCGTTTTGAGTTCCGTGCGGTTGGTTCTAACCAGAGCCCGGCCGGCGCGAACGTTGTTCTTAACACGATCGTTGCTGAAGCCTTTGACTATGTCTGCACCAAGCTCGAATCTGCGGTTGCGGAAGGAAAAGAATTCAACGCCGCCCTGCAGGACGTACTGGCTGAGATCATCAAGGAACATAAGCGTATCCTGTTTAATGGCGACGGTTACACCGACGCGTGGCTGGAAGAAGCCGCTTCCCGCGGTCTTCCGAACATGGTGACGACCCCGGATGCGCTTCCGGCGCTACAGACGCAGAAGGCCAAGGATCTCTTTGCCAAGTATGGTGTACTGAGCAACGAAGAGCTGGAGTCCCGTTTCAACATCTATGAGGAAGTTTATGAAACCCTGATCGGTATCGAAGCTGCGACTGCACTCGATATCGCGAAGAGCATGATTATTCCTGCAGTTGTAACGGCGATCAACGAATACTCCTCCGTTCCCGCGGTTGCCGGAATCACGGCCGAAATGTCCAGCCTGCTGGAGAAGACGGTTGCCGGTATTACTGCTCTCGAAAAGGCTGAAAGCACTGAGGATGAAGTGGTTGCCATGGGCGAACTCCGTGCATCCGTTGATGCGCTCGAAGCAATCGTTCCGGCTGACATCTGGCCGCTGCCGAGCTATGCCGAGTTGCTGCTCGTCTAAGCGATCGGTACAGATCACTGAAAAGGCCTCGCATTGCGCGAGGCCTTTTTTCTTTTGCGAACGGGCGGAAAGCCGGATACCATTTTCCGTTCAGTTCCATGAATAGAGATTTCCTTATGACCGAAGACAATGCATTGAATCCCGATCCGCAGCATCCTGTTGTTCACGTTGTGCATGGGCCGGATGCCTACCGGAATGCCGTGGCCGCCCTTCAGGCATTCGATCTTTCGCCGGTTCGTGGAAAGCGGGTCCTGCTGAAACCGAATGTCGGTCGGATGACAGATCCCGGCTCCGGGGTGAATACCAATCCGGAGGTGGTTGCTGCCGCGATCGATGTTTTTCGTGCCGCCGGCGCGGAGGTGGCGATCGGGGAGAGTCCGATTGCCGGGGTAAAAACGCCGGAGGCCTTTGAACGTTGCGGGATGACCCGTATGGCTGTTGAACGTGATTGTCCCCTCATTGATATGGATGTGCGTAAGCCGGTGCCGGTTGCTGTTCCTTTCGGTAAAGTGATTCAGGAGCTTAAGGTTTGTGCCGATGTATTCGATTTTGATTTTGTCGTTTCCATTCCGGTGATGAAGATCCATATGCACACGGGCGTGACTCTTTCGGTCAAGAATATGAAAGGCTGTCTCTGGCGCCGCAGCAAGGTGGATCTGCATATGCTTCCTCAGCTTGAAGGCACGAGCGATAAATCGCTCGATATAGCCATCGGCGACATGGCGACGGTGTTGCGTCCCCATTTTGTGCTGATCGACGGATCCATTGGAATGGAGGGGCTCGGGCCCGGCGCCGGAACCCCCAAGGCTCTGGATGTGGTGTTGGCCGGAAGTGATGCGTTTGCCGCGGATGCGGTTGCATGTCGGCTTATGGGGCGTAACGCTGAATCCGTACCACATCTTCGAATCGGCGCCACCAACGGTTGCGGCATAATTGATCTGAATCAAATTGCTGTGTTCCCGTCGGACTGGGAAGCGCATGCGGCCGAATTTGCGGCTTCTCCGCAGAACCTGACCATTGAGTTTCCTGGGATCGAGGTGCTGGACCGTAACTCCTGCAGTGCCTGCCAGTCGACGCTGCTGATGTTTCTTCGGCGTTTCGGGGAAAGTCTGGCCGACTATATTCCTGCCGGTGAGCCGCTTCGGGTCGCTATCGGCAAAGGTCACGCGGAGCTGCCGCCCGGAACGCTCTGTATCGGGCAATGCACCTGTAAGCAGAAGGATGCCGGCATTTTTGTACCGGGATGTCCGCCGGTTCCCAGCCAGATTTTTAAAATGCTGAGCGAGTCGGAAGAAGGGTGCGGATCATGAGTCGGATTGGAATCAGTATCGGCGATATCAACGGCATCGGGCCCGAGGTTGCGCTCAAAGCCGTAGGCCGAAGCCGCTGGCCGGCCTATGCGGAGTTTGTCTTCTATGGCTCGGAAGCGATCATTCGCGAGCAGGCCCGGGCGCTGGGAATTCCCGTGTCCCGAAAGATCCGATTTCATGATGTCGGAGTCCGAGCCGCGTGGCATCCCGGGAAGGTCCGGGCCGATGCATCGCGGCTGGCGTACGAAGCCATCTGTGCGGCGGTCTCCGACTGCCGGTCCGGCGCGATCGATGCCATGGTGACGGCGCCGATCTGCAAGGAAGGATTTCATAAGGCGGGATATGATATGCCCGGGCATACCGAGCTGCTGGCGGAGCTGACCAGCACAAAGAATTTCGGTATGATGCTCATGGGCGGCGGATTGCGGGTTATGCTGGTGACGCGGCATCTTCCGATTTCAAAGGTGTCCGGCGCGCTTTCCCGGAAAACGATTCAGGAGCATATTGAGCTGACCGGTCAGGCATTGAAACTGTTTGGAATATTAAATGGTCGAATTGGTGTTTGTGGATTAAATCCGCATGCCGGCGACGGTGGTGTGATCGGGCGGGAAGAGATTGAACTGATCAATCCGGCCATCCGGTCCATTCGTAAAAAAGGATACAACGTGTCCGACGCCGTTCCTGCGGATACCATTTTCTATCAGGCGCTGAACGGCGGGTTTGACGCTGTGGTGGCCATGTACCACGATCAGGGCCTCGGTCCGTTGAAGATGATCGGATTTGATGAAGGAATTAATGTGACGCTCGGGCTGCCGATCATCCGTACTTCGCCCGATCATGGAACGGCATTCGGCATCGCCGGGAAAAATGAAGCGTCGCCGAAGAGCATGAAACATGCAATTGCACTGGCCGTTGAAATGGCAGGGAAACAGAACCCTTGGAAATGATCTATGAATAACGAAACGCGATTGACGAGTCCGAAGGAAGTGCGCGGTCTGCTGGCGCAGCTGGGCCATCGCCCGAACAAGGGGCTGGGTCAGAACTATTTGATCGACGCTAATATCCTCGATATTATTGCCGATACCGCCGGCATTGGGCCGGATGAAAACGTACTTGAAATCGGTCCCGGCCTGGGCGCGCTGACGGAGCGGATTATTCCAAAGGCAAGGTCGGTCACCTGCATTGAAAAAGATCCGACCATGGCAAAATACCTCCGGTCGCGGTTTTCGGATTTTTCCCTGATCGAGGAGGATGCGTTGGATGTGGATATGGACGCCCTGTTTGCAGGCGGAATCACGAAGGTGGCGGCCAACCTGCCGTATTCCGTTGCCAGCCGGCTGATGGTGGATATTGCCGAGTGTGCGCATCGACCTGAAATCATGTCGCTTACCATTCAGAAAGAGGTGGCGGATCGTCTGACGGCGCCGTCCGGCGACAAGCATTACGGCATGCTAGGGATCCTGACCGGCGTCTATTATCGCAACACGCTGGTCAAAAAGATCAGTCCGACCTGTTTTCTTCCGCCGCCGAAGGTGTGGTCCGCCGTGGTGAAGATGGAACGGCGCGATGTTCCGGTCGTAGACGAAGCCGTTTATCCGACCTTCAAGACGCTGGTGAAGCACTGCTTCTCCCAGCGCCGGAAGCAGGTGGGAACCATTCTGAAGCACATGGGCATTTCGCCCGTTGATGAGCTGCTGGCGGAAGCCGGTATCGAACACGCCGAACGGCCGGAAGTGATCGAGATTGAGCGTTGGGCATCGTTGGCCCGTTTGCTGGTATAGCATCGCGGGGACCGAAGACCCCGCTCGCTCTCAGGGCGGTTATTCAGCCGCTTTTACGCGGTCCCATGCCTTGGTATAAAGGGCGATGGCGTCGCCGACATCTTCCATTAGCTGGCATTTGGCCAGGACGTCTGCATTCAGGAAGATGGAAGGATTGCTGCGAACCTCTTCATCAATCAGCGCGTAGGCCGGTAGGTTCGGAATCTGGGCCAGATTCCATTCCATATTGGCGGCGGCGACTTCCGGGCGCAGCATGAAGTTGATGAATTCAAGGGCAAGCTCCGGATTGTCGGCCGACGCCGGGATCACCATTTCGTCGCAGGTAGCGGCCATGCCTTCTTTCGGGAAGAGCATGCCGATGTTTTCATTTTCATCCATGACCATGAGCAGGTCGGAGGAGTATCCCTGAACCAGAATGAATTCTGCAGAGTCGATTCCGGTCTTGTATTGTTCGCTGTCAAACTTGGCGATCTGCTTTTTCCATTCGATCACGCGGTCGGCTGCCTCGTTGATCTGCTTTTCATCGGTGGAGTTCAGCGGGTAGCCGAGGGAGATCAGGGCGGCGCCGAGGGTTTCGCGGATGTCGTTCAGCAGAGTGGTGCGTCCGGCATAGGCGGTGTCGGCAAACAGCGCCCAGCTGGCTTCCGGCGCATCGATCTTGTCGGATCGGTAGCCGATGCCGGTATAGCTGAATGCGTAGGGGACGCTAAAGCGGTTTTCCTTGTCGAGAAGGAGCGGTTTAAAGGCGGGGTCGAGGTTTTTCAGGTTAGGCAGTTTTGAATGATCCAGCGGAATGAGCATCTCCTGTTCGCCCATGATCCGGCTCATGTAGCTCGACGGGAAAATGACATCGTATCCGGTTGCGCCGGCCTTGAGTTTGGCATACATCGATTCATTGGAGTCAAAGGTATCCACCACCACCTTGCAGTTAAACTCTTCTGCAAAGGCGTCGAGCTGGTTTTCATCGACATAGTCGGCCCAGTTATAGACATTGAGGACCGGCTTGCTGCTACCGCCGCATCCGGCCAGCAGGGCGGCCATAGCCGCAATGGACAGGACATTCAGTGATTTCAGGATCTTCATGGGAGGTCTGCTCCTTTCTGTTTGTTGATGAGCTGGCTGCTTCCGACGGCAACAAAGGTCACCAGCAGAAGCAGGGTGGAAAGTGCGTTGATTACCGGCATGAACCGGCTGTGTTTCATCATGCTGTAAATATGCACCGGCAGGGTGCTGGAGCCGGGGCCGGCGACGAAAAAGGTAATCACGAAATCATCGATCGAAAGGGTGAAGGCCAGCAGGGCTCCGGCGGTAATTCCCGGGGCCAGCGCCGGAAGGAGTACACGGGTTGTCGCGGTCCATGAATTGGCCCCGAGATCGTAGGCGGCTTCCATCATGGAAAAATCAAAATCCTGCAGTCGCGCCAGCACGACCATGGCGACATAGCTGATGCAGAAGGTGATATGAGCGATACAGATGGAGGTGAGGCCCAGCTGAAATCCGACGGCAACAAAGAAAAGCAGCAGGCTCATGCCCATCAGGATGTCGGGCAGGACCAGCGGCATGTATATGAGGCCGTGATGGATCTTCTGGAATCGGTCGTTGGATCGGTGCAGGGCATAGGCTGCCAGTGTGCCGAGCACGGTCGAGGCGGCGGTGCTGACTCCGGCGATGATCAGGGAGTTGCGCAATGCATGCCAGACGGCATCATCCTGAAAGAGCCGGACATACCATTTAAGCGTGAAGCCGCTCCATTCTCCGCCGTATTTATGAAGGTTGAACGAGTTGATCACGAGGATCACAATCGGCAGATAAAAGAAGACCAGCAGGATAAGAACGGTCAGTCCGGGCAGGCGGGAGCGTTTCATGCAGCACCTCCCGTGCGTTTGCGGCGCAGCAGGGTTCCCATAAGCATCGGCAGCATGACACACAGGCAGAGCAGGGCGGAAAGCGCGGCCGAGTGGGGCAGGTTGCGGTCGGCAAAGGCGCGCTGGGCAATCTTGTTGCCGAGCATTTCGCTCGAAGGGCCGCCGAGAATGTCGGGAATGACATACGAGCCGAGCGCAGGAATCAGCACCATAAGTACGGCGGTCTGAATACCGCGCCGGATACCCGGGAGAAACACGCGCCGCATGGCCGTTGCTCTTCCTGCGCCGAGATCAAGGGCGGCATCCAACAGGGCAAAGTCAAATTTTTCAATGGCGGCATAGAGCGGCATGATGGCGAACGGTAGGTAGGTATACACCATCACGAGCAGTACCGCCCATTCATTGTAGAGCAGCATGGTGTCAGGAGAGGCAATGCCGACAGCCACCAGCATGTGTTTCAAGGCGCCTTCCGGGTGAAGCACCGCCTTCCACGCGAAAACGCGAATCAGGAAGTTGGTCCAGAACGGGATAATTACCAGCAGGAGCAGGGCTCGCTGCCGCCGTTCCGGCGCTCTGGCTATGTAATAGCTGAAAGGAATACCCAGCAGGATGCATGCGGCCGTGCAGTAAAACGAGAGCCGGAGCGTACGCCAGATAATCGACGGATAGTTGGGATTGCCCAGCTCAAGCCAGGTCCGCAGGGTCCAGCCTTCGCCCAGTCCGCCCAGCGGGTTGGCTGGTTTGAACGCGATGATAAAAATCATCAGGGTCGGCAGCAGGAAAAAGACCGTGAGCCACGCCATGCTCGGCAGGGAAATCATCCAGCCTTTCATGCGCTGCCCGGGCATTATTCCGCCTCCTCGTCGGGCGGGATGTCATCGGGCAGGCCCGCATCGGACAGCACCAGCAGGGCCTCGTCGTTTTCGTCGTAGCGTTCAAGCATGTAGCCGTCGTCGGCATGCCAGCTGATCCATACCGCTTCGTTCCAGCGGATCGGTTTGCTGTCGAGCAGGAAGCGGCTGTGCTGGCTGGTTACCGAGATCAGGTATTCTTCGTTGACGCGCACCCACCACTTGGTGTGGGAGCCCAGATAGATCACATCCTCAACGGTGCCGCGCAGGGTGTTGCTTAGCGGGTCCGGCGCCGGCTGCGTGCGGGAGATCGAAAACTTTTCCGGTCGTACGCTGAGGTCGACCCGCACCTGTTCGCGCAGGTTTTTGTCGTTAAAGAACCGCAGGCGCGGCTCGAGTCCTTCGATCTCAATCTGGCAGTATTCGCTATCGATCCGTTCGCAGACCCGGCCGTTGAAGAAGTTGGTATCGCCGATGAATGCCGCCGTGAAGCTGGTTCGCGGCGCTTCGTAGATTTCGGTGGAACTTCCGACCTGTTCCACGACGCCGTGGTTGAAAACGGCGATGCGGTCGGAAAGGCCCATGGCTTCGCTCTGGTCGTGGGTGACGTAGACAAACGTGGTGCCGACTTCGTCGTGGATGCCGTCGAGTTCCACCAGCATGCGCTGGCGCAGTTTCAGGTCGAGAGCTGCCAGCGGTTCATCCAGCAGCAATACCTGCGGCCGGTTGACCAGGGCGCGGGCAATGGCAACCCGCTGCTTCTGTCCGCCGCTGATCTGATGCGGCCGTTTATGGGCATGGTGTTCGAGCTGAACCAGCTGGAGCATGGTTTCAACACGATCGGCGATTTCCTTTTTCGGAACCTTGGCAATCTGCAGTCCGAAAGCAATGTTTTCCCGCAGGGTCATGTTCGGGAAGAGGGCATAGTTCTGGAAGATCGTATTGACGGCGCGCCGGTTCGGCGGAAGGTCCGTGATGTCCTTGCCGTTGAGCAGCACGCGTCCTGCATCCGGCATTTCGAATCCGGCACAGATCCGAAGCAACGTGGTTTTTCCACATCCGCTCGGGCCTAGCAAAGAAAAAATTTCGCCCTGCCGAATGCTCAACGAAACATTGTCGAGCGCCTTCAGGTCGCCAAAGCTTTTGGATATCCCCTCAAATTCAAGGAAGCCGCTCATCCGTCCCGTTCCCATTCCCCGTTAAATTGCGCGAATTGGAAACCAAGAAGGCCGCGTTGGCAATCCCAAAACGCGGACTCTTTGATGTAGAGCGGAGGGCGGTTTGCCGCCGGACCGCTCAGATTCTTTTTTTACGGGGAGCGCGCCGGAAGCCGTTGCGGATGGCAAGCGTCCAGACAACCCACAGCGCTTCGTAGACAATGTTGCCGCTCATCTTGGAGGTGCCTTCCTTGCGGTCCTCAAAAATAATCGGAACCTCACCGATCCGGAAGCCGTTCATCCATGCCTTGTGCGTCATCTCGATCTGGAAACCGTATCCGTTGGCTTTAACGGCATCGAGATCATAGCTTTGCAGCAGTTCGCGCCGGAAGCATTTGAATCCGCCGGTCGGGTCGGAAATCGGCATGCCGGTGATAATCTGGACATATACGCCCGCAAAGCGGCTGAGCATCAGGCGGGTCATGGGCCAGTTCAGAACACGTACGCCGCCGACATAGCGCGAGCCGAGCACCAGATCGTGGCCTTCAAGAATCTTGTCACGGAAGCTCGGGATCATGGCTGGATCGTGCGAAAAGTCGCAGTCCATCTCCATGACGAATTGATAGTCCCGTTCAAGTGCCCATTTGAAGCCGGCAATGTAGGCTCGGCCGAGGCCGTCCTTGGAGGTGCGATGCATCACATGAATTCGCGATTCCTTTGCCGCGAGTTCGTCGGCCAGCTTGCCCGTTCCGTCCGGTGAATTGTCGTCCACGAAAAGAATGTCTACATGAGGAGAGGTATCGAGAACCGCCTGTGAGATTCTGCTGATATTCTCTATTTCGTTGTAGGTCGGGATGATGACCAGCGTGTCAATTTCATTCATAATGGATGGAATGTAGGCTGAATAGGAGGCGATCTTCAAGCGCTTGGCGGTTAAAAATGGATCGGGACGGCGCGTGCGCCGCGAGAGGAAACAACAATCAGTTCCGTCCGCGCTGCGCCGGCGTACGGAAACATTTTTTCGGCCGCTCTTCGGTAAATATCCAGCTGGCCCCGATAGGTTGCGGCAACCTCGGCGTCACTGGTTTCGGTGAACTTGTAATCAAAGATCGCAAATCCTTCGGGAATGCGGCATAGCAGATCGATCGTTCCATCGATTAACCGATCCTCATGCAGCAGGACAAACGGAAGTTCGGGGCGCAGTTCGTGTATTCCCTCGGTTATTTCGTGCATCAGGTTCCGTGCTGCTTCAATCCGGTCAGTCAGCGTCCGGGCTTCGGCCTTGGCAACCGAAAAATCGGCGCGCAGCTGATCAAGCCAGTGGGCGACATCGCCCACCCATCCGTTCAGCGCCAGCTGCTCAAGGACGGCGTGGCCAAGTGATCCAAGCGCCGCCGATGTTGTTGCGGTCCGCAATGCGGCAGGCTGTTCGTGGTCCGGCTCGGTTTCGTCCTGTTCCTTGGCCAGCTGCGTTGCGGGAAGTCGCTGCAGGGTCGGCATCGGAAATGGAGGCGGCAGCGTGGCAATCCGTTCGTTGAGTCCATCGATTGTAGGAAGTTGGCGCCGGAGCGGTTGATGAATCAGAACCGCCTCCTGAAGCCGGGAGTAGGCAATTGCCGGGATTTCTTTTCCGATCAGCGGACTCATCTGTTCCAGCCATCCGGCTGGTTTTTTGCCGGCGGAGGCCGAAGTGACAACCAGATCGCGGGCGCGCGTCATGGCCACATAAAACAGGTTGTTCAGCTCGTGTCGGCGCGTTTCGGCTGCGCGTTTGCTGGATGCCTCGAATCCGGGGGATTTTACGCTGCTGCGGTCCGGCGCCGTAATGCGCAGTCCCAGCTTCGGCATTTTGTTTTCGTCATAGAAAACCTGGGCAAAGCTGCGGTCGCTGTTGGGAGAAAAACTGGTGTCGGGGACAAAGACCACCCGCTTGGTCAGTCCCTTTGCGCCGTGGACTGTCATGATCGTGACGGCGTTCTGGGCTGGATCCAGCAGGGCCGCCTCCGGAATCTGCGGCGGATTGGCGATGTGTCCGGCCAGCTTTCGGGCGACTGCAGCGATCGTGGTGTGTGTGCCGCGTTCCGCCATGCGGAGCCAGTCGAGCACCTTGCGCATGTTGGCCAGTCGCTGGGCGCCTCGCGGCAGGCCGGCCAGCAGGGCGTCGTAGCCGGTTTCATCGATCAGCTGACGAACCAGTTCGGATGCCAGGCAGGTGCCGATCCGGGCCCGGTAACGCGCGATGACATCCGTTGCTTCCGCATGCCGTTCAACCAGCTGCTCGGCAGAAAAACCTTTATCCGTCCATGCCAGCTGCGCAATGCGTTCGTCCGATAATCCGATCCACGGAGAACGCAGGAATCCGATGAGCGACCACCCGTCGCGTGGATCGGTGAGCACATTGAGAAAGAGGGATATGTCGCGGGTCTCCTGCCGGGTGAAAAGGCCGCGCCCCTTGCCGCCCAAAGTATATGGAATACCGGCATGGCGAAGCGCCTGTTCCAGTTCCGGCAGATGGGTCATCCGGCGCAGCAAGATGAGTACATCGGAATAGGTATAACGATTGGTCTCTGAAGCCGGCCGGAAGGTTTCCGAATAACGATAGACCGGGCGCCATTCCGCTGCGCCCTCGGTCAGTAACCGGATCCGGTTGGCCACGGCGGTCATTTCGGCAACGACCTTTTCATGCCTGGGTGCATCGGTTTCTTCGTCCGGCTCCAGGAACTCAACGCAGGGGATTTCGTCGGGAGTCGATTCATCGCTGTTGGTCAGCAGCCGGTCCTTGACTCCGTAATTTTCGTTGCCGTATACGGAGGTAAAAAGGGCATTCACGACATCCAGGATCGTCCCCTTACTTCGATAGCTGGTCTGCAGGACTTCCTGTTTTCCGCCGGCGTCAAGCAGGGCCTTTTCCAGGTCCGGCATCACCTGCGGATCGGCTCCTCGCCATGTATAGATGCTCTGCTTTTTGTCGCCGCAGATGATCAGTTCGGTTTCATGGTCGGTTCCTGCGTTCCGCCAGAGGTATTCAATGATGTCGCACTGAATGCGGGATGTGTCCTGAACTTCGTCCACAATAACATGGCTGAAGGGGCGGCTGATTTTTCCGGATTTAAGCAGGTCGGCCGCGAGGCGCAGCAGGTCGTCAAAGTCGACGGCGTTCATCTTGTGCTTGCTCTGCTGGAATCGACGGGAAACGGTCTGGATATAGCGGGCGAAAGCTTGAGCTGCCGGAAGGCGTTCCCGATAACGCACCGCATCCTCCACGGATGTTTTGAGATCCCAGAAGTCGGCGGAAATCTCTTTGGCTCCGCGTCCGAATTTTTGGATGCCCCGCGCGTTGAGCCGTTCAACGAGTCCCTCTACATCATTCGTTTCGTCCAGTGCCTGCCGGATCGTGTCGAGGGCGGTCTGGACCGTCGGCGTAATCTTGGGCAGTTCCGTGATGCGGATGCAGATCTGTTCGAATTCAATCCGCGATACCGGCGCTTCCGGCGACGGAAGCAGGTCGGCGGCACGGTCCAGTGAAATGCCAAGGCTTCCGGCCTGCGCAATCAGTACGGGAACGGTTTCTGTAATGCTGGTTCCGAATCCCTGTCCGGTTCCGATAATGTGGGCACCGGAACAGAAATCCGTGAAATCCGGGTCGGAGTCCAGCTGCGCCAGCAGTTCATCGCGGCAGATCCGATCCAGCAGCTCGCTGCGTTCATCTCCTTCCAGGATGGAAAAACCGGGCGAGAGTCCGGCTTCAAGGGCATGTTCACGGAGCAGGCGCGTGCAGAAGGAATGAATCGTTCCGATCGGTGCAGATGCCAGCCGGCCTGCCGCCTGAGCCGCGCGATCGGCGGTTTCGTCGTCTCCCGTTGTTTCGGCGGTCCGGCGCGCTTTCTGGATCCGGTGGGCCACGCGCATGCGCAGCTCGGCGGCGGCGTTATCGGTAAACGTCATCAGCAGGATTTCACGCGGGTCGAAGCCTTCTTCCAGTACCAGCTTTTCATAAAGCTGGGTCACCTGATAGGTCTTGCCTGTTCCGGCCGACGCGTTGTAGACGATATTCATGCATAAACTATACGTGGCGTTTTTTTGATGAACCATCCCCGTTTTTCGAAAACTTCTGATTTGTCCAGGGTATAAAATGTGGCGGTTTTACGGGGTGGTTTTGCCCGGTTTCTGGCGGTTTTGGCGATAAGGAGAAAAAACTTGTTTTTTGGGTTGCCGCATCGGGGTGTTCTGCTAAGGTACGCGCTCGTTTTTACCGAAGACCCCTTCGTCTAGTGGCCTAGGACTCCAGGTTTTCATCCTGGCAACACGGGTTCGAGTCCCGTAGGGGTCGCCACTTCGGAAAAAACACCCATGCGACCCCTTCGTCTAGTGGCCTAGGACTCCAGGTTTTCATCCTGGCAACACGGGTTCGAGTCCCGTAGGGGTCGCCACCTCTTTTTTTCATGCAATCGTCGCTCTTCACGAGCAATTCTTTCAGTCGCAAAAGCCGGTGCCTGCTTCCGGATCTTCGATGCGGTTTTCGGTGCCTTGGAGTCCTTTTGAATTCTTCGTGCGGAAAACCGGCGACAACGTCCCTTTTTCATTTGCTTTTCGCTCGGTGGCAAATATGTTTGGTGAAACCGATTTCCAAACACATAAACCGAAGGATTTATACCGGCTATGGGGTTGCTAGATTCTATGTTTTTTTGTCTGCCGCTGGGCTCTATTGCGGATGCTTTTACCGATAGCACGCTGCCTGGCAAATTGATTGTGATTGTCCTGTTTATCGGGTCTGCGGGGGCTTGGACTATTATGTGGACAAAGTTTGTTCAGCTTCGCTTTGCGAGTCTGTCGACGGAGGATTTTCTGGATGCGTTCCGTGCGGAGCGGAATCCGACGGCTTTGTTTACCAAGCGGGAGGAGTATCCCGGATCGCCGCTTAATACGATCTACAAAGCCGGTTGTACTGCGCTTGGCGGTGAGCTGCAGGCGCATGGAATTGATCCGAACGACCTGCTTATGGGGCGATTGACCTCCGATGCCCGCCATCTTTCGCTGAATCAGCTCGAAACGCTGCGCTCTGTGGTGGACCGCAATGTTGCCGACGAAGCGCTGCAGCTGGAAGATCAGATGGGGCTGTTGGCGACGGCCGTGAGTGCGGCGCCGTTTCTCGGACTGCTCGGAACCGTTTGGGGCGTAATGGATGCTTTTAACGGGATGGCCCAGTCCGGCAATGCGGCGCTCAATGCCGTGGCGCCGGGTATTTCCGGCGCCCTGCTGACCACGATTATCGGTCTGCTGGTGGCGCTTCCGTCCATGATCGGCTACAACCTGCTGTCGGCCCGAATCCGGCGGATTTCTGTTCAGATGGATAACTTTGGGCAGGAGTTCATCTCTTCCGTTCAGAACACCTATGTAATCGAGGGATAATCAATGGCTCGACGCACCAGTCTGGTTTCCCTGAATCAGATCAGCGACATCAACATGACGCCGCTGATGGACCTGACGTTTATTCTGCTGATTACTTTTATCATTACCTTTCCGCTGATCGAGCAGGGGATTGCCATCAATCTGCCGAAGGGGAAGGCGACGGAGATGAGCAATCCGCAGACGCGTTCCATCAGTCTGAACAAAGAGCGGAAGCTCTATCTGGACAATGCGCCGGTCTCGCCCGAAGAGCTTGCGGCCGCCATGCAGGAGGTGTCGCGTTCTGATCCGAACACGACGATCTATGTGCGGGCCGATCGCACGCTGCCTTACGGAGAGGTGGTCGACATCATGAAGATTCTGAACGACGCCAGCATTACCCGCATGGCTCTGGTTACGGAGGCTGACTGAGGTCATGACCCGTTTTACACGCAGAGTAGTTTTGAGGGTGCTGGGCATTCATGCGGCAGTCGTTCTTTTTGTGTTGCTTCAGTCGATGTTGCAGGGCTGTTTTCATCCTGAGCCGAAGCGGGAAATTGTGACGTTTATCGAGTTTGGACAGCCGGCGCCGGCGCCGAATGTGCAGGAGGTCGATCACATGGATGAGCCGGAGCAGGTGGAAGAGCCGGCTCCGCCGGAGGAGGTCACTCCGGCGCCGCAGGTGGTGGACCCGCCGCCTCGTGAACTGCCTGTGCCGGTTCCGAAAGATCCTGTTCCCGTTGATCCGACTCCGAAAGAACAGAAGGTGCTTGAACCGCCGCCGAAGAAAAACAACTGGACGGCCGCGAAGGTGGACGATATCAAGGTGGCTCCGCTAATTGATGCGCCCAGGGCGCAGACTCCGAAGATTAATGTGTCGGAGGCCTTCAGCGATCTGACGGCATCTTCTAATGCGGGGAATCCGGATGAGATTGCCGCCTATGATGCGCTCATCAACAAAGCGTTTCATAATGCGTGGGTCCAGCCGGCGGCGCCGGCATCTCGTCCGGCGAAAATCACGATTTCGATTTCGTCAACAGGCCGCATCACCGGGTGGAAGCTTTCCCAGTCATCCGGCGATGCCGAGTACGATGAAAGTGTGCGCAGTGCGGCGAAGAGGATTACTGTTCTTCCGCGCAAACCGCCGACCGGATATCCACTGAAGGATATTGTCATTCAGTTTAATGTGTTCTAGCCGCTTTACCCGGAGTTTTAATGATGAAGAGAGCTTTGTTCCTGTTTGTCCTACTGGCCCTGTCGATGACGGCGTCGGCCCAGCATACAATTGATGTCAGTAAGCAAGGGCAGGGGAAATTGTCGATTAATCTGTCCGGCGTGCGCACCGGATCGGATGGGGCATCGAGGACTTTTCTTTCGGTCCTGAAAGCCGATCTGAACCGGTCCGGTTATTTTACGGTAACATCCAGCGGCGGCATTTTGAATGTGGCTGGAAGCGCGATGCTGAGCGGCGCCCAGCTGCGGGCGGAGTGTCAGGTTTTTGAGAGTTCGACCCGTCGCCGGGTGTTCGGCCGTGCGTATCAGGGCGATGCACGGTCCGTACGCAGTCTTGCACATAAAGTGGCGGATGAAATTATTCTGGCGGTAACCGGAAAGCCGGGCATGTCTTCGGCAAAGGTTGCGCTGGTCGGCAATCGGACCGGACGGAAAGAGCTGTGGGTGTGCGATATCGACGGGCAGAACCTGCAGCAGGTGACCGGCGATCGAAGCATTGTGGTGGGGCCCAAGTGGGCGCCGGATGGAAAGCGCCTGGTTTATACCTCCTACAAGCTGGGATATCCGAATGTGTACATCACGGGGCGGGGGAAGCCGGTTTCGAGTCAAGGCGGCCTGAATACGGGCGGAGCCATTTCTCCGGACGGAAGCCAGATGGCGCTGGTTCTTTCCAAGGACGGAAATCCGGAGCTCTATCTGAAGAGTATGCGGACCGGACGGCTGACCCGCCTGACCAATACCCGGCAGGGTAATGAAGCCAGTCCGACCTGGTCGCCGGACGGACGCAGTATTGCGTTTGTCTCGGATGTGACCGGCCGTCCGCAGATCTATATCATTCCCGCATCAGGCGGGCGGGCGCAGCGGATCACCTCGTCCGGCTCGGAAAACGTGGCACCGGACTGGGGGCCTAATAACAAGATTGCCTGCAGTACGCGGATGGGCGGCCGCTATGTGATTTCAATCATTGATCCGGCGAATCGTTCCATCCGGCAGGTGCAGCATGCGGACTGGGCGGATTATGAGGACCCGAGCTGGGCGCCGGACGGGCGGCATATCGTCTGTTCGCGGACGGCTTCTCACCGTTCCGGCATCTACCTCCTTGACACGGAAAAAGATTCTCATGTAGCTTTGCTCGAAGGCTCGGGAGACTGGTTCTCTCCTGCCTGTTCTCCTTAAACTCAACGCGGGATAACGGTGATGATAAACAAGATGATTTTGAAAGCTTTGACGGTTTCGCTTTTTGTCGGTTCGGTGGCCTTTGTCGGAGGCTGCAGAACCAAGACCAGTGCTGAAGGCGGCTGGGATCCCAACGCGTATGCGCAGGGCGGTGGATTGGGTGGCGATAATGCGTTTCTTGTGGATAACCTCTCGGCGCAGAGAGATGGCAACCGCGATCTGTTTCCGCCGGTCTATTTTGCTTATGACAGCTCCCAGGTGAATCCGGAAGAAGCCGGCAAGTGTCAGGAGGTCGCCAGTTATATTCTGAAGGGCAAGGGGCAGGGCGTGATTGTTGAAGGGCATGCGGATGAACGCGGCAGCCGCGAATATAACCTTGCGCTGGGTGAACGTCGGGCTTTGGCCGTACGTGATTACCTGATCAGTCTGGGGGTTGATCCGGCGGTTATTCAGACCAAGAGCATGGGCGAAGAGGATCCGGCAGACATGGGGCATGGCGAAGACGCATGGCGCCTGAACCGCCGCGCGGTGTTCGCGATCTATTAGTAACCGATTTGAAAGGTGCGGATTGATCCGCACCTTCTCTTTCACATGCTCCCAATTATTGCGCAAATCAATCTTGTCAGCAGCGCCATCGGCGTTGCTGTTTCCATTGTAGCATCCTTTTTTGTGATCACGCTGATCGCCAGTTATTATCGCTTTCAGCACATTGTCGAGCAGGCTGAAGAGTCCGATCCGGAAGATATGGGATCCACTGCCGGAGAGATCCTGCGGGTTCAGCTCGCCCGTTATCTGGCTGGGTGCGCCCGCCGCAATACCTCGTTCTGTATTTCCCTGATTCATGTTGAGAATCCCGGATTTCATATCTCGATGGATTCCGAACTCGTTCGCGAGATCAAGGCGGCAGTTCGGTGCGATGACGTGGTCTGCCTTTTTGACGATGAAACCATTGCGCTGCTAACGGAGGCTGAGCCGGAGGATGGTGAAAATATTCTGAACCGGGTTGTCAAATCAGTTTCCGGCCGAGTGGAGGGGCTGCTCGGCGATGTCGTGCGAGTAGGCATTTCATCGTATCCCGGCCATGGGCTCAGCGGAAAAGAACTCATTGCCTCTGCGCAGGACGGGCTGTCTCAGACGAGTCCGGAAAAACCGATTCTTCTTGCCGAAATCATCGATATAAATGCTGAGGAAGAAGAGCACGAAGACGAGACAGAGATCGAAGACGTCGATGAGCAGATCGATGTCGACGATTTTGAGTCCGTGACGAATGAGCCGGAGCGGTTTGATCGGAAGGATCCTCTGGAAGAAAAATCCAAGGGGCACAAAGCCAAACGCAAGGACGCCATTCTGGATCCGTTGACCGGAGTGCTGAAGCCTTCGTCGGTTTCCGCCTATATGCAGCGCCTGATGAGCGACCTCCGCTATAAGAAAAAACCGGCCTCGCTTTTTTGTGTAGGTGTCAACAACATGGAGCACATTGAGCGCTTTCATGGAGAAGATGCCGCGGACGAAGTACTTGTCGGTGTCAGTAAGGTGCTGCAGGATCACCTTCGTTCAGATGACCTGATCGGGCGGCACGAAAAATATGCATTCCTCGTGCTGGCAAAATGTTCACTGAAAGAAGCGGAGAATATCGGTCGTCGCGTCAGTACTCTGGTGCAGCAGTCCGAGTTCCGCAGCGAAAACAAAAAGCTGAAAACGACCATCACGCTGGGCGTTGCGGCCCATCCGGAGCATGGCCGCAACCTGCACCATTTGTATACCGCCGGCCAGAAGGTTCTCGACTATAGCCGAAGCAACGATATTCGTGCGTATGCCGTTTACGATCCTGAAATTCATGATAAAGTACCGGCCAAGCCTATGAGGAGTATCAAGTCGGTTCAGGCTTGATTGGTGAGGGAGGAGATTATGATGAAACTCGGTGTGAACATCGATCACGTCGCAACCTTGCGACAAGCCCGCGGTACGGTTTATCCCGACCCGCTGGATGCCGCCATTGTCTGCGGCCGTGCCGGAGCACACAGCATTACCGCGCATCTGCGTGAAGACCGTCGTCATATCCAGGACGACGATATTTTCCGGCTGAAGGAACTCCAGCCGTTGCCGCTGAATCTCGAGATGGCCAATGTCGAGTCGATCGTGGAGATCGCGCTCAACGTGTGTCCGGCGGAGGTCTGCATTGTTCCCGAAAGACGTCAGGAACTGACGACTGAGGGCGGTCTGGATGTTGTCGGGCGCTTTGATGCATTGCGGTCCACGGTTGAATGCCTGACGGATGCCGGAATTGTCGTGAGTCTTTTCGTTGATGCCCACGAGCTGACTCTGGCGGCCTGTAAGGAGATTGGCGCTCCGGTTGTTGAATTGCATACGGGGGCTTACTGCGATGCCGAAGTGAATGATCGTCCGGTGCTGCTGGAGCAGCTGATTGCCGGAGCTGAGTATGCACATTCGCTGGGCCTCAAGGTAAATGCAGGCCACGGAATCAGTCTGGAAAACCTGGGAGGAATCCTTTGTGTTCCTCATCTGGATACCCTGAATGTAGGACACAGTATTGTCTGCCGGTCCGTATTCCATGGTCTGGAAAAGGCCGTGAGCGAAATGCTCGATGCCATGCAGGAATATGACGGCTGACCGCTGTTTACTGATTCGCTACCTATTGCTTTCCCTGATCACCGATCACAAACCGTTGTGCCATGAAACTTGTTACTGCCAATCAGATGCGCGAGCTGGACCGAGGTACTATTGCGTCCGGAATTGCCGGCGAGGAATTGATGCTGGTGGCCGGCGAAGGTCTTGCGGATGCTATCCGGAAATTAGCCGGACGAAATCAGCTGGTTGATTCTCCGGTGCTGTTTATCGCCGGTCCCGGCAACAACGGTGGTGATGCATTCGTTGCGGCACGATGCCTGCATGAGGATGAGTGGCCGGTTGAGTGCTGGGTGACCCATCCTGAAAGCCGGCTCAAGGGCGATGCCCTGCTGCACTTCCGGAAAATGAAAAAAGCCGGTGTACCCTTTCAGGTGCTGGAGCAGGCGGATGATTGGCTGAATGTTCAGGCGTGCGGAACGGACGCCGAGATTCTGGTAGACGGATTGCTCGGGACCGGAGTTTCCGGTGAACCGCGCGGTGCAGTTGCCGAAGCGATCCGGTTTATCGATATGCAGGCTGACCGCGCGCTGGTTGTTGCAATCGATGTTCCTTCCGCCATGGCACTGCGTGCCGATCTGACGGTGACCATGGGGCTGCCGAAAATCGAGTGCGTGCTTCCGGAAAATGTTGATGAAGTCGGCAATCTGGAGGTGGTCGATATCGGGATTCCCGAGGAACTGGTCGACCGGCTCAAAAGCGAAGTCGAGTTTGAGCTGATTCACTCTTCTGATCTTGCGGGGATTTTCCCCCGCCGCTCGCGCATTGCGCACAAAGGCGACTTCGGGCATGTGCTCTGCATCGGCGGATCGAAAGGATTCAGCGGGGCTATCACCATGGCCCTGCGGGCGGCTCTCCGGTCCGGCGCCGGACTGGTTTCGGCGGATGTGCCGGAATCCATTCATGGACTGGTCGCCCTGTCGGTGCCCGAAGCGATGGTTCATTCCACCTTGCCGGATGGCGAATGGTCGGCGGTGTTGGCCGGTCCCGGCATGGGGCGTTCTGCAACCACCCGTGAGCAGGTGCTTCATCTGCTGGAAAATCCGAAGACTCCTTTGGTGCTGGATGCGGATGCCATTACCGTCATGGCGGATCATCTGGAAGATCTCGCTAATGCCCGCTGCCCGCTGGTTCTTACGCCGCATCCGGGCGAGTTTGCAAAACTCTTCAGTCTGAAAGCCGACGAGGTGCAGGAAGACCGGATTTCTCTGGCCGGAATGGCGGCGGCTAAACTGGGTGCTGTTGTTGTGCTGAAAGGTGCCGGAACCGTGGTTGCCGCACCGGACCGCAGAGTGGCAATCAATCTGACCGGGAATCCTGGTATGGCCACTGGAGGCGCCGGCGATGTGCTTGCCGGACTCATCACGGGATTGATCGGGCAGGGCATTCCTCCGTTTGAAGCCGCCTGTGCGGGTGTCTGGCTGCATGGTCATGCCGGCGACCTGGCTGCGGCCGAAAAATCGCAGGCATCTATCACGGCCGGTGACCTGATTGAAAAACTGCCGGAAGCCATCCGGGCCATTTCCTGCCGATAAGGGTCTATTCTTTAATCTTTGCGTAGGCATCCAGCGCGCGCTGGCGCGAATCCTTCAAATCCACGATCGGAAACGGATAGGTAGTTCCCAGCGTTATGCGGGCTCCCCGAAGAATCTCTTTCGGTGCTTCCCATGGATTAAACAGGTATTTGTCCGGCATGCGGGCGAGCTCGGGGACATATTTTCGGGTATATTCACCATGGGGATCAAACTTCTGTCCCTGCGTTACCGGATTGAAGATCCGGAAGTAAGGCGCGGCGTCGGCGCCGCATCCGGCCACCCACTGCCAGCTGCAGCAGTTATTTGCCAGATCGGCATCCACGAGACAGTCGTTGAACCAGTCCCGACCGTGATGCCAGTGAAGCCGCATGTTCTTGGTCAGGAGTGAGGCCACGATCATTCGGACGCGGTTGTGCATGCTGCCCGTTTCCCATAGTTCCCGCATCCCGGCGTCGACGATCGGGATTCCCGTTGTTCCCTGCTGCCAGCGTACAAGTAGGCTCGTATCCGGATTCCACGGAAAGCGATCAAACTTCCGGTTAAAGTTTTCCTCCGGAATTTGCGGGAAATGATAGAGCAGGTAGTTGGAAAATTCGCGCCAGCACAGTTCGCGCAGAAAGGCCTCTGTGTGAATGGCGACGGGCGTCCGTGTTGCTTCATGCCAGATCTGGTTCGGGGAGATTTCGCCGAAGTGAAGATAGGGCGACAGCCGCGAAACATTTTTGCGTGCGGGGAAATCGCGACCCTCCTTGTAGTCTGAAATCCCGTGATCAAGGAAGTGCCTGAGCGTATTTGCTGCGCCGTGCTCGCCGATTTCCCAGGATGGCTCCATTTTGAGGTCCCAGCGGATGTTCGGCAGCAGGCCGAGCGCATCGACGGTTCCAGCGCCATCATCGGATTTCTTCAGATTCACTCGGGCCGGACACGCGAGCGGTTTGCGAGGAGGCGTTCCCGGTAGGCAGCCGTTTTTGTAGTAGGGGGTGAAAACCTTATAGGGCGTTCCATCCTGCTTAAGAATGTCCCACGGTTCCCATAGCAGTGCCCCATTGTAGCTTCGCACGCCGAAGCCCTGTTCCTTGAGAATCTCTTTCAGGCGGCTGTCGCGCTTTGTTCGCCACGGCTCGTAGCAGCGGTTCCAAAGAACGCGCTCAGCACCGTGTTTTTCAGCCAGTCGGGGAATGATTTCAAGCGGATCTCCTGCCAGGCAGAGCAGGTTTCCGTTCAGGCTGCGGTTCAGTGCGTGAAGTGAGTGATGCAGCCACCATCGGCTGGCGGCCCCCATGCGGTCGCGGCCTGCATGAATGTCATCCAGAATATAGATCGGAAGCACGGTTCCTGCTTCGGCCGCCGCCGACAGCGCGGGATTGTCGGCGATTCGGAGGTCCTGCCGGAACCAGTGGATTTGAATGGATGTCGACATTGATTACTCCTCGCTGAGGGATAGAACTCTACAGGTTTCGTCCGTCAGCGAAAGGAGTTTTAATCATTGGCGTCGGTGCTGCAGTCGTCGATGCTGACTTCACCATTTTTCATATTGGCCGGCTGGTGTGTAGCCTGCAGAACGGTCTGCCAGAACCAGCTGCACGGGTCGATGGTTTTGCGGGCACCGATCAGCTCGATCGGAAGGTGGACCAGACGGTCATGATGCAGTCCGACAATCATGTTGGTTTTCCCCGCCATGGCGGCATGTACCGCATTGTTGGCAAGGCGCAGGCAGTACATCGAGTCGTTCGCGTTGGCGCGGCGGCTGCGGATCGTGTAGCTCGGGTCAAAATACTTTACATTGACCTCCATGTTCTTTGCTTTGAAATGCTTCTGGATCTCATCGTTCAGCAGGTCGCCGACATCATGGAGCCGCTTGTTGCCTGATTTATCGGTGGCATCGGTGGTTTCAAAGAGCTCCTGTCCGGCGCCTTCGGCCACAACGACCACGGCGTGCTCTTTGCGCTTAAGACGTTTTTCAAGGACTGATAGAAAGCCCTGCGGACCGTGCAGGTCAAACTTAACCTCGGGTACGAGGCAAAAGTTTACGGCGCTGTTGGCCAGAGCAGCCGATGCCGCTATCCATCCGGACTCGCGACCCATCAGCTTTACTAGTCCGACGCCGTTGCGATAGGCACGGGCTTCGTTGTGTGCGTTGGTGATAATGTCCCAGGTGGCTTCAACCGCGGTTTCAAAACCGAAGGAACGCTGGACCACATTGATGTCGTTATCGATGGTTTTCGGAATGCCTACCACGGCGATCGGAATGTTCCGCTTCCTAAGGGCGTTTACCAGATCGCGGGATCCACGCTGTGTTCCGTCGCCGCCGATCGTAAAGAGAATGTTGACGCCGTAATGAACGAGGGTGTTGATGATTTCATCCTCATCCTGACGGCCGCGGGAGGATTTCAGGATGGTTCCGCCCTTTTCGTGAATCTCGTCCGTGTTGTCGGTCGTGAGTTCGATCGGGTAGTGGTAGTACTTTGCCACGAGACCTTCGTAACCATACTTGAACCCCAGCACGCGCTTTACACCGTAGCCTTCAAGGCTGCAGAAGGTCAGCGCGCGGATCACGTCATTAAGCCCCGGGCAGAGTCCGCCGCAGGTGACGATGCCGACGGTGGTGTCCTTCGGATTAAAGAAGAGTTTGTCGCGCGGTCCGGCCAGCTCGAAATATTCGATATCTTCAAGATTTTCAAGTTTCGCAAAATCCTTGGTTCGGTCACCGCACGCAATGGCTTCTCCGTTATAAAAGCGGACGATTTTCTCTTTCATCGGCGAGTCGATGGTAGGCTCTCCGAGGGTTTCTGCGCGTATGATCTTTGGGTCTGCCATGGTAAATCTCCTGGAACTAGAACTGTGAGAGGAACCGCACGTCGTTTTCGTAGAGATTCCGGATGTCGTGAATGCCGTAAAGAATCATGGTAATACGTTCAATGCCCATGCCGAATGCAAAGCCGGACAGGTTGGATTGATCAAATCCGACGGCACTGAATACGTTGGGATCCACCATGCCGGCGCCGAGGATTTCGATCCATCCGCTGTTTTTGCAGACGCGGCATCCTTTTCCGTGGCAGACATGGCAGGTGAAATCCACTTCAACACTCGGTTCGGTGAACGGGAAGAAGTGGGGGCGGAAACGAACTTTCACATCGGGACCCATCAGCTCGCGTGCAAAGTAGGAGAGGGTTCCCTTAAGATCCGCCAGAGAGACCTGCTCGTCTACGTAAAGCCCCTCGATCTGGTGGAAGTTGGCGCTGTGTGTTGCGTCCGGCGTATCGCGGCGATAGCAGCGGCCCGGAGAAATAATGCGGATCGGCGGCTTGTTTTCCATCATGTAGCGCACCTGTACCGGCGAGGTGTGGCAGCGCATCAGGTCGCCGTTTTTGAGATAAAAGGTGTCCTGTTCATCGCGGGAGGGGTGATCCGCCGGAGTGTTGAGCGCATCAAAGTTGTTCCAAACGGTTTCAATGTCGGGGCCGTCTGCCACCGTGAATCCGAGGGTCTGGAAGATCCGGACGATCCGGTCGGTAATCTGGGTAATCGGATGGCGGGTTCCGAGACCCTGCCATTGACCGGGCTGGGTCAGGTCGAATCCAACGCCGACCGATGCGCAGGAGGAAAAGCCGGACTGCTTGCTTTTGATGATATCGCTTAGCTCGTTCTTGAGCTCATTGGCGGTTTTACCGAACTGGGGGCGCTCTTCGGGTGAAACATCCCTCAGCTGCTGCATGATTTCCGGCAAAAGCCCCTTTCGGCCGAGGTAGGCAATGCGCACGGCCTCCAATGCATCGGCACTTCCAGCCGCCTCCGCCTCTGCCAGTGCTTTTGTCTTAAGATCGATCAAGTCCTGCAAATTCATTGTTTCCTCGCTTCCGCCGTTTGATAAACAGCGCCCTATCTTCCAGTGTCAGCGGAATATGGCAATTGCTTTTTTGCGCTTTTTCCCTTCTATGGCGGGCTAAAGTGCCTGTTTTACGGGGATATAAAGACACCGTTGCAATAAGAAGACTGCAATCACAGGAGGATCCGATTCTGCGCCGGATTCAGCCGTCGGTTTTTCCCGCTACTCTCCGAGGTAAATAATCAGCTTGTCGTGGCAGAGCAGAACCAGATCGCCGACGCCATCGCCGTTGAGATCGCCGGACTCAAGATCATGCGGTTCCGTGGTGCGGCTGGAGCGAACGTCGGCAAAGTCGGAAACCAGAAAAACCTCGAACGAAAGTTCGCGTTTAAGAGCGCCGTCGACCTCCCGGACAATTTCTATGGAACGGTTGGCGGCATCCACCAGCGCCATCATCGATTGGGGCGGTTTTCCGAGATCGACATCAATGCCGTAAGCGAGGAGCGGCTCTTCGGCAGGGGAGGCATATTCAACGAGGGCTTCGGCCTTGAGCTGTTTGGCTTCTCCGACGATTTCGCTGATTCCGGTACGGTCAAGCAGGACGAATACATCGTGATCCGGATTGGACAGCTGAACGAGATTGAAGATGGTCTGGTCCGCATCGGGAATATGAATCTTGCCCCAGTTTTCCCCCTCAGCTGAAAAATGGACGAGGTCGGAGCTGCTGCGGTCGTAAAAGAGGGTTCCGGATGAGCCGTCCCGCAGGTTGTATTCGCAGGAGGCAACCAGCTCTCCAGTTGGATTTTCCGGATTGAACTGGCGGGCGGCTTCGTAGTGATCACCGGCCCATTCAAAGCGCCGGGCAATGGCTCCCTGAGTTACGGTCAGTGCGGATCCGTCACCCGGACGGTCAAAGCGGATGCTTCCGGCTGTAAGTGACTGGGTCAGTGCCCGAAAGGATTCGCTGGTCAATTCGCGGGTTCCATTTTCTGAAACGATCAGCATTTTCGGGGTATCGTAGGGCATAAACAGAATGATGCCGGTCTGTTGGTCCGGGAGCCGGAATGCCAGCAGATCTGTTGGTTCGTTCAGCATGTCCAACGGGTAGGTGACCGACTCTGATTCGCCTTCGAGGGGAATAGATGCCAATTGAAGCTTTTTGTCCGCATCCTTGCAGACCAACCAGGCTTCTTCGGCTGATGCCACGGTGCTGCCCGCCAATACATCGCCGGGGGTTTTCAGAATGCGGGGAAAGCGTTCCATGTTGCCTGCCTTATGGAGAGCGGCGATTTTTTCGCGGGGGCTGATGACCAGAATATTTCCCCCGGCGGTATGGGATATGCGTTCTACTTCCGAGAGCGAATCAAAGTGTTTTGGTTCGGGGTCCAATCCTTCCGGACCGCCTGAATAGAGGTGCAGGCGGCTGAGCTCCGGTGCGGCAACGAGCAGGTCATCGTAGGCATCGTCGTTCAGATCGGCCCGAATCCATGCCGGAGGATTCTTTTTTCCCGTTCCTTCCAGACTGATTCGGAGCGGTGCAATTTCCTGTGCCTCCATGACGGGCGGCTGGACTTCTTCGATAAATTCATAGAGGCGACAGGCCAATCGGTTTTTCAGGATCATGGCAAGGCGTGGCGAACCATCTTCCTCGAACATAATGTCCATGTATTGGCGGGGCGGCAGGTCGACCGGTTGCTCGATTCCGTAGTGCCCTTCGCCTTTACCGTAGCGAATCTTCAATGGATTGGCTGTTGTGTTGAAGTGAAAGATGAGGTCGGGAAGGGCATCGCCGTTAATGTCGGCAACGTTCGCGTGGTAGCAGTTGTCGGCGGCAAAAGGCAGGGTCTTGCGTTCGCTGAACGGGCGCTTGCTGCTGTTCCATAACAGCTCTGCCTCGCTGCGGTGACAGATCAGGATGTCGTTCTGCCCGTCCCCGTTAAGGTCTTCGATGGCCATGGTGGCGATGTCGGAGATCTCTTTAATGAAAATTCGTTCCGGCTCGGCAAAAGTTCCATCCGGCAGCTGGTAGCGCAGCTGGAGACCAAGGGGGGATCCCAGAATTGCAATATCGTCGAGCCCGTCCCCGTTCAGGTCGGTAACCCGCAGGGTCTGAATGCGCTGGTCGACAATGAAACCGTGATCATCAAAGCACTCTTCCAGCGCAGGCAGTTCTTCTGTCTGCAGTTCCGATTTCGGGCGCCGGAGCAGTATTTCTAGCCGGGATATGTGGTTGTTCGCAAAAATAACATCATCAAGTCCGTCGCCGTTCAGGTCGGTGACGATCAACCGGGTTGCTCCGGGCTTGAAGGTGTGGATTTCGAGCGGTTGGAACCCGATGGTATGAAGCGCTTCGTCTTCGGCATGGATCGTGGCGATGGAAAGAAGTAATGCGGTGATGAAGATAAGTGTTTTCATGCGATTGTCTGTCGGAAGATGTTGAATCAGTAATTAAGGATAATGTGCTGGTGGAGTCCGCGGTCTGTTTTTTCAACATACTGATAGGTCTTGTTGAAGAAGGTGGCCAGGTGCTCTGCCGGAGGAAGCTTTTCGAAGTCCGGCGGCGGCACCGGGATTCCGCTGCCGGCCCATGACTGATGCATCTGTCGGCAAACCTGCGGCTCGGCCAGCATGCGAACAAGATAGGCGGCCTGTCTTTTCCAGTCGATTGCGGTGAACCCAAACGCGTTTCGTGAGATATTACGCCGGAGTCCCTGAACCATTTCGGACTGCTCGAAGCGCGTGTTGGCTTCTGTTTCGCCTGCAATGGTTCGGATCACATGGCGGACGGTATCGGGGTGCCCATACAGCAGGTAATCCCCGGCCACTGCAAAGGCTGCCGATTCCGCGGGATCCATTCTGCGGTTGATGTACATGGTATGGTCGAGAAGATCAACGGTTTCGAAAAGGGCCTCAACCTGAGGCTGCAGGGCAGGGGATGAGATCGCGGTTTCGAGGCCCTCCTTGAAGGCTCGGCTGTCTTTCAACTCAAAGGCAATCGCGGAAATCGTGTCGTCGTTGTCTGGAATGGTGAAGTAAAGGTAGCGGGTATCCATGTGACTCAGCAGATCCTGCTCGATATCTATGCCCAGCTGCTGGCGCATCAGGGTGATCATGGTGTCATAGCTCGGACGAACATCGGGCATGGCGGCTGAAAGCATGACCGGAATCTCCTGCCAGAATCGCAGCAGGTTAATGCGGCCCACCTCAAGCAGGGTGGCGTTTTCCGGAATAAATCCGACGGTCGGGAGCGCCGCCGGTGCCGTGTCCAGCAGGCTGAATATGCCGTGCCCGATATCGCTTACCCGCAGGTTATTGTCGATTGTCATGGATTCATTCTGCATCTCGATATGGGCCGAAAATTCTTCAAGATCCATCATGCCCAGCGCAGAAAAGAGGACTTTATGCTCCGGGCCGCCGGTCAGCATGCTTCCGATGGCATTGTTGAGAGACGCTTCGATCAGGGAGGTCAAAGGAAGATGCAGGTCGAGCACCGCGTTGCCTTCGGGTTCTTCCAGAGCTTCCTTGCGCAACTGGACGATGGATTTTTCAACCCACTCGCGTTCCGGCCCCATGAGCAGGGTCTGGCCGAAACAGGCTTGCCAGCTCGATTCCTCCTCCGGGGTTCCTCCATGTTCAATGTGCTGGATCAGCAGGACGCCCTGAAAGTTGTCTCGGACAATGTCAAAAGGTTCATCCGATATTTCCGCCAGTTTTTCATCAAGCTCCAGGCTGCGCAGGAAATCTTTCTCGCTGATCTTCGCGATGAGGTAGGTTTTGTTCTCGGAATCGATGGCAATGATGATTTCTCCATCAAGCATTTTCATCTGTTCCAGCATGATTTCATCAGTCGGGGTTCGCTCTTCACCGAAGAAAAACTCCTGCCATGATTCCCGGTCCGGACGGCCGATGAAGTCCTGAAACTGGGGATCCTCCCACAGTTTTCCGAAGGATGATTTTTTTAGCAGGGCGAGAAATCCGTTGATGTTCGAAACTCTCAGATCGATCTGGGCGGAGTCCGGCAGCAGGTCCGCCCGCTTTATGGCCAGCCCGGGGCGGGCGGTTCCGGTTATGAGCAGGACGGCAAGAAGGTATTTGATTTTTTTAGTCATTCGGTTCTCCGGAGGTCAGGGGGCGGCGCGGGGCATCGGGATACACATAGCCGGATTCGGGATTACTGGCGTCGTACGCAAAGGCATCGAGATGTTCCAGAATGTAGGTGGCATGACGCGCCGGAATCGCAAAGTTCAGTCCTTCCATGGATGATACGCCCATGTTGATAATGCCGATCACCTGGCCTCTTGCATTAAAAAGCGGGCCGCCGGAGTTGCCCGGATTGACCGGTGCGTCGACCTGCAGATAAAGAATGCCGCCAAAGTTGCGGTGTGTCTGGCTAAGGACGCCTTCGGTAACGGTGCGTTCGAGCCCCAGCGGATTGCCGATGGCAAAGACGGTTTCGCCGATGCCGAGCTTTTCCTGCGGCGCAAAAATGACCGGGGAAATTTCCGCCTCGGGATCAACGACGCGCAGGACCGCCAGATCGTGGAACGGCGCCGTCGCAACGATTTCGACCTCCTTATGCACGATGCGCCGGAGAATCTGACCCTCTTTTAGAAACTGGGTGACGGATATTTTTTTCTCGCCGGCAATCACGTGGAAGTTCGTGATCAGGTAGCCCTCTTTATTAATGAAGAAGCCGGAGCCCAGGCCGCCGGCCGTTTTAACCAGAACCACTGCCGGTGCATAACGTTCGACGGCTTCCGCGGTCGTGATACGGCGCGGCATGGATACGGTATAGAGCTGGTTGGTGTTTTCAGGAACCTGACCTTCCATTGCGGGATCCTTCCGGATCTCAAGAATCTCGCTCTCCGGAATGCGCAGGATATCGAATCCGAGATCGAGCATTGTGGCATCGTCGTTTTGCTTGAGTACGGGGGCCTGAATGGAGGTTCCTCCCTTGAGGACGACCTCCTCGGCAGATGCGCCGGCAGCGATTCCGGCCAGCAGGAATAACAGATATTTTTTCATGAGCGGTCCAAATGTTAAAATGCTTTCAAATCTTATCCTGCCGTCTGCCGGGTGTCATTAATAAAGCCTGATCAGCTTTCCGTTGGACGCCTTTTACGGGATTCCGTTGTAAATCTTTTGAACTTCCTCCGCGATGATGCGGATACCTGCGAGGACAACGGTATCGTCCTGCGCGTAGGTGATCCGGATGCATTCATGGCGATGCGGCCAGGAATCGTCATCCAGTCCCGGGAAAAAGTGGTGCCCGGGAATGACGAGGACGTTGCGTGCCTTGAGACGCAGATAGAGTTCTGCCGCTGAGCAGGGAAGATCCTGAAACCATAGCCAGAGAAAGATGGCGCCTTCGGGTTTGTGGATGCGGCAGGGAATATTTTCGAGGGCCTCCCGAAGTCGGTCGAGCGTTTCGAGTGCCTTGCGATGATAGAACGGCTGGATGATTTCCCGGCTGATCTGTATGATTTCGCCGGTCCGAACCATTTCGTGCGCCAGCCGGGGGCCGGTGCCGCCGGGCGAGAGGTTCATTACGCCGTTCATGTCGCCAAGGGCCGATATGATTTCTTCGCGGGCAATCACGATTCCGGTGCGCAGGTTGGGCAGGCCGAACTTTGAGAGGCTCATGCATACGATCGTGTTCGGATTCCAAACTGGCTGGGCATCGGTGAAGATGATGTTCGGAAAGGGTGTCCCGTAGGCGTTGTCGAGAATCAGTGGAATATCGTTCTCTTTTGCCAGCTGATCCAGATGTCGGATCTCATCGTCAGTCAAAACGTTTCCGGTCGGATTCGTCGGGCGAGAAACGCAGATTGCCCCGATGTCATTGCCGACTTCCAGCTCATCAAAATTGACGTGGTATTTAAACAGGCTCTCTTCGAGTATTTCGATTGAGGGGTGTTGTGCTGCAAAAAAATCATCCGTAAGTCCGGCGCTCGCATAGCCGATGTATTCCGGTGTAAGCGGGAAAAGGATCTTCTTTTTAGTGCCGTCGGGCATTTCTCCGGCAAACAGGTTGAAGAGGCAGAAGAAGGCGTTCTGGCTTCCGTTGGTCAGGGCGATGTTTTCCGGTCCGACGTCCCACCCGAAGGTTTCGCTCAACATGGATGCGAGGGATTCAATGAAGGCCGCATTTCCCCGGGATGCATCATAATTGCCGATCATGCTTTCAAAGGAACCGGCGGTTCCGAGAATGGTTTCCATGCGTTGTCGGAAGCGTAGCTGGACGGTAGCGATGTGCGCCGGATTCCCTCCGCCGAGCATCAGCATATTTCCGCCGGCCATTGCAGCGCCGAGATCATCCATCAATTCCGTAATGCCCGCCTTGCGGGTAAACTTTGTGCCGAATTTAGAGAGCTTCATGGAAATAAAAGTAACGCAAGGAAACCAATGATTACACGGAAATAAGGCACGAAAAAAGCCGCCCCGAAAGGAACGGCTAAATTCGGTGTTTCAGTTGGAGGGGCCTGTTGTTCCGATCATGCCCGCAGTCCGAAAATGCGGCGCGACAGCAGGATGGCGCATCCGGCGCCGACGAGCAGTGAGGCCGCTGCCGGTTCGGGAATGACAATGTTGAAGTTTTCAAAGTCGGTAAAGTTGCTGATCGGAATCGTCATGATGAAATCGCTGAGGCTACCGTCGGAGAGCTGTCCGCTCTGTTGCGATGTTGCGGCTGCCACGCGGAAGGATCCACTGTTGGTCGCGATGCCGGTGATGCCTGAGAACTCATTCCAGGGCATGGCGAGATCAAGGAAATAATCGTCGTCTCCGCCAAACCGGGATCCGTCGCTGGTGGCTTCACCGGTCCAGTGGACATTTCCTTCATAATTACCGGACCATGCCAGTGAGCCGAACGTGATGCTGTCCTTGGTTTCTCCTCCGGAAGTGCCGAACTGAAGTTCGCCCTCTTTTGCCAGATCGTCGCTGGTCAGCTGAAGAACCCATTCAACCCCGTCGTTGCCGTCGGTTTCAAAGAAGACCTGCCATGCACCTTTCATCTTGTTCTTGGTGCCGTTCAGTCGAAGGCGCAGTAACAGCATGTCATCGGTAGCGCCGATATTTGTATCGGCATCCAGAAAATGAAGATACCCGGAGGCATAGGTGGCATCGCCCACGATGTCGAGATATGGATGACCTTTGTTTCCGGTGTCGTTCGATGCGTCGGCAAGGGCTGAGCCATCGGTGTAAAGCGGAATCCACGCATCATCGGTCGGCCAGAACATGTCAGCGCGCGTGGTTGCAGTCATCAGCAGTCCGCAGAACATAAGGTACGCATATTTCATAAGATTCATTCCTGTTAAATTCTATAGGTCTTACAATTTCGTCAATGTTAGCAGGGCGCGTGCCATAGAGTGTTGTTTTGCATTTATGAGAAATGCTAGTTGATGCAAAAGGTTAATATTTTATCGATTTTATATCGTAAAATAATAATCAAACGATTGAGCAAAAAAAAATGATTGCAGATATGCGATACAGATTTGTGGGTGTCGGGTTTTACATCAAAAAATCCGAGTGTCGGTATATGCGACATTAAATTGTTGTTGAACGCAACAATTGACCAGGAAAATCGGTGTGGCAGGTGCCTTGCTTATTGTAATCATTGCCATTATATGAAAACAGGGTAGACAATTCATATTGTCTGCAACTGTTTCAGGGTAAGGATTATGCATCTGGTTCAGATGTCTGGTCAGGCGGAGGCAATGAGTACTGCCCGTTTGGGCGCCGGATAGCCTTCGGTGGTTTTCGCAGAGTCCTTCGGGTCAAGGAAGTCCGGTAGCGATTCAAAGGTCATCCAGTCGGTTGTGCGCTGTTCTTCAACGGTTGTGACGCATTCATCGACAACCCGGATATTTCGCAGTCCGCACCGCTTCATCCATCGGATCATTGTCGGGACTGAGGGGATGAACCACACATTCCGCATTTTGGCATAGCGACCTCTCGGGGTGAGGGCATAGCCTTCCGGCCCGTCCATCACCAGCGTCTCAATAACCAGTTCGCCTTCTGGCCTCAGGAAGGACTTGAGCTGTTCGATGTGTTCGATCGGCGATTTGCGGTGGTAGAGCACACCCATGGAAAAGACCGTGTCGAAAACTTCCGGCGTTGGGGGCATATCTTCAATTCTCAGCGGAAGCACCCATACGCGGGAATCCTGAATAAAATGTTTCATTGCAAAGAACTGGCAGACAAAAAGAGGGGATGGATCAATGCCTATTACCAGTTTTGCGCCGGCGCCGGCCATGCGCCAGCAGTGGTATCCGTTGCCGCAACCGACGTCGAGAATGGTGCGGTCCTGAAGCGATTGCAGGTGCGGGGCAACGCGGTCCCACTTCCAGTCGGAACGCCATTCGGTATCGATGTGAATTCCGTGAATATGATACGGGCCTTTGCGCCATGGATGAAGTTGCTTGAGCCGGCTCTCCAGTCCGGCAATCTTCGGGCCGTCTACCCGCACTTCGGACGCCAGTTCGCGTAGCGTGTTAATTGATTCCGCAGGAGGGAGTTGGTCAATTGCCTCTTCCCACGAGGGAAGGTTGCCATGGCGTTCATAGCGCAGACCCTGTGCGATGGACCCCGGCAATCGTCCGATCCAGGACTCCAATGGTGAGTCCTGCAGCAATGGATAAAATTCTGTGTAGTCGATTTTCATTTAAGAATCCACAGATTACACAGATTTCGCGGATTAGGTCATCAGCGTAATCCGTTAAATCTGTGACTGCAGTTACTTCACGGCAAGCATGGACATAAAGTTAAAGCACTGGAACCAGACGTCGCAGGAGGTAAATCCGGCACCGGTTAGTCGCTCCCTGTGCGCTGCAATGGTTTCCGGAATCAGCACGTTCTCGAGCGCGGATCTTTTCTGGCTGATTTCCATATCGGAATAACCGTTCGCCCGTTTGAAGTCGTGGTGAATATCGCTCAGCAGACCGTTGAGATGCTCATCCGGAAAGATCACTTTTTCGGACAGAATAAGCACGCCGCCGGGGCGCATGCCTGAGCAGATCTGTTCGAGCAGAGGCCGGCGATCTTCCTGCGGGATAAACTGCAGGGTAAAGTTCAAGACGACGACGGAGGCGTCGGTTATCTGGACATTCTGAATGTTCTCACAGATGAGTTCGACCGGGACGGTGTGATGATCCCGTTCAATGTTTTTTCGGCAGCGGGTAATCATGGCATCTGAGTTATCGACGGCCACGATCCGGCAATCGGGAGCGGTAATGCCGCGGCGCATCGAGAGTGTGGCACCGCCCAGCGAGCAGCCGAGATCATAGAGCGTACTGCCCGGCTGTGCATAATGACCGGCCAGAGTTTCGATCATGGTGATGATGGATCGGTAGCCGGGGACGGAGCGCTCGATCATGTCGGTAAAAACATCGGCCACCTGAGCGTCAAAGCGGAAATTCGCGATATCGGTCAGCGATTCAGAATAGATGCGGTCTTTTTGCATAGAGGCATTTTTTAGCAGAATCGGCATGTAAACTGCACTCAAATTCTGGTTTTTGGATATCCCGGCGTAGTAATAAGTGCTGTTTTCGATTTGGGGTATGCGATGGTTCTGATCAGAATAGCGGACGTTTTCTAAACTGGAGCGGGTGAATGATTTCAAGATTGTTTGTGCTGATTTTTGGTGTATCTGTTTTGTTCATACCGTTGGTGTCCCCTGCGGTGGTTTTTTATTCGACCGGCGATCCTTCCTACAACTCAACTGCGCCGACCGGCGATCTTGAGGGAAGCGGTTGGCAGTTTCAGGGAACATTTAACAGTTATCTGGGTACCCCTATCGCTCCTCATCATTTCATTACGGCAAGCCACTTTGGCGGGACGGTTGGCGATACCTTTACCTACAACGGCATTGCCTATACCACAATAGCCAAACTCAAGGATCCGGATAGTGATCTGATCCTATGGGAGGTGAGTGGTACTTTCCCCAGCTATGCACCGCTCTACACTTCGAGCGATGAGGCTGGAAAAGATCTGATGGTATTCGGGCGCGGCTGGGACCGCGGAGATGAAGTTCTGGTGAACGGAGAATTGAGGGGATGGAAGTGGGGCAGTAACACGAAGGTGCAGCGATGGGGCCAAAACGTGGTTTCTGGTGTAGTGAACTATCCCTCCTACGGAGATCTTCTGGTCGCGGAGTTTAACAATGGGGCCGGCACAAACGAGTGCATGCTATCGGGTGGGGATTCCGGTGGTGGTGTGTTTATTCAGTCGGATGGTATCTGGAAGTTGGCTGGGATCAATTTGAGTGTTAGTCCCTCCAGTTTCAGCTATGACTCGAGCGGTACGGCAGCTTTCAACGCAACCCTGTTCGATTATTGCAGATCGGGAAGAACCATATACGATTTCTATTATTACACAGGAAGTACGTGGACGACTGCCTATGCCAATGGGCAGGACATCCCCTGTAAGTTCCTGTCTACCCGAATCTCATCTTGTTATGGCTGGATCACGAACAATATTCCCGATTTCGACCAAGATGTGGACGGCATGCCGGATTGGTATGAAATCATGTATGGTGGCGACGCAACATCCATGATTGCGACCAACGACAGTGATGGTGACGGTTTCAGCAATTATATAGAGTGGCTTGCGGACACGATTCCGACCGACACCAACTCCCATTTCAGCATGGGGATTTCAAGTAACGCAACCCAACTGTCCTTTACCGGGTCAAGTAACCGAATCTATCAGGTTCAATATCGTCTCGATCTGGTGAATACAAACGAAAGCTGGCAAACGGAGCATGAGTGGTTTGTTGGAACATCTCCTCAGTCCATCAAAGAGATCCAAGGCCCCGTAAGCAATCGATTCTATCGGGTCGGCGTTAAAGTTCGCTGATACGACCTTCGGCTATGGCTTTTTCGACGGACGGGCTTGGTGTGAGATATACCGCGATCAGTACCGATGTTTCATCGACAGGAATGCAAAGCAGGCGGGCATGCTCCGGAAATGGCGCGGGATTGAGGGTCAAGTAATCACCTTTGGCAAAGTCATTGATCGAGAGCGTTGACAGGTCGGCATGGCAGTTGATTATTCGCGGGTGACCGATCAACAGGTTGACGCGCCGAGCGCAGAGATAATCGAGCGTTGCTTTTCGTTGATGTCCGGGCTTTGCTCCCAACCATTTTCTTTTAGGATCTCGGGTCGAAACTCCGTTGGCGGCGATCCACTTGTCGTTGAGCCCCAGTATGTCGACGGTCGGCAGTTGCGAATAATACGGGATTGCGCCTGCTGCCGTTGTCGCGATGCTGACCGAAGAATCGTTATTGAATAGGGTATGCAGCGACTTTCCCGCCGTTATCCATTTTTCGTCGAGTACATGTGCCTGAAGCCCTTTGATGGTTTCAACGCCGTAGAGTCGTGTGCGTGTGGAATGGAACAGTGATACTAGGGCAAGCAGGATTATCCATCCAACATGGGACCATCCCGATTGGAAGGCGCTGGAAATCAGCCATGCAGCAACCAGAGCAAGGAAAGGAATGATCGGGACCATGAATCGGAATTCCATGAAGCCACCGCCCACCTTGACGATATATGCAAACCAAAACCCTGAGATAACCATCGGAAAAATGAGCGGACGGGGGATGGGGATGCGCTTGCGAAAGATGCGCAGGGCCGGAATAGCCAGCAGGAACATGCCATAGGAAACGACGAACAGCACCAAATAGAAGAGACCAGGTACCACGCCGGAAAGTCCGGGATTTTTGGTGGCATAGGTGTTGGGTAGCACCTGTCCGTAGTAGGACAGCTTCCATCCGAGCCATGTGCCGGCCAACAGGGCTGCAGGTAGGGTGAGGGCCGCCAAGGCCAGTATTTTTTTTCTGGGGGCGAGCGTAGTTTTGAAAATGGAGTGCACGCCTGCAACAAGCAGGCTCCCGATGAGTATAGCCGAATCCATGCGCAGAAGAAACGCCAGCCCCAGAACAATGGATAGCAGGGATGCATTCAGTGCCGGTGAATGGGTCTTCATTTTCCGGTATAGAAAAAACGCAAGGAGGAATAAGAAGGATTGCATCTGCGTTTCAAGCCCACCGGTTGCGTATGCGGCGTAGGTATAGTTAGTCCCTGCAAGTATAAGAGCGAACAAAGCGGTTATCTGTTTTCGAAACAGGTCGATCCCGATCAGATAGATCAAGCCCAGCGACAATGGGTAGAGGCACAATCCAATTGTTTGGGAAGCCCATACCGGATCCATTCCGGATTTCATTCCGGCTGCTATGAGGAGTGTCCACAGAAAATTGGTATACCCTTCCACCCTTTCGCCCGCATTGAACACCAAGCCTGTCCCGTTGCATAAGTTCTCGGCGTAGCGGAAGGAGATGAAGGCATCGTCTTGAATGAAACGTGCCGTCCATGCGATGCATGTCAGCAATACCATCAGTGGAAGAATGAGACGGGCTGTATACTTGTTCTGTTGGAGACTGGTCATAACGCGCTTTATTAAAACATGACGAATATGCGGAGTCCCCAAACCATAAAGCAAGTCATCTAATCACGTTCCTTGGGAGAAATGGAGTTAAATGACGATTTGAAATGTTCAATTGATAAATGTTGCAATAAAAGATAAAGGTCGATGTTTTAATGATTCAACGGAGTTATTTATGAAATCGATAATGATCAGTTTTATGTTATCTGCGCCGGTGATTGCGATGGCGCAGACCAATACGGTGTTGACCTGGGATGAGTGTATTGCGCAGACCAAGTCAAATAATCCGGATATGATTTCGGCCCGTTCGGCCGTTCGTGAATCGGAATATTCAGTCATCTCAGCCAACTCGGCCTTCCTTCCCGATATTTCGGCATCGGCCGGATTGTCGTTCGGACAGAGTGAAAACGGCGACGACTGGAATGACAGTAAAAGTTCGAGCGGCAGCCTTTCGCTGAGTCAGGACCTCTTTTCCGGCGGCGGAAATCTGGCGAGCAAGCGTAAAGCAGTGGCCCAGCTGCAAGTGGTAAATGAGCAGTATCGCCAGACCTTGTCGGATGTCGAGCTGCGTACCCGGCTGGCATTTGTTGAAGTGCTGTATGCTCAGGACCTGATCGAGCTGACCGAAAAAATCGCGGAGCGCCGGTCGGATAATGTACGTCTGATTCAGTTGCGGTTTGACGGCGGTCGCGAAAACGCCGGATCGCTGGCCCGTAGTAAGGCGCAGCTGGCTCAGGCCGAATTCGAGGTGCGGGAAGCCAAGCGTTCGCTGGCCTACGCGTTGCGCAACCTTTCGGCGGCCATCGGCAAATCTGAGTCGATGGACGGCGTTTCCGGTAATCTGCAGGCCGTTGCTCCGGCTGACGGGCTTGAGCTCGAGCTGTTGATGGCGCAGACTCCTGAATATGTGATTGCAAGCGTACAGGTGGAGGCGGCAAATGACGGCGTTGTGGTTGCTCGCAGTTCACTGTTCCCGACGATTCGTTTCAGCGCTTCGGCCGGGATCGGTAGCGGGAATTATGAAGACTATAACGGCAACTGGAGCATGGGGCTGAATGCCAGCGTGCCGATCTATACCGGGCGCCGGACCCAGCGCGAAGTCGCCGCAGCCAAGGAGCGGGTCATTCAGTCTGAAATGGGCCTGCTTGATACGGCCAACACGCTACTGGCGTCGCTTCAGCAGCAGCGCAACAGCTATGTGAATGCGGTCGAAAGCGAATCGATCCAGAAACAACTTTATGACGCGGAGACCCTGCGTGCAGAAATTTCGGCCGCCAAATACAAGCAGGGGCTGCTGGACTATGAAGACTGGGATACCATTGAGAATGCCCTGATCAGTCAGGGGAAGAGCTATTTACAGGCACGTCGTTCCTCCGAAATGCAGCAGGCCTATTGGAGAAACGCATTGGGATTGAGCATTTGGTCTGCGGAACAGGGTGAATAAGATGAAGAAAACAATCACATGGATCGTAGTACTGGGGATTGTTGCAGCGATTGGATATAAAATGTTCCGTTCGCGGGCAAAGCAGGAAGAAGAGACAGGACCCCGTTATACCCAGGCTGTTGTTGAGGTTCGTGATATCATGACGGCTGTTGAATCAACGGGGCAGGTGGAGCCGCGCAACCGGCTGGATGTCACGCCGCCGATCGCCGGCCGGCTGGAAGAGCTGTTGATCGACGAGGGCAATGAAGTGGACAAAGGCCAGATCATTGGCTGGATCAGCTCCACCGAGCGCGCCACGCTGCTGGATGCCGCGCTGGCCACGAGTAAAGAGGAGCTGGCATACTGGCAGGAATTGTATAAGCCGACACCGCTGATCTCTCCGCTCAAGGGAACCATTATCGCGCGCAATTTTGAGCCGGGTCAGTCGATTTCTTCCGGAGAAGCCGTGGTGGTGATTGCGGATGACCTGATTGTGGTTGCCAATCTGGACGAAACTGATATCGGACAGATCAAGGTCGGCCAGAAGGTGCGGGTCCGGCTAGAGGCCTATCCGGATCAGGCATTTGTCTGCGCGGTCGAGAAGATTGCCTATGACGCCATTACGATCAGTAATGTAACGATGTATGAAGTGGACGTTCGTCCCATTGATATTCCCGACTTTGCCCGCAGCGGCATGACCTGCGAAGTGGAGTTTATTGTTGAAGAGAAGACCGGCACCCTGGCGGTTTCCACTGCGGCCATCCAGCAAATTCCCAACGGACCTCCGGGAGCGGCGATGGTGATGGTCGGCCCGGTGGATGCACCGCAGTCCCGCATGGTGCGGACCGGGATTACCGATGGTTCATACACTGAAATTCTGGAGGGGCTCTCGGAAGGTGAGGAGGTCCTGGTGCCGGGCATTGCAATGAGCATGAACGATGAAATG
>JAFGVP010000110.1 GCA_016937945.1 Pontiellaceae bacterium | reverse complement strand
CCTCATAAGGAATCGAAAGCAGTTCATTCCGGCTGAAACCAAGCACACGCTCCCATGAATCACTCAGTCGCTTGAAATACCCATCAGCCGAAGCGATGCACGCCAGATCCGGCATCGTCTCGAACAGCGAACCCAGATACGAACGCTCCAGCCGAAGCTCCTCCTCAAGTCGCCGACAATAATCAAGCAAAGCTTCCGGAGAATCCGGAAGGTCCCGCCTTCCATCAAGAAAAGACATAAGCAATATAAACCTGAAAAAATGGGGGAAAAGGAACGAATGGATTGAAAATACCAAAAATCATCAAGACAATAAATAAATAATCCCCCCAACTCCGGCCTCCCAGACCCGAACAATCAAGGGATGATAAAGGGATAGGAAGACTTACTACCTGACGGTAACCCGTCCGATACTCCGCAAAGCTCCAGCAAGCATGCTCCTCCCCAACATAACCCGTAATCACAATTTTCACTCAGCACTCACTCCACCCCGGGCTAACAACATGTCGCCCATATGTGGCTGGGGAGATGAGGCAACGAATACTCAGCCCTAACCTCTCGAATCTGTTTTTTGAAATATTTTACATTCAAGGAGAATTCATTGTGCGGATTCTCTCATATTTTAGATATATTTTTAAGTGTTATATAGGGAAGTAAAACCTCCATATTAAACGAATTCCATACCTATGAAGCAATTCAATCTCAGAAAACTCGCTCTGTTTGGGCTTTTGCTCACAGCATGGCCAAGCTCGGCCAAAGCGTTTGAGTATTCACCGCTATCGTTTCCGAATAATCATCCCAAATCGTTCCTGACGCCTACCGGTTGGGGAGCCTCGAATGGAACGATATTTTTTGGGATGGGTGGAACTTTCCCTGCGGCATATTCAGACGACAACGACGGAGGGATGATGGTCGGCGTCGGTGTTGGTGATCCCTATGAAGCAGTTGGTTTTCATGTCGGGGTTGTCAATTACGACCTCAGTGACTGGGAACGTATCGGCCTGAACATGCAGATGCATCGCTATCTTGGTTCCGGCAGTTCGATTGCCATCGGTGCTGAACGTATCATGTTGACAGGTGAGGATCTCTCTGATGGAGATGAGAGTTACTATGTCGTGTTCAGTCAGGGGTTGTTTGATAAGGTCCAGGTCAACCAGGAGACCAGTCGCACCAAACTGCACTATAGTATCGGCGTCGGTAAAGGTCGATTCAGCGAAAAAAGTCCTCTTGATGTCGCGACTGGCAAAGGGGAAGAAGGAACCTGGGTTTTCGGAAACGTTGCGTATGAGCTTTTTGACGACTTCAATGTTATCTGTGAATGGAATGGTATTAATCTCAGCGCATCTGTCGGGAAAACATTTTTTATCAGCAATTCCGTTCCGGTAGCTGTTACCGTCGGTCTTGCCGATCTGACAGAAAATTCTGGTGATGGTGTCCGGCTTATTGCCGGGATCAGTACAGCATTATGGCGTTAAATCTAAATTGATCATACCATGAAGAAAACACTTGCTTTTATCCGGATTTGTCTGTTGATAGGGATGACCTCAGGTATTTTACAGACCGTTGTTTCGGGCACATTTGTTTCCGAGGCATTTGCGGCATATGGAATTGGAAATGCCTCGGATCCGCCACCGATACCGCCGCCACCGCCGCCGCCACCGCCGCCGCCGCCGGTAACGCCTCCCGTGGACATTGATCTCAGAGGTGGAGCTCGCGGTTAATTGGTACGCAGCAGTATTGTTACGGATCTATTTTTGTACTCTGAGCCTTGCATTATGGCTTGGCACCTTTCGCACTGATTCCCTCGCATCGGAGTGTAACAACTCCGATGCGAGTATGGTGGCGGCATGGGTCAGAAAGACAGGAGATAACCAGAAATATCCGTTCATTATTCTCGACAAAAAGATTGCCCGTATTTTCGTTTATTCTGTGGAAGGTGAACTGGTGGGTGATGCGCCCGCTTTACTTGGCATGAGTGCAGGAGATATCCTGCCTGACGGCATAGCCGGCAAGCCGCTTTCAAAGATACCCGAAAAAGACCGTATTACTCAGGCAGGGCGTTTTTTTGCGCGTAAAGGGTACGACAACCACGATAAAGTAGTTCTCTGGGTTGATTTTCCAACCCAGCTCGCTATTCATGAAGTAGTAAATGTTCCCGGGCAACGACGCTTGGAAAGACTTAATTCCCCCACCCCAAAGGACAATCGAGTCTCTTGGGGATGTATCAATGTCCCTGTTGTTTTTTTTCAAACATCCCTCATGGGTACTTTAAGTTCAGGTAAAGGATACGTGTATATTCTGCCGGAATTGCTCCCTGTAGGCGATTACTTCGGTATTAAGGAGTAGATCGCAGGGTACCTGTAATGGCAATTCTCAACTGAATAACTTAAGGAACGGCAGTGCATTGCTGCGCTGCCGTTCCTTAAGTTCCGTTCATTCGATTTTCACCATACAAGGCTCAAACCTCGTGAGCAGTTGCATTTCGTGCCAGGAAAAGATCGCAATGCTCAATAAGCCCACACCAAAATCACAAATAACCATATCTCCTCATATGATTTCAAAAGCACAATAAAAAGGATTCTTCCCATTCACGCTCAGCCCATTACTTCCGTCCGATACTCCAGCGCACGAACACGCCGTGCTACCGTCCAACATCGGCCCTTATTCCATTTCCAATACAACTATGCTGTTATCCGAAAATCCTCCCCACCAACAAACAGGCACCTGTTTCGAACCGAGAAACCCGCCAT
>JAFGVP010000109.1 GCA_016937945.1 Pontiellaceae bacterium | reverse complement strand
CGCAGACCACCGCCTGCCGAAGAAAATCCCCGGTCGGTTTTGCCGAGCCTAGATAGTGCAAATCGCCCATGAGCGCATCAAAACGTCCGTTTTCCACCGTGGGCACAACAATGGTTTCGATGTTCATTCAGGCACTCCTTGTTGCGGAGTCCGTCTTCTTCCATTCCGGGTTGATCGTTTCCATCCTGCCTATAAGAGCGGATGGGACGGAATTTTTTTACATAAAAGTGAAGCTGCTTGTATTGGGCGACTTGGGCGTAATCAGAAAATGTCTCTGTGATTTTTACATTGTGATGAGAATGATCTTGCCATGAAAACGCTGGATTAATACATTCCGCCTTCTTTCATGCGGAGAGATGGTCGAGTGGTTTAAGGCGCCGGTCTTGAAAACCGGAGAGGCGCAAGCCTCCGGGGGTTCGAATCCCTCTCTCTCCGCCATTTTTATAAATTGTTAATGGGTAGGTAATTGGAAAAATTATCTGCCCTATTTTTATACCTACTTACAATGAGTCTTACAATAAGTCCGGTCGTGTTTGGCTATGATTGGGCATGACGTGGAGTTAAATTTTCGGTTTAAGCTACCGGATCTTTCGCGAATAATTAAATTTCACGTTGCGGTTTATGTATGAATTCAGTCCGTCGCCGCTTACCTTCCGCTGGCGCAGGCGATAATGACGCGTTCCTTGCCGCTGATCACCGACCGGCCTTTCTGTTCCGGATGCATGGCCTGCTCGACTGACGCAAAAAAAGCATCCCCTTCCACATGCAGGACGGCCTGCGGGAATGATCTTTGTGTGATGACTCGGTCATTTCCCGTGGCGTATTTCAACGGATTAACGGGTTGTTGCGCGCAGTCTCGGGCAGTTCGGTGGCGGATGCAAGCACGCCGCTTGCGTTGTTGATGATGAGATAATGTCTGCGGTTTTTCTTTCCTTGCTGTTCTTTTTAAACCCGCTTGATTGAAAGGGGATAGAGAAAGAAAAAGCAAAAAGTTGGTAGACAGAAGGTCATTAGATAGATAAAAGAAAGCAAATAGAAAACAAAGCGAAAGCTTCTGGGGGTGTTATATGACCGTTACCGTATCAGAACGCAGAGAGGCGATTCTCGAAATTCTAACCGAGGATAGCCATGTCAGTGTTGCTGATTTGGCAAAACAGCTTGGCGTTACCGTGGTTACCGCGCGGGCCGATTTGGCGGTGCTCGAAGAAGAAGGCTATCTGGTCCGCACGCATGGCGGTGCATTGCCGGCGTATCACCCCAAGATTCTTGAACGCGTCCGCAAGGACAAGGATCGCAAATCCATCATCGCGAAAGCGGCGGCCGCAGAAATCCAGAACGGCGATACCGTCATGATCAGCGCCGGAACCACCACGGCGCTGATTGCAAAATACCTGCTGGGCAAGCGCGATATCCACATTGTGACGAATAATACTCTGCTGCTCACCTATGCCCGGACCAATCCCCAGTTGAGAGTGACGCTGGTCGGCGGGGAATTCCGCGCGGCGGAAGAGGGAATTATCGGTCCGATGGCTCTGGCGAGCCTGGACCAGTTTCATGTGGCCAAGGCGTTCATCGGGATCGATGGCGCATCGGTCAAACAGGGATTTACCGCCCACTTTGTAGAAACGGCCGATTTGGTGCGCAAAATGGCGGTACAGGCCGACGAAGCCGTGGTTGTAACCGATTCCGGTAAATTCGGAGCGCCCGGATTTGCCCGCATTCTGCCGTTCGACGGCGTGGATACGCTGGTTACGGACAACGAGCTGGCAGAGGAATTTAAGAAAGAACTGGCGACCGCAGGGGTGCGGATCGTCCAACCGTAGTTTCATTATAAGGAGAACTGTTATGGCGACAGAAGTACTCATGCCGCGGCAGGGCCAATCGGTCGAGTCGTGCATCATTATCGAATGGAAAGTCAATGAAGGCGACGTGGTTGCCGAGGGACAGCCGATCTGCGAGGTGGAAACCGATAAGGCCACCTTTGAAGTCGAGGCCACGGCATCCGGGACGATGCTCGGCATCTTTTATCCAGCCGACTCCGATGTAGAGGTTCTCAAGGTTATTGCCGCGATCGGCGAACCCGGTGAAGACATCTCAGCGCTTCGTCCGGCGGATGAAGCTGCTCCGGTAGATCAACCAGCAGAGAATCCTGTGGAAGAAGTTGCTGCTCCGGTTGCTAAACCAAGTGTCCAGCCTCAGGCATCCAGCTTCACCGGCGCCGTGTCTCCCCGGGCCAAGGCTCTGGCGGAAAAGAAAGGCATTGATATTTCCACGCTGTCCGGCACCGGCCCGAACGGTCGCGTGATTGAACGCGATGTGCTGGCGGCTCCCGCCGTAACGCCGGCGGCCGCGGCCAAGGCTGCTACGGAAGGCATTGCGCTTCCCGAAACCGGAACCGGCATGGGCGGCCGCGTAGTTCCGGCTGATCTGATGACGGTGGCGCCTGAAGCAGTTGGAGAAGCGGTTGCCTCGATGGAATTTCCGGGCGCTGTGAATGAAATTCCGGTCAAGGGCGTTCGCAAGGTCGTTGCCGGACGCATGCTGAATTCGCTTCAGAACACGGCCCAGCTGACTCTTAATACTTCCGCCGATGCCCGTTCGATTCTCGGATATCGTTCCAAGTGCAAGAATGCCCCGGAAGAACTCGGTGTGGGCGGTATCAGCATCAACGATGTGGTGCTCTACGCCACGGTCAAAACACTCACAGAGTTCCCGGAGTTGAACGCCCACTGGCTGGGCGACAAGATGATTCAGTTCGGCAATGTACACCTCGGCTTTGCGGTGGATACGCCGCGCGGCCTGATGGTTCCGGTGATCCGTTACGCCAACCTGATGAGCCTCAAGCAGCTGTCGGCGGAAGCCAAGCGGCTGGCCAAGGCCTGTATTGATGGTGCGATTGATCCGGATGCGCTCAAGGGCGGCACCTTTACGGTCACCAATCTCGGTGCCATGGGCATCGAAAGCTTTACGCCGGTACTGAATGCACCGGAAGTCGGGATTCTCGGCGTATGCGCCATTCAGCCGAAGCCGGTCATGAAGGGGGCGGAGGTCGAGTTTGTTCCGCACATGGGGCTTTCGCTGACCTTTGACCATTGCGCCGCCGACGGCGCGCCGGCCGCCCGTTTTCTCGCCAGTCTGCGCACTAAGCTGGCCGCTTTTGAAATCACGCTGGCAGGATAAAGGAGACGGAATCATGGCTACTGAAATTCTTATGCCGAGGCAGGGGCAGTCCGTTGAGTCCTGCATCATTATCGAGTGGAAGGTCAAGGAAGGCGACGTGGTTGCCGAAGGCCAGCCGCTCTGCGAAGTGGAAACCGACAAGGCGACCTTTGAAGTGGAATCCACCGCCGCCGGCACCGTACTGGGTATTTTTTATCCAGCGGATTCGGACGTCGAAGTGCTGAAGCCGATCGCTGTGATCGGTCAACCGGGCGAGGATATCTCCTCAATGATTCCGGCGGATGCCGTCAAGGCGGAACCCGTGAAGGAAGAGCCGAAAGCCGCAACGCCGGCTCCGTCGGCCAAGCCGGCACCGACTCCTGTCGCAAAGGTCAGTACCGGCGCGGAATATGACCTGATCATTATCGGCGCCGGACCGGGCGGTTATGAAATGGCGGAACGTGCCGCACACAAGGGCCTAAAGGTTCTGCTGATTGAAAAGAAATATCTCGGCGGAGTCTGCCTGAACTGGGGCTGTATTCCGACCAAGACCCTGCTTAATTCGGCCAAGCATTATGTCCATGCCAAGGAAGCTCCGGAATTCGGGGTGACCACCGGTGAGGTCAGGTTTGATCTGGCAAAGGTCATGGCATGGAAGCAGGAGGTCATCGAAACCCTGCGCGGCGGCGTGGCCGCCATGATGAAGAAAAACAAAGTGGAAGTCCTTTTCGGGACTGCGAAGTTGATCGGCTCCCGCAAGGTGGAGGTCGACGGCACGGTTTACGAAGGCGACAATGTCGTGATTGCCACCGGCGGATCGCCGTTTGTTCCGCCGATTCCCGGCGCCGACCAGTCGCATGTGATGACCAGCAAGGAAATCCTCAGTGTCGAAACGATGCCGAAGTCGCTGGTGGTCATTGGCGGCGGCGTGATCGGAATCGAGTTTGCCAGCTTCTTCAGCAGCCTTGGCGTCAAGGTGGACGTGATTGAGATGCTTGATGAAATTATTCCCTTCATGGATGACGAACAGGCGGCTCAGTTCCGCAAGGCCCTCAAAGGCAAGGTGGACTTCAATCTCGGTTGCCGCGTAACGGCCATTGACGGTCATGACGTCAAATACACGACGAAAACCGGCGAAGAAAAATCGATTCATGCGGACATCGTGCTGATGTCCGTGGGACGTGCGCCGAACCTGTCGGGTATGGGCTTTGAGGACGCCGGACTCGATTTTGACCGCCGCGGCATCAAGACCGATGGCCAGCAGCGGACCAATCTGCCGAACGTGTATGCGATCGGCGATGTCACCGGTAAATCCCAGCTGGCGCACTCCGCAACCCGGATGGGCGAAGTGGCCCTGAACACCATTCTCGGCAAGCGGGATCGTTTCCGCACCAATGCCATTCCGTGGGCGGTTTATTCCATGCCGGAAATCGCCGGTTGCGGTTTGACCGAAAAGCAGGCGAAGGCAGCCGGCCATAACGTGAAGACCTCATCCCTTCCGCTGATCATGAGCGGCCGTTTTCTTGCAGAAAACGGCAAGCGGGGTCCGGGCAGTGTGAAGGTCGTGGTCGATGCCGATACGGAAGCCCTGCTCGGCGTTCATATGTTCGGCGGCTACAGCTCCGAAATTATCTGGGGCGCCGCAGCCATGATAGAGTCCGGACTGTGCGTCAAGGATGTCCAGGAAATCGTCTTCCCTCATCCGACCGTGGGAGAAGTCATTCGCAGTTCAATGTTCAATTTCTAGAAGAATTCAAAAGGAGAATAACCGATGCCAAAAGATCAAGTCATATGTCCTGAGGAAACCCGCAAGGCGGGCGAAATCACCTTCAAGCCGATTCCGATCAATCAGTACAAATCGGACTACAAGAAGGAAGTAAAGAAATACGGGAAAGAGCGTCTCGTAAAGATGTATTACGACATGCTCATGATCCGCGAATTTGAAACCATGCTGAACCAGATCAAGGTGCAGGGCACCTATGAAGGCATGGAATATAACCATCCGGGGCCGGCTCACCTTTCTATCGGTCAGGAAGCCGCTGCGGTCGGCCAGTCCGTTAATCTGGACACCGACGACTATATCTTCGGCTCTCACCGTTCGCACGGTGAAATCCTGGCCAAGTGTCTTTCCGCCATCTATCAGCTCGATGACGAAAAGCTGAGCAACATCATGGAGGGCTTCTTCGACGGAAAAACGCTGAAGGTCGTAAAGGATGGTTCCCATGAGACGGTGAAGGATCTGGCGGAAGATTTTATTCTTTACGGTACGCTCGCTGAAATCTTTGCGCGAGACACCGGGATCAACCGCGGTCTCGGCGGATCGATGCATGCGTTCTTTATTCCGTTCGGTTCCATGCCGAACAACGCGCTGGTGGGCGGCTCCGCCGATATCTCGGTTGGTTCCGCCATGAACAAGCTGATCAACCGCAAGCCGGGGATCGTGATTGCCAATATCGGTGATGCCTCCATGGGCTGCGGACCGGTTTATGAAGGCATCTGGATGGCCGCCATGGACCAGTATGTCGAGCTCTGGGACGAAGAGTTCGGCCATCCGCCGGTCCTGATCAATATCATGAACAACCAGTATGGCATGGGTGGACAGACCGTGGGTGAAACCATGAGCTATAAATATGCCGCGCGTATCGGCGCCGGCATCAACCCGAACCAGATGCATGCGGAACGGGTGGACGGCTACAATCCGCTGGCGGTGGCTGATGCCACCGAGCGCCAGAAGAAGATCCTGCTCGAAGGCAAGGGTCCGGCCCTGCTGGATGTGGTGACGTATCGTATGTCCGGCCATTCGCCGTCCGACGCATCATCCTATCGTTCGAAAGAAGAGATGGAGCTGTGGGAAGCGCAGGACTGCGTGCGCACCTTCGGCGAATACCTCATCAAAAACGGCGCAATCACGGAGGCCGATGCCGAAAGCATGAAAGCCACGGTGGTGGCCAAGGTTTCCAAGGCCATGAAGCTGGCGACCGATGTTTCGGTTTCTCCTTATTCCGATATCCGCCTGATTGAAAATGTCATGTACTCCAACGGCAAGGTCGAAAAGTTTGACGATCGCGAACCGGAACTGCTGCAGCCGCTGGAAGAGAATGATCGGGTCAAGCAGCTGAAACGTAAGCAGCGTTATGCGTACGACGAAAACGGCACTCCGTATAAGCCCAATCAGCTTTACACCTACCGCGACGGTATCTTCGAAGCCATGGCACACCGGTTCAGTATCGACCCGACCATGATTGCCTACGGCGAAGAAAACCGCGACTGGGGCGGCGCTTTTGCCTGCTATCGCGGGCTGACCGAGCTGCTGCCTTACCATCGCCTGTTCAACTCGCCGATTTCCGAAGGCGCGATTGTCGGCACCGCCTGCGGGTATGCCCTCAGCGGCGGCCGTGTCTGTGCCGAGCTGATGTACTGCGACTTCATGGGCCGTGCCGGCGACGAAATCTTCAACCAGATTTCCAAGTGGCAGTCCATGTCGGCCGGCATCCTGAAGATGCCGCTGGTTCTCCGCGTATCGGTGGGGAACAAGTATGGTGCGCAGCACTCACAGGACTGGACCGCGATGGTCAACCACATTCCGGGCCTGAAGGTGTATTACCCGGCCACGACCTATGATGCCAAGGGCATGCTCAACCTCGCGCTGGCCGGAACCGACCCGGTCATCTTCTTCGAATCACAGAAGACCTATGGCGTCGGCGAGCTGTTCGAAAAGGGCGGCGTTCCGGAAGGCTACTATGAAACGGAAGAGGGCGAACCCGCAGTACGTATACAGGGCAAGGACCTGACGCTCGTCACGCTGGGTCCGGTACTCTACAGCGGCATGAAAGTCGTGGATGAAATGAAGGAAAAGTACGGCCTGGAAGTCGAACTGATCGACCTGCGTTTCGTTGCGCCGCTGAACTACGAAAAGATCGTGGAATCCGTGAAGAAGACCGGTCGTATTGTATTTGCTTCCGATGCCGTGGAACGCGGTTCGGCGCTGCACAATATTGCATCGAACATCACCAACCTGTGCTTCGACTATCTCGATGCCCCGCCGGTCGTGATCGGTGCCAAGAACTGGATCTCCCCGGCTGCCGAAATGGAAACGGATTATTTCCCGCAGGCCAGCTGGATCATCGACTCCATTCACGAGCGGATTCTGCCGCTTCCGGGACATGTGGTGCAGCACAACTACACCACCGGTGAAATGATGCGGATTGCCCGTAAGGGAGTATAACCACTGCGTGAAATCAGGGTCGCAGCGTGTTCGCCGCTGCGGCTCTGCTCAAGCCTCTGGAGGAGAGATCATTTATGGCATTGGAAGTTAACAATCACGTTCATTCCACGTTTTCATTCAGCCCGTATTCGCCGTCGGATATTCCGGTCAAGGCGAAGGAGGCCGGACTGGGAACCGTGGGGATCATGGACCACGATTCGGTTTCGGGCTGCGAGGAGTTCCTTGACGCCTGCAAACAGGTGAACATGGCCGCGACGATCGGATTCGAGATGCGCGTCAACATGAACGGCACCGCCGTCGAAGGGCGCAAGACCAACAATCCCGACGAGCCGAATGTGAGCTATATCGCGATGCACGGGATTCCGCGCAACCAGATTGCAAAGGTGAAGGAATTCCTGGAGCCGATTCATGAGGCCCGCATTGCCCGCGATCGTCGCGAGGTGGAAAAGCTCAATGCGGTATTGAGCGAGCGTGGGGCCCCAACGCTGGATTTTGATGTGGATGTCGTGGCGATCTCGGAGGCGGCCAACGGCGGATCCATCACGGAGCGCCACATTCTGTATGCCCTGTCTCTCAAGCTGATCGAGGTAAACGGAACGGGCGCCGGACTCGTTGGTTTTGTTGAAAACGGGATGAAGGTTCCGCTGGCCGGAAAGCTGCGGGAACTGCTGCTGGATCCGGAGAATCCGCACTATGCCTACGACCTGCTGGGCGCCTTTAAGTCGGCGCTTGTGCCGGAGTTTTTCATCCCGTCGGACTATGATGAATGCATCTCGGTGTACGATGCCGTAAAGTTCGGTAACGAGATCGGCGCCATTCCGGCGTATGCCTATCTCGGCGATGTCGGCGAATCGCCGACGGGCGATAAGAAGGCGGAAAAGTTTGAGGATGACTATCTCGATGTGCTGGTGCCGGAACTGAAAAAGATCGGGTTCAAGGCGATCACCTACATGCCGCCGCGCAACACCAGGGAACAGCTTCTGCGTTTGCAGAAGCTCTGTCAGGAAAACGATCTGATGGAAATCAGCGGCGTGGACATCAACAGTTCCCGCCAGTCGTTCAACTGCCCGATCCTGCTGGAACCGGAATTCAGCCATCTGGCAGATGCGGCCTGGGCCTTGATTGCCCATGAAAAGCTGTCGGCTGTTGATCCGGCGCTTTCGCTGTTCAGCGAACAGAATCCGATGGCTGCTGCATCGCTGCAGGATCGGGTTGCCCGATATGCCGAAATCGGTCGGAAGACCGATCACTCACGCCCGGAAGAGGCGATCAAATGGATTGGAGATTTATAATGACACGGAAAGCACTTGAGATTGCGCCGCTGCTGCGCGGGCTGAGTTTTAACGGCGAGAAGGGCGATATTGTCGTCTTCAAAGAACGCATGGATTATGCGGAGCTGACCTGCAAGCCGGACGAGCTTGCGGATAAGTTTGAGAAGGGCATGCACTCGGTACTGGTTGAGGGCGTCGGCGGATTTCTGCTGGGCGAAGATTATGATGACGCCGTAAACGGCACATCCAATGCTCCGGTACTCAACGGCCGCGCTGCGGTCGTGAGCAACAAAGTTTGCGTGGTGACCGGCGGTGCGCAGGGATTCGGTGAAGGCATTGTCCGTGAACTCGTTAAAAACGGCGCGCTGGTTTTTATTGCCGATATGAATGTCGGCGGCGCCCAGAAGCTGGCGATTGAGCTGAACAATGAAGCCGGCCGCACCGTAGCGTTCGGGGTTTCCGTAAACGTCACCGATGAAAAGTCGGTTGAAAAGATGGTCGCGGAAATCGTCGAAAAAGTCGGAGGTATCGATCTGTTTGTGAGCAATGCCGGCGTACTGAAGGCCGGCAGCGTAAAGGAAATGACCCTCAAGGATTTTGAGTTTGTCACCGATGTGAACTATGTCGGTTTCTTCCTTTGCACCAAGCATGTTGCGCCGGTCATGGAACTGATGAATAAGCCGCAGGGCAACTACTTCACCGACATCATCAGCATCAGCTCCAAGTCGGCGCTGGAAGGATCGAACAAGAACGGCGCGTATGCCGGCTCCAAGTTCGGTTCGGTCGGACTGGTTCAGAGCTTTGCCAAGGAGCTGGTCGTGGACAACACCAAGGTCAATACCATCTGTCCGGGTAACTTTTTCGACGGGCCGCTGTGGTCGGATCCGGATCGCGGACTGTTCGTGCAGTACCTGAATACCGGCAAGGTGCCCGGCGCAAAAACGGTCGGGGATGTCCGCGCATTTTACGAAGCCCAGATTCCGATGGGCCGCGGCTGCGATGGCGAAGACGTGACCAGAGCGATTCTCTATACCGTCGAGCAGAAGTATGAAACCGGCCAGGCCGTCCCCGTGACCGGCGGACAAGTCATGCTTAACTAAGAGATCGAAGCAAATTTTAAAAGGAGAGTATTATGAAGACCAAGGCAGTAAGATTGTATGGAGAGAAGGATCTGCGATTGGAGGAGTTTGAGCTTCCGGCGATCAAGGAAGACGAAATCCTCGCGAAGATTGTTTCCGACTCCATCTGCATGTCGTCCTACAAGGCGGCGACGCAGGGCATTAAGCACAAGCGCGTGCCGAACAATGTGGCGGATGAACCGATTATCATTGGTCATGAATTCTGCGGCGAGATTGTCGAAGTCGGCTCTAAATGGGCGGATCAGTTTAAGTCCGGCGATAAGTTTTCCATTCAGCCGGCGCTGGTGGATGAAGGCGGACCGGTCGGCGTTCTTTCAGCGCCCGGATATTCCTATCAGTATATCGGCGGCGACGCGCAGTATATCGTTATTCCGGAAGAGGTCATGCGCAATGACTGTCTGCTGCCATACAGCGGTGAGGCTTTTTATCTCGGATCTTTGGCTGAGCCGATGAGCTGTATTGTCGGCGGTTTCCATGCCAACTATCACACCACGCCGGGTTCCTATGTGCATAAGATGGAGATCGTTGAAGGCGGGGCCTGCGCGATTCTGGCCGGCGTTGGACCGATGGGTCTCGGTGCGATTGATTATGCCATTCACGTCGACCGCAAGCCGGCACTGCTGGTGGTGACCGATATTGACAATGCCCGTCTTGAACGCGCGGCGTCGATCTTTACCGTGGAAGAAGCGAAAGCCAACGGCGTTGAGCTGATCTATGTTAATACCGCCGAAGAAGGCAAGGGCGTGGATTATCTGAAGTCGCTGACCCCGAAGGGCGAAGGCTTTGATGATGTGTTTGTTTATGCACCGGTTGGGCCGGTTGTTGAACAGGCCGATGCCATTCTTGGTTTTGACGGCTGCCTGAACTTTTTCGCCGGACCGACCAATCCCGAGTTCTCCGCGAAGTTTAACTTCTACAATGTGCATTATGCAGCAACCCACGTGGTGGGAACCAGCGGCGGAAACACGGATGACATGAAGGAGTCGCTCAAGATGATGGAAGAGGGTAAACTGAACCCGTCCGTCATGATTACGCATGTCGGCGGTCTGGATGCCGTGATTGAAACGACGCTTAATCTGCCCAGTATTCCGGGCGGGAAGAAGCTGGTCTACAACAACATCAGCATGCCGCTGGTGGCACTGGCAGACCTGAAGTCCATGGAGGGCGAGCTTTATCAGAAGTTGGCTGAAATCGTTGAAAGGCATAACGGGCTGTGGAGTCCCGAAGCGGAAAAATACCTGCTGGCCAACGCGCCGCAGATTTAGGAAAAGATGAAATATGAAGTATGAATTATGAAGGTGGGTCTCCGACGGTTCTCATGAAAGGCTAACGCCGCTTGAGTTCCGATTTCATCTCTCATCTTCCATACTTCATACTTGCCGAAGGTAGAGGGGAATAACGATGGCAAAGCATTATCTGGCAGTGGATCTGGGGGCATCAAGCGGACGCACGATTGTGGGAACGCTGGAGAACGGAAAACTGTCTCTGAAGGAGATGAATCGTTTCTGGAACGGTCCGACGGAAATCGGCGGAACGCTATACTGGGATTTTGTTCACCTGTTTCGCTGCATTCAGGAAGGAATTACGCTGGCTAAAAAAGAGTATGGCGATGGCCTGGTTTCCATGGGTATCGATACCTGGGGCGTCGATTTCGGCCTGATTGATGAAGACGGTTCGCTGCTGGGAAATCCGGTCAACTATCGCGACAGCCGTACGGCGGGCATGTTTGAACAGGTGTTTGAACGTGTTCCGAAATCAGAGGTGTTTGCGCAGTCCGGTATCCAGTTCATGGAGCTCAATACGCTGTATCAGATGATGGCCTTGTCGCTGAGTAACGCTTTTCAATACCGCTCCGCGCAGAAGATGCTGTTCGTTCCGGACCTGCTGAACTACTGGCTGACCGGCGAAATGAAAGCGGAGCGCACCTTTGCCAGTACCTCCCAGTTTTACAATCCGGTCACCAAAGACTGGGCCTATGACCTGCTTGAAAAGCTGGGCATCCGCACCGACCTGTTTGCCGAGCTGGTGGATCCCGGAACCGTGATCGGCGATGCCGGCGGCCTTCCGGTTGTTGCTGTGGGAAGTCATGATACGGCCAGTGCATTTGCGGCAGTGCCCGTGAAGGAGGGCGAATATTGTGCGTTTCTCAGTTCCGGAACGTGGTCGTTACTGGGAACCGAGCTGGCGGAGCCGGTCATCAATCCGGCGGCGCTGGAAGCCAACTTTACCAACGAGGTCGGCGTCTGTGATACGATTCGGTTCCTGAAAAACCTTTCCGGTTTATGGATTATCCAGGAGCTGCGCCGCTGTTGGAATGAGCAGGATTGCGACTATTCCTGGCATGCCATGGAACACATGGCGCTGGAGGCCGAACCCTTTGCCTTTTTCATTGATCCGAGCGATGAGGTTTTTGTGGCGCCGGGCGATATGCCGGGCCGTATTCAGGATTACTGTGAACGCACGGGGCAGGGGCGTCCGGAAACGCATGCACAGATCCTTCGGGCGGCGT
>JAFGVP010000108.1 GCA_016937945.1 Pontiellaceae bacterium | reverse complement strand
CTTGCCTGGGGGCCGGCCTGTTATGCACTTCGAGACCGCGACGATGAACTGGCAAGCCCAGCGACGCTTTGCCGGATGGAGAACGAAGTTCAACGCGATGCGGTTGAGGCGATCAACGCCCTGTTCGTCGAGCAGTTCATCTCATCGTATTCCTTGGCACCAAAGGAAATTATTCTGGACTTTGATGCCATGGACGGCAGGTTCATCGGCGACACCGTCGGCGTGCTGACGCTCGCCGACCATTTCAGACGTTTTTTTATTGGTTCAGGCCATGTAAAAGTTGGTCCGGCGCTCAACGCCGATCGTTGTTGATGGACCGTGGCCCGGAAATACCTGAATGTCATTCGGTAACTGTTTCAGCCGGTTCAGTGACTCTTTAAGCTGGCGGGGGTCGCCGCCGGGAAGATCCGTTCTTCCACAGGATCCTTTAAAGAGGGTGTCGCCAGCAATTAAAGATGATGCATCATGAAACAGCAGGCAACAGGACCCCGGGCTGTGGCCCGGTGTTTCAATGCATTGGAACTTCATGCCGCCCAGTTCCCATTCCGTAGACTCCTCAAGTGCGAGAAACGTTGCTCCTGAGGGCTTTTTCGGGACGGGATAATAAGGGAGAATCTGATTCTGCTCCTCAAAAGCCCAGGAAAGATCCTTACTGTGAATGGCGATCGGTGCGGGACGTTCTTTGTGCAGGTCGGCCAATGCACTGATATGATCGGCATGAGCATGTGTACAAATATAACCGGAAACGCTTAAAGACCGTCGTTTCAGATAGTCAAGAATGTTGCCTGCGTCATCGCCTGGATCTACGACAAGAGCGTTAGCGTTATCGCTGATTATGTAGCAGGTTTCCAGGAATGAACCGGTTGTGATGGAATGAATATCCACTGCGGTAATTATCCATTGGCCTGTCTGGTATAAGCACAGTCGATAATCATGTTGCCCTTCAGTTTTCCTGTGTTTTTTCCCATCGGTTGTATATTAAGCGTGCGGACATCATATCGGATTCCCTGCTGTTGCAGTTCTGTTAAAAAACCAACAAGAGCATCGAGTGAACCCTGCCATGTGCAGTTAATTCCCAGTTCAAAAAGGTTTCCTGTCGGCTTTTCGGCATATGGGTTGGTTCGGGTAATTTCCAGTTCATGTTTGTTCGAAATCGCGTTGATGGTTTTCATCAGTTCCGGAGACACCGAGCGCTGCCCCGTGTCATAAACAAGCAGGTCTTTCTGAAGCTCCTCAAGATCGCCCTCCCAGCTGCCCTGCATCTTGATGGCCGCTTCATGGCGGACAATCTCATTCTGCAGGCGGGCCATTTCGGGCTTCATGGCTTTCCATGCGGCCAGTTTGCCGTTGATGGCGTACCAACTACCCCCGATCAGCAAAACCGCCAGAGTTGCAACACCCAGCACCATCTCCCGTTGAGAAATCTTCATTTGTCGTCCTCCGTCGTTGGCATAACGAGGTTAACCGAAAATACGGCCCGCTGCTCTCCCTGCCGGACCTGATTGTTGATCCTCTGGTCTTTCAGGTCGATGAATAAACCGGAATCATTCAGCAATTCCCAATATTCATACACGATCTCATCGGATTCTGCGGTGCCACGGAGCGAAACCCCCTTGCCCTGTGTATAATTGTAGGAGGCGAATTCAATATCACCCCCCGGCAGCAGACGGGTAACTTCCCGCAGGCATTCCAGTGCTGAATCAGAACGATCCGCATAATTCTTGAGTGCTTTAAGCTTTTTCCGGTTCTCGATCGCGGTCTGTGCCTGAGGAGCCAGGGACGCCTCCTTTTCCTGAACCTTGGCCAGCGCAATGGCGCGTGATTGATAAATTCCTACAAAAATGAGCAGGGCAACCAGCCAGATCCCTCCGATAATTCCCGAAGAAACCGCAAATTTTTTCTTCAGGCGCTGCATGCGCTCGTGCTCAATCCACTCTTTGGGAATCAGCTCTATACGTGCCTTTTTATGAATCGCCCGCTCAATGATTCCTTCGGAGAGGGGCGGTAATATATTCAGGTCATGATGCGCAATAACAACGCCTGTTTTTTCGGCAAGAAGATCGGTCTGCTGCGGCGCCGCAGATGTTAAACTCCAAATATCGATTCGTTGCGGATCGGGAAGGTCATGCTCTGAATCGAGCATGGTCAGGGTGTAATCAATTTCTTCGGCGAGTTCTGAAATACCGGCATCGTCCTCCGGACGGGACAGGGAACGGAATACAAGCGGGATACCATCCGATAAAACGGTCATGGAAAAGTCGATTCCGTCATCGACGATCAGGACCTCACATGGCTCTCCCGCCAGATGTTGGCCCTTCTGCAGAAGGTAAAACCATCCGAGAATACGGGCATCGATACTATGGATGTATACCCCTTTGTACTTGAAGGCTTCTCCGATGGCGTCAATGCACTCGTGACGGGCGGCAACCATCAGAACCATGGAAGAATTTTCCGAGCTGCTCAGGACTTCATGGGAAATCGCCAACTGATCAAGCGGAAAGGGGGAAATCTTATCAAACTGAAAGTTGACCATTCCTGCGATTTCTTCCCGATCAATAGAGGGAAACTCCGCCGTGCGCATCAGGAGCTCAGAGGTTCGAATGGACACGGTCAGATCGCCGGCAAGTTTTTCAGAAACCTCATCCGTCAGCCCCGGCATGTTGATCGACTGTCCTTCATTGTCCTCAGACGGGCAGGAAACGCTGCCTTTCCCGGCCGGTTCAGAACCGTCCTGCCTGATTTTCAGGGAAGTCCATTCGATCCCGTCCGCAGTTCGGCATGCCGCCGTTATAATCTTTTCGCGTATTCGCATATTACTTAACCGGTCCTTCTTCCCAGTAAACTACAACCGAATTCTGGTTCTTCAGGAGGAAAATACATTCAATCCGGTACTTGTTACCGAAAGATTCGCCCTCAGAAGTTACCCGTACAAAATCACTTTGCAATTTAAATTTCGTGCTGTCGGCACCGACAGATTCAAGACTCTTAATGCCGTCGTCAATCGTGCCGAATTCACCGTCTTCTCCGGCACGGGCTTCAAAAACGCTGGCCAGTTCCCAATCTTCGTATTCCGCAAAGCTGAGCAGCAGGTTGGTACTGGCTGAGTTGAGGTTGACCTTGCCGTCGCCCCACACAGTCAGTATGTCTGCAATTCCGTAAATGGCATCGTTGTCCTCATCTGCAGGGCGACCGTAAAGGATTTCCGGTCCCCAGTTTTTGATCATAAGCAGTTCCTCGACACTGTCGAGTGCGCCGTTTTTGACCGGATAGCCCTGATCCTCGTAAAAGGGGTCATCCGACTCGGCCCCGTTTAGTCCATGCGTGTCGTTTTCATCGATCCAGTCCTCAAGGCAGTCGACCATTGCGTCCCAGTCCGTCGACGGAACGTTGGCCATTTCAAAAATCTCGGTCCATTGCTGTCGGTTGAGCAGGTTTACATTCCGCCCGGACTCCGCCGGCTCGATCGTTATGGAAAATGAGCCGTCATTCATTTCAATAGTCGACGATGCACTGAGCCCTCGCTGGACATAAAGAGCGGTTTGCATGAAACCATTCTGATCTTCGTCCATGTCTTCGATTTCCAGTTCCCGTGCACTGCTCTGATTGTCAAGAATTGCCTTCGCATACTCCAGTCCCGAATGGGCCAGCGATTTGGCATGAAAGCGTTTCCGCTTGTAAGAGACCAGATGCATTTCGAGCTGTGCTTCAAAATGGGACGAGAGCACGATCATGGATAGGATCATCACAATGCCGAGCACAATCAGAAGGGCGGCTCCCTCCTTTTTTTTGTTCCGGGTTCTGATGATCTGTTTATTCTTCATGGTTTATCGATTGTTACTGCTCGTTACCGGACTGCGAAGCCCGTCCTTGAGAGATTCATACACCGGAATATTAATTATGCGGGTAAACTGCATCGGATCTTCATCTTCGTCGGGAAACTGGACATACACGGTCACCTGAATTCGCTCCGGAATCGAGTTTTCCGATTCCCATTCTTCGGTCCAATCCTCGGCATCATCATCCCAGAATAGGATTTCGAGCCCGCCTATTGAACGGGAAACGATCATGGGGTCGGTGGCATAGTCTTCCTCAAATTCCTCGTCATCGGCAATGGCCGGCATGGGAGTCGCAAACAGTGCGGCGTCACCATATTCGTCATGATCCACCAGCAGCTTCAGGCGGTGCGGGCCTTCAAGATAGGGGGAATCCATCGGCATGAAAGCGCCGCTGGATGTTACAAAGCTCAGTGTGTCGGCCGGAAGTCCATCGAGGTCATTTTTTTCGACCTTGAATGCATAGATTTTTCTCGGGTTGTTGAAATACACCGTTGAATTCAATGCCGATACGAGCTGCTCGATCGTAAAATCGCCATGCTGCATGCTTTCAGCAACTTCCGTACTCCGTTTCCATGCAAACAGCGTTGCACTGAAAATATTCATTGCGACCGTTGCCACAATCATGAGAACGACGATTGTAACAATGATTTCAAGAAGAGTAAATCCACGGCGATTTCTCTTCCCTGTTTCGTTCTGAGTGTGGTCGATATTCTTCATGGCTGGCTGGTAAGCACCTCTGCATCGGGAGCATAGCGATATTCTGTAATCTCTTCGTACGAGTCGCTGCCGTGTTCAGACCACTGAATCCGTGTTGTTACCAGAAAGAGGCCCGGCCGTTCTTCCTGATCAACCATTTCAATGTTGCGGAACCAATTGTAGGTATACCCGAAACCGCCCTCCATGTGTTCAAATGAGCCGGAATCGCTCATTTCACTCATATCCACCTCTTCGATCGGGTTTTCCAGATCGACCTGAACCATCAGGCCGCGGGCGACTTCCCGGTGTCTTGCGGCATTTATCACGGAAACACATTTCACCATGGCAGTCACCATTCCGAAGCCGACGATGGCGAGGATTACAACGGCAATCATGACTTCTAGCAACGTCATGCCCTGTCTGGATGGAATGCGGTCTCTCATGTACGAATAAAAATGTCCCAATTCACAAAGGTTAAATAAAGACAAACCTGCACTGCTTTTTATTGCGCGCCTCATCCGTTGTTTTTTACGTCATTCATGAATTTGCCCTCGAACAGAACTGGATAGGCGGAGTCTCTGATAGTTCTTCAGAAGAGTTGGCAACTAACCTGCTTATATATCGCCCTATGAATATGAACACAAAATCCAACGTTTCACTGATCGGGCTGCTTTCTGCGATTTTGGCAGCTACGGCACTGTTTTCATCCGGCGCTGCGCTGGCCGAGGCGGAGATTGCATGCGATTTCAATGAACTTTCCATCGGGAAAATCGATGGTCAGGAGGGGTGGGATGTGTATGAAAAGGTGAAAGATTCTGCATCATTTTCCTTGGTGGCCGGTGTTGGGACAACCGAAGAGGCCATAGATCATGCGCTGGTTATCAAGGCATCCAAGGATTCAATCCGTGTAGTGACCGACACCCCGGTTCGCTGGCTGCGTCGTCAAACGCTGAGTATCGAGTTTGATTTTCGCGTGGCAGTTCCGGATTCCGCCCGCAGTAAACCCGGCCCCGCGTTGTCGGTGATGCTGGGCAATACGGTGTTGAGTGAAAATTGCCGATGGCAGATTAATCTGGATCCGACCACCAATTCCACATGGAGGCTTTTTGCGGCACTTCCGGATCCTGCAACGGTGGAGCTTCCTGCCGAGGCGATGAACTTTACCCGGGGGGACGAGGTCCGCATATCTGATTGGCTGCATTGCCGCATATCGATTCTGAAACAGGAAGACATTGACTCGTTTAAGTCAACGGTGGAACTCTTTGACCGCACGGGCGCACGGATTACTGCGATTGAATGCTCGGATTCGACCAAAGACCAGGTTACTAAGTCGATGTGGAGCCTTTCCCGGGTACACGCCGGATTCATGGCATCGGATCAGATGGACGGTCTGATCTGTATCGATAACTTTTTCCTCAGGACCGATCCCTGAGAAATCCTCCCCAAACTAAGCCCGTAGCCTTACGAAATAGAACCATGCAGTCCCTCTTTCTTAGGAAATACTGCAGGGGGACTGGAGCCGGAGGCGGACAAGGGT
>JAFGVP010000020.1 GCA_016937945.1 Pontiellaceae bacterium | reverse complement strand
GGATCTCTCCTTAGGTTAAGTTTTGTTTGGTCACAAAAATCTAACCTGAGATCCCCTTCTTTTTAATTCTATTTTGGACACGAGTGCAAACAACCGGATATCGATGCAAAAAAACCGTTTGATCAAAAGCTAAGCGATCAACAACCGATTCGTGGAGTTGAAATGCCTGATGGATCTACTCACATAATCGAAGGAAACCGAAGGGTGGCAGCTGCAATGGAAGAAGGGAAAAAAGCACAAGGGATTGTTGAAACAGCTGCTGAATATGCAGCGAGAGAAGGTAGAGAATTCAACCCTGCTCATAGTGTAGCTTGGCCTGTCAATTAGTTGCCTATGGACAAGAAAAATATAGCACTGTCTACATTCCTAATTTCGGAAACGTGGCTTAAGAATGGGCTTCTTGAAGAGGATGTCCTCTTGAAGGATTATGAGAAATACGAAAAGGGATTATTGAATAAACGATATAGCATGCCTGAGGTTTATCTATATGCATATTTACAGGCTAAAGAGGTATTGACAGATCACGAAATAGATTTTTTACATCGAAACTGTTAGTGGTAATGAGACGCTGAGAAATAATAGGACTACGGCTCTCTCGTGGTTGTTATTTTTTAAAGGTTTGACTGATGCGCAGTTTGAAGGCTTGGCGAAAAGATTTTATAACGAAAACCTGCTCTCTAAAGAAATTTCTGATGAGAGATGCTACAGAAGGTTACGGTCAGGGAATTATGATGAACAATTCCTCTACGACTGTGTGAGGTATGGAGATTATTATTTACATATGGAACTTTTATCCGCTGTAAACATGACGGATGGTGTTTTGTCTGAACTTGAGGGTTGTTGTGACTCCAAATTGCTAGAACGAGTAAAAAGAAGAAGAAAAGATCGGGGATGAGAGTCGGGGTCAAAGAAAAGGGGTCACCCATTATAGGTGTTACCGACCACGCTGACATCGTAGAGCATTCCCAAACTTTGGCTGTATAAAATCAATCTGATTACCACGGTCTGATCGTAAAGTGTTCCCGTGTTTGTCGTATGAATCCATACGATGAATTTGGCTGGATGGGTGCGGGGTCAGTCCTTTGATATTTGTGTTTAATGATTTGACGGTTTTAACGTAGTCTTTCTCCATGGCTAGGAAGCCGCGCATAGAGTACGAGGGGGCGATCTACCACGTCATGAGCCGAGGGAATCGCGGGGATGCGATTTTTCTGGATGACAAGGATCGCGAGACGTTTGTCTATACGCTGGAGGAGGCATGCGCCCAAACCGGATGGCTGGTTCATGTCTTCTGTTTAATGGAGAAAACCCCGGATCGGAATGATTTCCGCTCCGGGGTTTTTGCGTTTTCCGGTGTATAAAAACGGCCGTTTCAGGCAATCTTGCGGTAAAATGTTAGTTGCGGCGAAAAAATATCGATTAGGTTTGACCTAGTTGAGATAATATCTAAATTTCAGGGCAATTGAACAGGAATACGGCTATGGCGGATTGCCACGAAAATGTGAAAAAACGGATCAGTGCCCTTTATAACATGCTGGTTGAGCATGACGGGTATGGCGAGATGCGTATTGATTTCCGAATCCTCAAGAAGGGGCAAAAGGAGATCATAATCCACTGTGGAAAGCAGTACCGATATGTTGTGGATAATTTCATGCAATGTTTGAGGTGATGCTGCCGGGGAGGCCCCGGGGCGGTGATGACAAAGTTTAAGACATCGAATGGCCCAATGACTGGGAACGGTGTTTTAAAGGAAGCAAAATGAAAAAGGAAATCGTGATGGCAGCTTTGGCGGCTGCCATGGGTGGTGCGGCGCAGGCGCAGGCGCAGACGAATGAGATGAGTGAAACCGTTTCGGAATGGACGGCTTCAATTGCTGAAACCGGACTGGAAACACTCACGTGGGGATTACTTCTGCAAGTGGAAGGATCTTATGCCGAAACCGGTGGTGACGGCGTGAGCGACCTGATTCTTCGGAAGGCGGAGTTTGCCATGGAAGCGGCCATGACCGAGTGGCTGGCGGGTCATGTCGGCCTGTTGTGGGAAGAGAACGATACCGAGGAAAACAATCTGGACGAAGCGTATATCGTGGCCGGTTCCGATCTCTATGTTCAGGCGGGCCGTTTTTATCTTCCATTCGGTAATTTTGAGTCGGTCTTCGTGTCGGATTCCCTTCCGGTTGAGCTGGCTGAAATCAACCAAAGCAGCGTCATGGCCGGCTACTGCAATGATTGGTTTGATGTCAATATCGGGGCATTCAAGGGGGCGGTGGATCACGGTCTGGACGAGGCCGGAAATCCGGCCGAAAACACCGCGATCGAGGACTTTTATGCTTCGGCCACCTTCATGCCGATGTCCTGTCTGCAGTGCGGCGCCTATTATCTGTCGGATATGATGGAAACGGACTCGCAGAGCGAGCTGGGGATCAACGGCGAAACGGGCTATGAAAAGCAGGATGGCGCCGGCGCGTTTGTAAACATTTTCCTGCCGCGGTTCATGCTGAATGCCGAAGTGGTTTCCAGTTTGGATGACTATGTGATCAATGGAGTATCGGTTGCGCCGCTGGCGTATAACATTGAGGCATCGGTCGGGGTTGCGGAGCAATGGGTTGTTGGGCTTAAATACGAAGGGTCGGAAGACCTTTACGCCGGTTACGGCGTCGGCGGATTTGAAGAAAAGTGTCATGGGGCGGGCTACGGCGGCGTGGTCTCGTATGGATTTTATGAAAAGGCAGCGGTGTCGCTCGAATATCTCCGGCTTGAAAAGCTGGCAGGCGACGAGGGTGGTCATTTAGTGACCATGCAGCTGGCACTGGAAATGTAGCACCTTATCAAGGCGAGGATTTTTTAGGATGAAACTGAGGGAATTGAAAGTCGGGCAGGAAGCTGTGGTTACCGGATTCAGCACATCGGATCCGGTTTACCGGCAGAAGCTCCTGCGGATGGGCCTGACGCGTAATGCCGAATTCAAAGTGGTCCGGAAGGCGCCGTTCGGCGGCCCGATCGAAGTGGTTGTCAAGGAATCCCGTCTGGTGCTCCGAAGCGATGAAGCAAACGCTCTGGAGGTTGAGAAGAAATGAACAATCTGAAGATTGCCCTGGTGGGGAATCCCAACTGCGGCAAGACAACGGTATTCAATGCGCTTACCGGCGCAAAACAGCAGGTAGGAAACTGGCCGGGGGTTACGGTTGAGCGCGTGATCGGGGAGTACACCCATTGCGATTCCTCGATCGAAGTGACGGACCTTCCGGGAATCTACTCCTTTTCCGCGCTCTCTCCCGATGAAGAGGTCGCGCGAAAACATATCCTGTTCGATACGCCTGATGTGGTGGTGAACGTGATTGATGCTTCCAACCTGGAACGCAATCTGTATCTCACCACACAGCTGCTCGAAATGAATGTCCCGGTCGTGGTGGCACTCAACATGATGGATATGGCGAAACAGCGCGGCATCCGGATTGAAATCAAGCATCTGGAACGGCATTTGGGATGTCCTGTCATTCCGGTGACCGCCTCCAAGAAAATCGGGATCGATGATCTGCGCGATGCGGTCTGTAAAATCAGCACGACAAAGCACCGTCCAGAGGTTCGCGTCCAGTACGAGAAGGATATCGAAGAGGTTTTGAGATCGCTCGAAATCAGTCTGGGTGATGTGGCGCTGAGCAAGCATGTTTCCGCCCGCTGGCTGGCGATTAAGCTGCTCGAAAAAGATTCGCTTGCTGAAGAGATTGTCGGGGCCGATAAGGCCCTGCTTCCTGACATGCAGCATGCCCTGAAAAAGGTGGAGCGACTCGTCGGCGAAGATGCGGACATGATCATTGCCGACGGGCGTTACGGCTTTATTCACGGCCTTGCTCGTGATGTGACGGCCGGCAGTGATAAGGCGCGTAAAAACTTTTCGGATGCCGTCGACAGGATCGTTCTGAACCGGGTGCTCGGGTTCCCGGTATTCTTTTTTGTCATGTATCTGGTTTTTGCCATCACCATGAACGTCGGGGCGCCGTTTATCGATTTCTTCGATGGACTGTGCGGAACGATCTTTGTGGATGGCTTTGCGCATGTTCTGGGGCAGATGCATACGCCCGGCTGGCTGATCGCTATTCTCGCAGACGGCATCGGCGGCGGTATCCAGACGGTCTCCACCTTCATTCCGCCGATCTTCTTCATTTTCCTGTGTCTCTCATTTCTTGAGGATTCCGGATATATGTCGCGTGCGGCGTTTGTGATGGACCATTTCCTCCGATCCATCGGGCTGCCCGGGAAGGCGTTTATTCCGATGCTGGTCGGGTTCGGCTGTAATGTGCCGGGCATCATGGCAACGCGTACGCTGGAGAGCCGGCGCGACCGGATTCTTGCGGTTATGATGAATCCGTTTATGTCGTGCGGCGCCCGCCTTCCGGTTTACACACTGTTTGCTGCTGCCTTTTTCCCGCAGCGCGGCGGAGTGATTATCTTCTCCATCTACCTGATCGGGATTGCGCTGGCCGTCATGACCGGACTGCTCTTCAAGAGCACGCTGCTCAAAGGCGAAGTAACCAGCTTTGTCATGGAGCTTCCGCCATACCATATGCCGACGTTCACCGGAGTGATGTACCACACGTGGCACCGCCTGAAGTCGTTCATCATCAAGGCCGGCAAGGTCATCCTGCTGATCGTTGCCATTCTCGGCTTCCTGAATTCCATGGGGACCGATGGCTCCTTCGGGAACAATGATTCGAAGAATTCCCTGCTCAGTGCCCTGAGCCGTAAGGTTACGCCGGTCTTCCGCCCCATGGGAATCGAAGATGATAACTGGCCGGCGACGGTCGGGTTGTTCTCCGGTATCTTTGCCAAGGAAGCTGTTGTCGGCTCACTGGGCTCGATCTATGCGCAGGTAGACGGCATGGCCGAGCTCGAAGAGGGTGCGGAAGCTGCCCCGTTTGATTTCTGGGCCGGCATCATCGATGCCTTTGCCGCGATCCCTGCCGGTTTTGAGGGCTTCGGTCAAAGCCTGCTCGATCCGCTGGGGCTGTCCGGCGCCATGGATGAAATTAACCAGGAGGATCAGCGCCGCTATGACACTATGGTGGCCCACTTTGGAGCGACGCCCGAAAAATCAGCGTTTGCCTATCTGCTGTTTGTGCTGATCTATGCGCCTTGTGTCGCCGCGCTGGCGGCGATCGGACGGGAAATCGGCGTTCGCTGGATGGCTTTTGCGGTCTGCTATCTCACACTGCTGGCGTGGGTGGTTGCAACGCTTTACTATCAGTTCGCCACCTTTGCCCTGCATCCGAATGCGTCGCTCGGCTGGATCGGTCTGTGTGTCGCTCTTCTCGTTGCTCTCGTGATCGGGTTGAAGATCGTCGGACGCAAGGGGGTGATCGATGCTCGCTAGCATTGTCAAACTGCTGGGGGAGCATAACGGGGCGCTCTCCGTGCAGGAGATCAGCCTTGCGCTCGCCATCGAGTCCAGCGCCCTGCATCCGATGCTCGAAATGCTGGAGAGAAAAGGACGCATCCGCAAAGTTGACCTGCCGTGCAAAAGCGGTTGTGGTGGCGGCTGCACATGTTCGGACAGCATGATTTTTTACAAAGCCGCTTGATCCCCCGGATTGTTTTATACGGGACCGCAGGCTCCATGATGCCTGCGGTCTTTTTTTGTTCCGGTTGCGGCCGCGATCATGTTTCGGGTTTTGGTGGGCTGAGGACAAAAATGGCGCTTTGTTTGGATGGCTATGCAGCCCAATGTTTGGTTTAAACAGATGGTTGCTGCTAAATAGCGCATCGCAAAAGATGAGAAATAATCAAGCCTGTCGGAAGGGAAGAAATGCCATGAAAAATAAAATCGGTACATTGTTCGTGTTGGCGGCCATGGCGGTTCAGGTGGACGCCGCGTATAACTGGGAACTGTATGATGATTTCAGCGGCGGTTCTCTGGATGCCGGGAAATGGACCATGGAGGTGGAGAACAGTTCCGCCTATCCCCGGGTGGAAAGCGGTCGGCTCAACTGCAGTGCCACGCTCAACGACGGTAGCTGCAAGGTCGGTCTGCAGGCTGGCGATGTAGTCGGGGTAAAAGCGGATTTAACCGTGGGATCTGCGGTTGATAATTCAGGCAATGAAATTGAGATCGGACTCTCCAACGGCGGCGTGCTCTGGCTGGACATGGGATTGTATGGCTCGATCCAGTATATTGCCGCCTCAGTGAACGATGAAGCTGATGAAGAGCTCGCATTCAATGTTTTATCGAACATGGTTTATAATCAATCCTATGAACTGGCGGTCGTGATTACAAACGGGGTGGTCTCCTGTTATGTGGATGAGATATTGCTTCTTCAGTATGATGGCGGCCCGGACCTGGAAGGCACCTATTGCTCCATCGGAACGTGGAGCGATGCACTCGGCGCGGTGGTTGAAGGATATGTGGACAATGTTTACGTCCTGCGCGAAGCCTGGGATCTAAGCAGTGTAATCAGCGAGCTTGAACTGTTTGCCGGGTATGATCTGGGTGTCTCGGAATACCGGATTGAGTTTGATCTGGAGGTGGTTGAGGATTCCGTTGATGAGATTGCTTCGGTTCATGTAACCGCCCCGTTCGGGAGTTTCAGCTGTACCAACGATTGGGACTACTGGGAATATATCACGTCATCCCCCATGGCTGAGGCGATTCCTGAAGTGGATGGAGACTGGACGGTCACTCTGACTCATACCAACGGAGCGGTTGCCACGACGGTATTGGAATTTAAGCAGTTGGATGGATCGGAGATTCCGGATGTCACCACCTGCCCGCAGCTGATCGTACCGGATCTGACCGGAAGTGATCCGATTTTTGCCATGAAGGACGTGATCTGGGAATGGGATTCCGCATTTGATACGAATGCAACGGTGGTTGCTCTGGGTAGCTGGAACGAGCTGACAGACTCGGACAACGAACTCTTTTTTGAACCGACGCCCGAGATGCGCACGGCCGGCCCGCTATCGCTCGAGGCCGGAACCTCGGAGGCCTTTTTCGCCAATGGTTTTCTGTTGGAAAAAACCAATGCCGACGGAGTCGATTATACCGTGGTAAAGGTCGCGATGTATAATTTTGCACCGACCGTTGTAGATCCCGAATGGGATATCGATCAGGATCATCTCTCTAATGAATGGGAGCTGGAGCATTTCGGAAGCCTGACGGCCGCAGATCCGGACGGTGATGATGACGGAGACGGGGTCAATAATCTGGCGGAGTTCCGGGCGGGTACGGATCCGACCGATGCATCCTCCCTTTTTATGATTTACGGGGGTATCACCAATAACGAGATGACGATCAACTGGATGCCGGTTGAGGGCATCGAGTATAGCGTATGGTTGAGTACGAACCTGCTTCACGGATTTATGGAAGCGGTTTCCGGGCTGAACTATCCCCAGAACACGTTCTCGGCTATGCTCGAGGAGGGTATTCCGGTCGGATTCTGTACGCTTCGGGCGGACCGGGTGATCACGAATCCGGCTGTGGTTCGGCAGGCGGAAGTCCAGCTGGACGGCAGCGTTGATGACTGGTCCGAACTCCCGGTTCAGTTTGAGGATCCGGCCGGTGACAGTAGCATCTATTCGGGTCTCGACATTACCGGGATTACCGTAGCCCGCGGAACATCGAACCTTTTTGTCAAAGTGGATCGCGCCGGTTTGGATATGCCTTCGGACGCATCCTGCGGATTGTGGGTTTATCTGCGCTCAGAAGTCGGAGATGCGCGCGATTACGGCATCAACTATTTTTACGATGGGCGGTATGCCTACAGCGGAGCATCGCTCTACGATATTACGGATGAATGGACTGTGATTGACGAAAGCTGGGATGGAAGCATCAGGTTTGATGATTCCTCAAGCAGCATTGAGTTTTCGATTCCGCTGAACGAGCTGGAGCTATTCGACCATTATGCGGTTGACTGTTATTCCTCCCACGACGTCGGGGGGCAGTGGTGGCTGGATAACGGCGAGAGCTGGAGCAACAACACCCCGTCCGTCATTATTCTTCCCTGATCGGGAAGCGCATTTCGGTAAGGCGGGCTTTCGGCCCGCCTTTTTTTTCGGTACGCGGAAGGTGTTCTACAGGGTGCGGGCATAGTTGCCGTTATGACTGTCGGAGATGTTGTTTCCGGCAAATAGATTGCGAATAATGCCGGCCGCCTGCGCGGCATCGTGAATGCCGTAGGTCAGATCAATCCGGAATCGTCGTGCGCCGGCGGCCTTCAGTTCGTTGATATGCCTGATCAGGCAGAACGGTTCTTCATAAATCAGGACAAACTGGTCGCCGCTTTTTTCAATGCGCATCGGCTTGCTGTGGCGGTCGGACAGGGCGTCGCCGGATTCCGGACGCGTGGCTGAAATCATCAGCGGCGTATGTTGATAGATCGGAACAATGGCACGATCGCCCAGAAGGCGCAGCAGCGCCTTCATGTTGTCACCGGTATCTTCCGGAGAAAGCACCATTTGCTGAATACCGAGCTCCTGCCACTGCGCGGCAGCTTCGGAATTCAGTGTATAGAGCGGCCAGTCGGCAGTGAGATTGGTGCATTTCCGGAATGAATGGAGAGCGCCTACGTTGGCGACTTCGAGGGGGCGGGTGGAGTCGTCGATCTCCGTCGCAGCCGGCTTCGGTCCGTTATTCCTGCCTCGCTGAATGACGGGAATGTCGTCTACGACTTCAATTCGGCTCAGTTCTTCCCCGGTTAGATCATTGAGTAATGAGCGGTCGCGCAACTTGATTGACCAATGTTCTTTGCCGTCCGGTTCGACGGGGATTCGAACCAAATCTTCCATTCGCCGGAAATGATCCTGCTGCTTCGTTGCACTCAATGATTCGCTCATTTTTTCGAGCAGCTGGCGGCGTGCTTCGTTCATGACTGATGCCGGCGCAAAAAGACCGTTATCCTGAATTCCCAGCTGATCAACTTTCCATTCCGTATCACCGGTCTTTGAAAAGCTCTTTTGGATGGCCTCCACCGTTTTTTCCGGATTGCGCGCCTCGCTCAGCGGTTCTTCGATTTGAATTTCAGTTTGCCCCGAACGTACGGTTATTCCTGTTGCGGTCAGTTCGACGGTGGCATCGAATAGTTTGCGCTGCCGGTAGGTTCCCGGGCGCGGCGCTTCAAATCCATAGCGCTGTCGGACCTCCTGTGACGCGGAGCAGTAGACGGTCCATCCGGATTCGAGATAGGGATGGTGTTCCGGAAGACGAACTTCAATGTCAGCGCCGGCATCGACTTCAAACTTCAGTTTTTTGGACCGGTCGTTACGCAGACGGATTTCGGTGGCAAAAAAGGAAAAGGGTTCCTGAGTGCCCGGAAGCTCAATCTTCAGCCCGTCGTGGCGCTGCAGGGCGCGGCCGGTTTTAAAGCCCAGCCAGTGGCCGCCGAATTCCGGGCGAATGGATTGGATCGTTCCAATCACTGCGCCGCGATGTCCGTTGGTCGTCGGATCGATCGGATTGGTGTCGGCATTTTTTAAATAAAGATCGGTCGATGCGCGCCCGAAGATGGTCTGGATGTCGGTTAGGAGTTCAAGTTGCTGTTTTTTACTGAGCCCTCGATCCATGCGCCGGCGGTAAAAATCTGTCACGGCTCCGACGTAGGCCGGACTTTTCATGCGGCCTTCAATCTTCAGGGAGGAGACGCCGGCGGCCAGCAGTTCATCCAGATGTTTTCCAACGGCAAAATCCTTCATGGCGAAGGGCAGGTTTTTTCCTGCCTCGGTCTCGAAGGTCTGCCGGCAGCAGTAGGCGCAGCGCCCGCGGTTCCCGCTGCGGCCGGTGAGGTGCGATGAAAACAGGCACAGTCCACTGTAGGAATAGCAGAGGGCGCCGTGAATGAAGACTTCGGTTTCGATACCGCAGTCGCGGGTAATGTCGGCGATTTCCTGAATGCTCAGTTCGCGGGCGAGGACCACGCGGGTAAAGCCGATGTCGGCCAGCAGTTTGGCGCCGGCGGTATTATGCACCGCCAGCTGGGTGCTGGCATGCAGTTCGAGTGATGGGAAAAAGCGTCGGACCATGCGGGCCACGCCCATGTCCTGAACAATGATGCCATCGGCGTTCAGGTTGTTAATCCGTGCCAGTATTTCGAGCGTGTCCGCCAGTTCGTGCTGCTGTATGAGGGTGTTGAATGTGATGTATACCTTGCGGTCGTTTGCGTGCGCAAAGCCGATCAGTTCATCCAGTTCCTGCTCCGTCAGGTTCACTGCCTCCGCCCGGGCGGAAAAGCGCCGAAGTCCGGTATAGACGGCATCGGCTCCATAATGAAATGCGGCCCAGCCCGCATCGGGACTTCCCGCCGGCGACAGCAGTTCTGGTTGGAGGGATTGTTTCACGAGTTAGCGTAATGCGCCGGACCGCGGTAGGTGGCATCCCAGTTTTTGAAGACCGGCTCAAGGCCCTTGGAGCGCAGCATTTCGCAGAAGGTCGGAATGTCGCGTTCATCGCTGATTTCAAACTGCTCGGTGGATTCGTCTGAATCATCGCTGTATCCCCCGACGGTGGTTTTGCTGGCGATGCTCATTTTGGAAATTCCGACGCCGGCCAGTCCATCGCGTACGCGTTGCGGTTCACGGGTGGAGAGCACGAGCGGAATTTCCGGAAGACAGATTCGCAGGGCAAAAACAATCTGTGCCAGCATGCGTTCGTCGACTGGATGATCCGGTTGGAAGCCGCCGAGCTGCGGGCGGATGCGCGGGAAGGAGATCGAGACGCCGGCCTGCCAGTAGGTTTTCAGCAGGTGTTTGGCGTGGCGGTAGACGCACAGAATATCATGGCGCGGATCAGCCAGCCCGAGCAGGGCGCCGAGTCCGGCGGTTCGCAGTCCGCCGCGCAGGGCGCGGCCCGGCGCATCGATCCGGCCAAGGAAGTCCCGTTTGTCGCCCCAGCGGTGCATGCGTTCATAGATCACCGGGTCGTAGGTTTCCTGATAAATGGTCACCCCCGTACAGCCGGCATCGGCCAGCAGGCGGTATTCGTGCTCCTTCATCGGAAAGACTTCGATTGTGACGTTCGCGATGTATTCCGCTGCAATGGCGACGCACTCGCGCAGATAGGGCACGTCCGCCTCCGGCATGCGTTCGCCGGTGAGCATCACCAGTTCCTCGAAATGCATCCGGGTGATCGCTTCCATCTCGTGACGCAGCTGCTTCTCGTCCAGTACGGCGCGCTTGGCCCGTCGGTCGGCGGCAATGCCGCAGTAAACGCAACCGCCGTTGCAGAAGTTGGAGAGATAGAGCGGCGTATAGAGCGCCATTGTCCGCCCGAAATGGCGCCGTGTGATCGCCTGTGCGCGCTGCGCCATCAGTTCGAGAAACTCGCCGGCTGCCGGCGAGAGCATCAGGGCCAGTTCGCGTTCTCCGGGATTCGTCGACATAATGGCTGTCTGGATTTTCCGGTGGTCTGCGCTTTCCGTGAAATCCATCCACTTTGCCGGATTAAGCCAGTCTGGAAGTTGATCAGTCATTGGTTGAAAGGAAGCTGGTTAAAGGACTGGAGGCAACGGCTACCTCGGACGTGGGCATGAGACCGGCGAGCCGAGCGGCGCGGCCGGCATCGACGCCCATTTTAAAGGCGGCGCCCATGGCTGCCGGATTTTCGGCGGCGGCGATTGCGCTGTTCACGAGTACGG
>JAFGVP010000107.1 GCA_016937945.1 Pontiellaceae bacterium | reverse complement strand
TATGCTTGGCCAGTCCACCCTGCGGACGCGGTGTGCGGTATTTGACCGTCACGACCGCCATGCCCTTTTCGTTCAGATAACGCCGCGCCGGAGCCACTTCAAATCCATCCGGAGTGTTGCCATTATAAGCGCCGCCGGAATAGATAATCTGAATAGCCTTCGTCTTGAGTTCCTTCGGCATGTGCCATTCGAGATAAGGCTGACACTGGTTTTCCTGCACATCCGGCATCCTGCCTTCCGGCCAAACCGGTTCTTTGCTGGTTGCACTGCGCGCATCGTCGTTCGGATAGCGGGCCATCAGATCGACTTCCTCGCCGAGGCGCCCGTCAAAATTCATCTGACGGAAAAACTCGGCAATCCGATCCATCCAATGATCGTAGGCGGTGCCGTCCTCGCCCCTGTTCGGATCGCCCATGAAGCCATGGGCGCGGTCCGCAAACAGATGGAGCTCAGCGGGGATTTTCATCCGGCGGAGCTGGCGGTAAATCTGTGTGGAAGCGTTCGGCGAATAGATATCCGTTCCGCCGTGGAAGAGCGCCATCGGACACGTCTTCGTATCAAATTTGAATACGTCTGAAAGCGTTACGTCCGGCGCATCGCCATCACGTGTATTGGGACCGGCAAGTCCGTCCGTGAGCGCGTAAGCGGTGTAGATCGGCACCGCCCAGTTAACATGGCATGGAAGCTGATCAATTTCATCGACCGGTCCGTACGCCGGCGTAAGTGAGCTTGTTGCGAGCAGAACCGTCAGGTGCGACCCCGCGGAAAATCCGAGCACGCCGATTTTCTCCGGATCAAAACCCCGCTTCTCCGCATCATTGCGGACAAGACGAACGGCGCGCTGTCCGTCCTCCCACGCGCTCTGATAGATCGGTAAGCCTTCCGGGCGCGGTGTACGATAGGTGAGGCTCACGCAGACGAATCCGAGGTCGGTGAACTTTTTCGCAACCCGGTCAATCCATTTTCCATCGCAGCAGCACTGATACGCACCACCGGAAATGAGCAGCATGCATCCGCCGTTTTTCTCCGCCGGCGGCTCATACCAGTCCAGATGCGGCATCCTGTTTCGGGCGGCATCGAACCCCGTCGCATCAACCTCCTGAGTAGTTGCTGCAATCTGTTGGGGCTGGAAATCCGGAATCTTTTCTTCCGGCCACAGCGCAACCCGCTCCCCGGCAAATGCCATAAAAGCAAACAGCCAGCATGAACCAAGAATGAACATCTTTTTCATCATATCGCTTCCTTCATTTTTCTGTGAACACCACTGCGGCACGGTGATTCATAACACCTTCAGGTTGGTTCCGATATTTGCAGGCGAGACGCCGCAACCGTCCCGGCTGCTTCATTTTAAAAGCAAACTGAAGGTCATATACCCTCACAACCGATCCCGATCGAGGGAGAGAATATAAGCGGATAAGGCTGTAAGAAAAAGCGTCTGTTCGATGTTTTGCACCAACACCTGCTACCGCAATCTAAAAATACAAAGCGGTCAACCAGTCGCCTTGCGGTTACCGTCCGCATCTTGCGGGCTTGGAAGGCAGGATGCCTGCGATACGCATCCGAAAACCAACTATTCACCACAGAGGACACGGAGGCACACCGAGGAATTCCCGCCGTGAACTCCGAGACCTCGAGCGCAGCGGGTGGTAAAAACTTGTCAGGAAGCCCAATGGGTTGCGGATCAAAATCCGGACGATTGATCATCCCAGCCGACGGAACAGGATGCCGAGAATGGAGGTCAGCATGGCGAGAAAAACAAAGACATGGCGCGCGGGGAGATAGCGTCGGACCGTTCCGTTACGGGCAAGAACAGTTTCCGGATCCAATGACGGCACCGCTTCCAGCGCATCCGGCACGTCGCTCGACAGCCGGTATTCATCCGGATAGTCCCGCCGCCAGCTTACGGAACGGGCCGAGCCGGACGCCTTGTCGAGCAACTGGATCGAGCAGTTGCGTTTTTCGCTCATCGGAAGGAAGGATTCATAGCGTCCGAGGCCGGTCTGTTTCAGCTCAATGTTTTCCGTTCCGCCGAATTCAAACAGACCGGTTGCCTGCCAATCGACCCGGTTCAGCGGCCGCAGGGCTTCGTCGCTCCGATTAACAACCAGACGAATTCCATCCGGCTCCTCAATCGCCTCAGCGGAAATCCCCATGCCGTGCTCCTTGCGCACACACCGGCGCAGAATCTGGGCCCAGAGCGGACCGAATCCGTCCCACTCGACCCATTCGCCGGCCCACATTTCCGACGCATCGGAGGTAAAGGCCATGCCGGTTCCCAGTCCGTATTGTCCCGATGCCAGCAGCGGTTCGCCGGAATCGGTTACCAGATGCAGCAGTGCCGAGGATTTGACACGGGTCATCACATAGCCCAGCAGGTAAGGCACCTCGTCAAAATTCACGCTCTCCAGAAAACCCAGCGTATTGACCGGAACCGGGATCACCGGCTCCTCCTTGATGGCGGAGAGTGAAACCTCCATCGTCTCCTTGGTAAAGATCTGCGGAACGGTTGACGGATCCATCGTTTCGTAATAACGCCCCTGTCCGATCTTTGCAACGCGCTCCAGCAGTTCACGCGCGGCACCGCCGCCGAGCGCCACCGACGAAACCGTCATTCCCGAAAGTGCCATGTTTTCCGCCAGCCCCTCGAAATCGCCGGGCGTACTCTGCCCATCGGTCAGCAGGATCATATGGCGAATGCGCGTTCCGGCGGAGCGCAGCATACTCTCGCCTTCCGCCATCGCCGGATACATGCTCGTCCCGCCGCCGGCCTGCAGCGAATCGATCGCATCCTGCACGCGTCCGATATCCGAAGCCGGCGTCATGTCGCAGGCAATAAACGGCTGCGAGTCAAAACCGATAACCGCGATCTTATCGCGAGGGCTGAGCAGCTCGACCGTGGCCTTCGCCGCCTGTCGGGCCAGCTCAATCGGCGCGCCCCCCATACTGCCCGATTTATCAATCACCAGCACCATGGCCATCGACGGCGTCTCTTTCTCTTTTTCAAAGCGCGAGGTGATTGGAAGCACATCTTCGACCGGCGTTTTATAGTATCCGCCCAGACCGAAACTGTTCTCGGAACCAAGCATCATGATTCCGCCGCCGAAATCCGTTACATACCGCTTCAGGTTGCGCATGCTGCGATCCGGAATTTCAGTGGCGGGAATATCGGCAAGAATCACGGCATCAAATTCCAGCAGATCATCCAGCGTGGCCGGCAGCCCGACAGGCGTACGGACCTCGACGGCAAAACCCTGTTTATCCAGAGCCGACCGGAAATGCCGCATCTTGCGGGGATCTTTATGCAGTACCAGAACCCGCGCCTGCCCAATCACAGAAACCTCGCAACCCGCCTGATTGTTTGCCGGAAAACGATCCTGCTCCGGCACCAGTTCCACCTGCCACAACGGGCTGTCTTCCGCATCGACAATCACATCAAACGCAAAGCGGTTGTCGCCGTCCGGCGTCAGTTCCACCGTCTGGCTTTCGCAAACGACTCCGCGGTTCACCAACCGGAGCTCGCCCTTCATCTCCGTATTGCTGGAAAGGCGCGCCGTCAGCCGAATACGTTCACCGGCAAAGACACTCGATGACGATGCAGCCAGTTCGGTCACGGCGGCCTCGGGCTGCCGGTTCCGCCCCAGCCGTTCAAAACAGACCTGAATTCCCTCTTTCTCAAGGCGTTTCAGTTCGTTCATCACCGGTTCCGCCGTCGGCACGCCATCGGAATAGAGCACCAGCCGGCGCAGCTTGCCCGAGGGGAATCGCAGCCGCGCCGTGCGCAGCGCTTCGGTAATCCGGCTTTCGCGCCGGAACCGGTCGTCAGCCACATTATCGCG
>JAFGVP010000019.1 GCA_016937945.1 Pontiellaceae bacterium | reverse complement strand
TGGAGTATGGGCTCTGAGGAAAAATATCGGTTCACCAGCCAGCAAACACGCGCAACGATGAACCTATATCAACCGGGAAGATTGCGGTGCCTGCTCACAAAACGCGAAAATCCTGGGGGAATGAGGGGGAGCAACGGCCCGCAGGATGGCCGTTGCCCAATGGCGGCGGATTCTTGATCATGAGCCGGTAGGCGCGGTCGAATAGCGTGAATTCACGGAAACGCGTGGCCGGCGCATCCCACCACAGGTCTTCCGTCCGTTTATCGAATCCCATAGCGACGGCGTGCAGCAGTTTCCAGTTGTTGGTTCCGAGGGCCGCGAGCTCTTCGATCCATGGGTCGATTTCGGATCTGCGGCCCAGCTCGTCCAGGCTTTTGATGGCGGTTTCGATCCATTCGACATAGTTCGTGCAGGAAGGATTGTTTGGATCGAGAGTGCGGAGGCGAGCGTCGTTTTCGGCAAACAAGGCGGTGTAGTCGCTGAGTTTTTCCGGTTCTTCCTGCTTTTCCAGATGGCGGTCGTAGCCCAGGTCGAGCGCTTTTTCATACCACGCGGTTGCGGCGTCCAGATCCTCTTCTACGCCCGTACCCTCTTCGCAGCAATAGACCATGGCCACAACGGCGGGGCCATAATCCTGCTCGGCCGCCTTTCGATACCATGCGGCCGCCAAGACATCATCCTGTTCAACCTCCTTGCCGTCGAAGTAGCGTTTGCCCAACTCAAACTGGGCTGCGGGATCGCCGCTTTCGGCCTGATGGACGAGGGCCTCCAGTTCGGTTGCGTGGCCGGCTATGACGGATAGAAGCAATGCGAGTGCCGCGAGCAGATGTCTTAACATGATTTTGATTCCCGGAAGTTTTTCAGCCTGTTTAAGATATTCTGTATGGATACGTTTTTGCAACAGATCATCTTTGCGCTTCCGGTATGCAAGATGAATGCGGGTGTGCTAGTTTTCCGGGATGAATGCAGAACGAAGCTTTATGGATCTGGTGAAGCAGCGGACGAGCTGCCGGGCGTATGTGCCGGAAGCGGTGCCGCGGGAGATGCTGGAGCAGATGCTTGAGGCGGCGCGGTTGGCGCCGTCGGCGTGTAACAAGCAGCCGTGGCGGTTTGCGGTGGTGCAGGAGGAATCCGTCCGGATGCGACTGATCAATGAAGCGTTTCTGGCGGGTATTCCGATGAAGTGGGCGGTTAACGCCGGCGCCATTATTGCAATCGGGATGGAAAAGGCGGCGATTACCCATCGGATTGCACCGATGATTTCCGGCGTCGATTATCCGCTGCTGGATCTGGGAATTTCCGGCGAGCATCTGGTGCTGCAGGCGGAGGAGCTGGGATTGGGAACGTGCTGGATCGGCTGGATCAAGCCGAAGATGGTGCGGGAGATTGTCGGGTGGCCGCGAAGTATCGAACCGGTATCGCTCATTACCGTCGGTTGGCCGGACCCGAATCAGCGCCGGACCCGCCCACGGCTTGGCGTGGACGAAATCGTCAAGTGGATCTAAGCAGGATTGGCGGATCCTCCCGCCTCTTCATCCAGCGGCAGGTCGATGCAGTAAAATTCGGGCGATCCTTCCTGCCATTGAAAGACGATATGACCGGAGAAGACGGAGATATATTTCCCGTCGTGCTGGAGCAGGTCGCAGGCGGATGCCTCCGGCATTTTACCGGTTCGGGCCGCGCTCATGACCATGCTGCGCGCAAGATCGCGAAAATCCGGCGGCAGGATCAGTTCGAAGAGATCCTGATTAATGGCGCCGGACTCGCTGTGCCCATAGAGAAGGGCGGAGGCATCGTTCCAGAAAAAGATTTTCCCGAACGCGTTATATCCCTGAACGGCGATATGGGAATTTTTCTGAAGCATGTCCATGAACCGTTCGCGTGAATCGTATTCTCCTGCGGCGGCGGCCTTGCAGATGGAAGAGATGGTCTCTTTTGCCTCTTTATAAGCGTATCGTTTCATGATGACTCTCCGTAGATTGATGAAGGATGTAGCCGAGGCCGGCACGGAGGTCAAAGGTATTTTTAACCCTTACATGGTAATTTAATGTCTATGCCCTGATCAGGCGGCGCCGTTGCGGTAGGAGCGCGGTGATTCGCCCAGAATCCGGCGGAACTGCCGGCTGAAATAGTTGCTGTCATTAAAGCCGACTTCGAGAGCAATCTCCGTGACGGGCCGGTCGCTGTTACGAAGCAGCTCCATGGCTTTCTGGATGCGCAGGCGCAGCAGGTATTCGATCGGTGTCTGGCCCGTTGCCCTTCGGAAAATACGCATCAGGTTACTGCGCGACATGTGAGCCGTTGCAACCAGTTCGTCGAGTTTCCAGTCGCGGGAAAAATCGTTTTCCAGAGCGCCGATCACGCTGCCGACGCGCAGCAGGGCGTGGGCCTCAGTGGTTTCTGTTTCGGTATAGGCCCGAGAGAGAAAGACCAGCAGCTCAAGCAGCTTGGCGCGCAGGGCCACTTCATGACCGGGGCGGGCTTCGTCGCTTTCGTTTTCCATGACCTGTGCCAGTCGCTCGACCTGTGCGAGCGCCATGCGTTTCAGATGCAGTCGGCTGGCAAAGCGGTGCTGACGGCGGTAGGCCGGCTCAAGCATGAACATGGCGCAATAGCCCGGCATCTTGCGCAGCTCGTTTTCCGGAAGGGCGATTTTTTCCGGGTCATACATAATGTTGATCAGGTCCAGATTTTCGCGATCGTAGAAATAGTGGCGCTGGCGGCCCTGCAGCAGAAAGACGTCGCCGGCGGTTACCGGGAACACGCGGTCCTCCAGCGCATGCATGGCCCGGCCGTGCGTGACCACCACCAGTTCGCAAAAATCGTGGCAGTGTTCAACTTCGGTCAAATCGTGCTGGTGAGATAGGGAGTGAGCGGCATCCGTGCGCACGCGGCGTACCGCTAACGGAAAGCCAGTAAGCCCATAATAGTGAATTCCATCTGCAATAACCGATTTCATAGTAGTGGGAATATAGTGCTATTATTTGGGAAAATATTCAAGGCACTGTGCGGGCGAATCTGGAACAGTACACCATCGAATTTTAGTGGAGACAGACGTATGGAGTATTTGTTGGGAATAGATGTGGGGAGCTCTTCCGTAAAAGCTTCACTGCTTGATGCGGCCTCCGGCACCTGCGCCGGCAGCGCCTTCTATCCAAAGGCCGAGCAGAAGATTGATTCGCCGCAACCGGGGTTTGCCGAACAGTATCCACAGTGCTGGTACGACTGTGCCCGCGATGCGGTCCGCGATGCGATGCGCGAGGCGGAAGCCCGTCCGGAAGACGTCAAGGCCGTCGGCATCGCCTATCAGATGCACGGGCTCGTCTGTGTAGATAAAGAGCAGAACGTGCTGCGCCCGGCGATCATCTGGTGCGATTCCCGCGCGGTCCCTTACGGCCAGGCCGCGTTTGATGCGCTTGGGTCGGAACAGTGCCTCGGACACCTGATGAATTCGCCCGGCAACTTTACCGCCGCCAAGCTCGCGTGGGTGAAGGAAAATGAGCCGGAGATTTTCGCGAAGATCGACAAAATCATGCTGCCGGGCGATTGGCTGGCCATGAAGCTGACCGGCGAGGCCGCGACCACGGCCTCGGGACTTTCCGAGGGCATGTTCTGGGATTTTCAGGATGAGATGCCCGCCGGCTTCCTGCTCGACCATTTTGGCTTCAAATCGGAGCTGCTTGCGAAAATCGTCCCGACGTTTGGGCTGCAGGGTAGCATTTCAAAAGAAGCGGCCGCCGAATTTGGTCTGGCGGCGGGAACGCCGGTTTCCTACCGCGGCGGCGATCAGCCGAATAATGCGCTGTCGCTGAATGTCCTCAATCCCGGCGAAATCGCCGCGACGGCCGGCACGTCCGGCGTGGTGTACGGCGTGACCGACGCAAAAAAATATGATCCGCAGTCACGCGTGAACACCTTTGCGCACGTCAATCATTCCGAATCCGATCCGCGCCTCGGCGTGCTGCTCTGCATCAACGGCACCGGCATCCTGAATGCGTGGACGAAGCGGCTGCTCGGAGACATTTCCTATAAGGAAATGGATGAGCTGGCCAAATCGGTTCCGGTCGGCAGCAACGGCGTGACGGTACTTCCATTCGGCAACGGCGCGGAGCGCGTGCTGGGCAACCGCAATATCGGCGCGCAGGTCGGTGGCCTCGACTTTAACCGCCACGGTCGTGCACAGCTCTGCCGCGCGGTGCAGGAAGGAATCGTCTTTTCCTTCATGTACGGCATGGAGGTGATGGCTGAAACCGGCATTGAGCTCAAAACCATTCGCGCCGGATTTGCCAATATGTTCATGAGCGACGTCTTTTGTGAAACGCTGGCCGGCGTCAGCGGCGCCGCGATCGAGCTCTATGAAACCGACGGATCGCTTGGGGCCGCGCGCGGCGCAGGCATCGGCGCCGGACTCTTCAGCTCGTTCGGGGAAGCCTTTTCAACATTGGAAAAACGCAAGGTCATCGAGCCGTCCGACGGTGCGTATGCGGAAGCCTACGCGAATTGGAAGCAGTATTTGGAATCAGCTCTTAACCAATAAAGGGTAGGAACATGCATGAAGTTAAGCACAAGATGGGATTTGTCATCCTGATCAGTATTGTAGCCACCATCGGCGGTTTTTTGTTCGGGTTCGATAGTGGAGTGATCAACGGCACGACGGAGGGGCTTTCCCTAGCTTTCGGATCCAATGCCGCCGGGACGGGATTCGCGGTGGCCTCCATGTTGCTGGGTTGTGCGGCGGGTGCATTTTTCGCTGGAACATTGGCGGACAAGGCGGGTCGTCGAGCGATCCTGATTGTTTCCTCCATCTTCTTTTCCATCAGCGCCTGGGGTTCCGGTATTGCGCACGGATCGGTTGAATTCATTATATACCGTTTGCTGGGTGGTCTGGCGGTCGGTGCGGCGAGTGTGCTGGCTCCGGCGTACATCAGTGAGGTGGCCCCGGCAAAGTATCGTGGGACGCTCTCTTCCATTCAGCAGATTGCCATCATTTCCGGCCTGTTTTTTGCGGCGCTGAGCAACTACCAGCTCGCGAAAGTGGCCGGCAGCTCCATCTCGGAATTTGCCTGGGGCTACGACGCCTGGCGCTGGATGTTCTGGGTTGAATTGGCTCCGGCTGTCACCTTCTTTTTTGCGTTGCTTTGCATTCCGGAAAGCCCCCGTTATCTGGTGGCCTCCGGCAGGAAAGAGCATGCGTTGAAAGTATTGCGCCAGCTGATGGGGGACCACGCCGAAGAAAAATATGACGAGATCAGTGCTACGCTGGCGGGGGATCATCACCGGCCGCGCCTCAAGGACATTGCGGATAAAAAAACCGGGGTGCGCCCGATTGTCTGGGTGGGCATTGGTTTGGCGACCTTCCAGCAGTTCGTGGGGATCAATGTGGTATTCTACTATAGTACGGTGGTGTGGCAGGCAGCAGGCTTCTCGGAGGAAAAGGCTTTTCTGACCACGGTGATCACCAACGCGTGCAGCATCGCGGCCTGCGTGGGCGCAACGGCGTTGGTCGATAAAGTTGGCCGCAAACCTTTACTTCTGCTGGGTTCCATCGGCATGGCGATATCGCTTGGCGTCATTGCATTTGTATTTGCGACGGCCGGGGTTGTTGACGGCAAGCTTGCTTTGACGGCCAGCACGGGGCCCGTCGCCTTGGTTTCGTTGATTGTGTATGTGGTGTTCTTCAACCTGTCCTGGGGCCCGATCATGTGGGTGATGCTGGGCGAAATGTTCCCGAACCAGATTCGCGGTTCGGGGCTGGCGGTCGCGGGTCTCGCACAATGGGGTTCGAACTTCCTCGTCACCTGGACTTTCCCGATGCTGCTCGTGGGGATCGGGCTTGGCGGTGCGTACGGCATCTATACGGCGGGCGCGGTGATTTCGATCTTCTTCATCCTGAAGTTTGTGAAGGAAACCAAGGGCATTGAGCTCGAAGACATGCAGGGGTAGGGAATGACGAATATCGAACAAGGAATCTCGAATTAAGAAGGAATAAACAAAAGGAGTGAATCATGAGTGTAGTTACTGGAAACACCGAGTTTTTTAAGGGGATCGGCAAGATTGCCTTTGAGGGTCGCGAAAGCGACAATCCACTGGCATTTAAATGGTATGACGAAAACGCCGTGGTCGCCGGCAAAACCATGAAGGAACATCTGCGCTTTGCCATTGCCTACTGGCATACGTTCTGTGGAACCGGCGGCGATCCTTTCGGCGGACAGACCCACTTCTTCCCGTGGTTCGAAGGCGTTGATGCCGAAACTCGCGCAAAGAACAAGATGGATGCGGCGTTTGAATTCATCACGAAGATCGGTGCGCCGTTCTACTGCTTCCACGATTATGATCTCGTCGAAGAAGGGACCGACTTCGCTGAATCCACTAGGCGTCTGGAAATGATTACCGACTACGCAAAGTCCAAGCAGGAGGCTTCCGGCGTCAAGCTGCTGTGGGGCACGGCCAACCTCTTCTCCAATCCGCGCTACATGAACGGCGCCGGCACCAATCCGGATTTCGGCACCGTTGCCTTTGCCGGCGCACAGTTGAAGAACGCAATCGATGCGACCATTAAGCTCGGCGGCGAAAACTATGTTTTCTGGGGCGGCCGTGAAGGATACATGAGCCTGCTCAATACCGACATGAAGAAGGAACTCGATAACTTCGGCGCGTTCCTGCGCATGGCGCGCGACTATGCCCGTGCACAGGGTTTCAAGGGCAACTTCTTCATTGAGCCGAAACCGATGGAGCCGAGCAAGCACCAGTATGATGTCGATGCACACACCGTAATCGGCTTCCTGAATGCACAGGGATTGGCGGACGACTTCAAGCTCAACATTGAAGTCAACCATGCCACGCTCGCGCAGCACACCTTCCAGCACGAGCTGCAGGTGGCGGCGGATAACGGTATGCTCGGCAGTATCGACGCCAACCGCGGTGACTATCAGAACGGCTGGGATACCGACGAGTTTCCCGTCAACATCCGCGAAACGGTTGAAGCCATGCTGGTCATCCTCGAAGCCGGCGGCCTGCAGGGCGGCGGCACGAACTTTGACGCGAAGATCCGCCGTAACTCCACGGATCTCGAAGACCTCTTCATCGCGCATATTTCCGGCATGGATGTCTTTGCCCGTGCGCTGGTGGTGGCCGATGCGATCCTCACAAAATCGCCGTACAAGAAGATGCGTGCCGAGCGCTACGCCTCCTTCGCCGAAGGCAAGGGGGCGGAGTTTGCCGCCGGCAAGCTGACGCTGGAAGAGCTGGCACAGATTGGAGCTGAAGGCGGTGAGCCGAAGACGCTCAGCGGGAAGCAGGAGCTCTACGAAGCGCTGATCAACCAGTATATCTAATTATCGCTATCCATTCCGTTTAGATGCGGGGCAGACCTTTTGGTCTGTCCCGTTTTTTCAGGTCATTGAGGAACGGTGCTGACCAGATCGGCGATTTCGGGGAAATACCACTCCTGCGTCCGGCGGTTGATAATCCCGAATTCGTTCCGGTTTCCATTGTCCCACCAGATGGGGCACATGCCGTAGCGGGCAGCTTCGCGCATGTAATACTCCGCGTGTTTTATCCGGGCCGGCATATTGCCGTTGTTGGTTGATCCCCATTCGCCGAGAATGACGGCAAGGCCTTTGGAGATAAAGCGCTGGTTCAGTGCTTCGAAAGAGGCATGGAGTGATTCGATATCTTCGGGCGAGCCCCAGTCCGCCCGCTTATCCAGGCAGAAATCGACCGGGAAATAGTTGTGTATCGAAATGATGATGTTCGGATCATTATTCGGAACAACCAGCGCATTGATGGCGTTCGGAGTATTGGATGCGCCGTGGGGAGCAATCAGGATCATGCGACCGGTATTGTTTCCGCCGGAGGCGCGGATGGCATCGACGCATACTTTCTGAAAGATATTGATGCAGTCGCGGTTTTCTTCCGATCCGCCGGACCACTCCTGAGGTGATCCTTCCACGCGGGTTTCGTTGAGCGGTTCAAAAACAAGGTGATCGCCATATTTCCCAAAGCGGGTCGCAATCTGGCTCCATACTTTGCCGAGACGGTTGGTCGATTCATCCAGATGCTGATAGTCCGGAATGGTCCATTCATTCTCATGATGGGTATTGAGGATGACGTACATGTCATTTTCGAAAGCATACTTGACGGCATTCTCGATCCGGTCCATCCAGTCAGACTCAATGATGAATCCGGGTTCCTTCTGCATATGCATCCGCCAGGTGACCGGAATGCGGATGGTTTTAAAACCGCGGGCGGCAATGGCGTCGATCAGCTCTTTGGTTACCTTCGGGTTTCCCCATGCGGTTTCATCCGGCCCGATCGAATCGAATGTATTTCCAAGGTTCCAGCCCGCACCCATCTCCTTAACGAATTTCAGCGGGGGCAGCTTCTGCTCCGCGGCCTGCGGGGTTTCAGCCATGATGCTGCCCGAGATCAGGCAGAGTGTTGCAATGATCATGTTTCTCATCATACCGCTCCTTGATTAAATGCAATGATTTCAGCTTTCACCGGCGGGTGTAATCTATCCTCCTTCGGGTCTGTTTCTGCAAGTCCGAGTCGTGACCGGTCCGGCGCCGGACGGATTAATGTGGGCAGAGATAAGCCGCTTTTTTACCGCAAAATTCACTTTTCCGTCCGGTCCGAATTAACATAAGTAAACGCATGCCGAAGATGGAACCCATGAAAATCGGATTATTGACGGACGTTCACTATGACGGGAGCGGACCGGCAATGAACCGTCTTTATGAAGCGATTTCACTGCTTGGTCTCAGCGGGGCGGGAGGCCTTCTGCTGATGGGCGACCTTGTGAACGGAAGCAGTCGGATGGAGTCGCAGCGGCTGTTGCGGGAGGTGGCGGCGCTCTGCAGTTCCTTCAACGGTCCGATTCGTTTTATGCACGGCAATCACGATCTCGACCATTTTTCGAAAGCGGAATTTTACAGCATTCTCGGCTGCGCCGGCGACCCTTCGAATTTTCACTTCCAGTTCGGTGGTTATACGTTTGTCTGTCTCGATGGCAATTATTCGCCGGATGGAAAAAGCTATGACAGCGGCAACTTTGTCTGGCAGCAGAGCTTTGTGCCGGAGGAGCAGATCGACTGGCTTCGGGCGCGGCTTGTCGCTTCACTGCAACCGGTGGTCGTGGTTTCGCACCAGTGTGTTGATGGAGAGGGAATTCATTCCGTGGTCAACCATGAGGCGGTTCGTGAGGTCATTGCGTCTTCCGGAAAGGTGAAGGCGGTACTTCAGGGACATCGGCATCAGGATAATCTGAAACAGATTGACGGAACATCCTACTATACTCTGGGTGCGCATGTGGATCGTGCGGGGCCGGCGGTGCTGCAGCTGGGATCCGACGGCGTCCGTCTGAACCGCGATTACCGGCGCGAAGCGGAGGTGATGCAATGAGTGAATGTATTCTTCATACCCATGATTTTCAGCACGGGCAGGCTCATGGCGAGCGGCGCGTTTATATCGTGCTGGGATTAACCATCGTGACCATGGTTGTAGAAATCCTGGCCGGGATGTTATTTCATTCCATGGCGCTGACGGCCGACGGATGGCATATGGGCACGCACGCTGCGGCATTTGGAATCACAATCTTCGCCTATCGGTATGCGCGCCGTAATGCGCAGAATCCACGTTTCAGTTTCGGTACCGGAAAGGTCAGTGTATTGGGCGGTTTTGCCAGTGCCATTGCACTGGGTGTGGTGGCGTTGCTCATGGCGGCGGAATCGGCTCATCGGCTCTTGAACCCGCTGGATATCCGCTTCAACGAAGCCATTGTCGTGGCGGTGATCGGCCTGATCGTGAATCTCGTTTCAGCCGTTTTGCTCAAGGAAGACCACCATCATCACGACCATGAGCACCACCACCATCACGATCACAATCTGAAGGCCGCCTATTTTCATGTGCTGGCGGATGCCTTGACATCGGTCTCCGCCATTATTGCACTGGTGCTCGGCCGGATCTTCGGCTGGATTGCGCTGGATGCGATCATGGGCATGGTCGGTTCACTGGTGATTGCCCGCTGGGCTGTCGGCCTGCTGAAGGAGACGAGCCGGATTTTGCTGGACGGCAGCGTAGAGGAAGAGATGCGAACTTCCATCCGTGAGGCCGTCGAGAACGGCTCCGAACTGCGTGTTCAGGATTTACACGTCTGGGCGGTTGCGCCGGGGCATCATGCCGTGATTCTTTCGGTTCGCGCGCCGGCGGCCTGTGAGCCCGATGCGGTCAAGCGGCTGCTCGCCGGGATTCCGCATCTGCTGCACGTCAATGTGGAAATCCACCACGACTGAATTCCTTCTGAAATATTCAAAGGGGAATCGATCCGTATACAAACGGTAACAATTGTTCCTTAGATTATCTTCTCATCAAATGCGGCTCATTCAGCCGGGTGAAGAATTATGTTTTTACGGATACAGGCCGTTGGTCAGCTTTAGCGGATGCAGAAGTTTTCTGCAAAAAAGTGACGGGCTGCTGGAAAAAAAATCGCTCTATTAAGTAAAGCGGTTTTTTTATTTATGAATGAACATAGTGAATAACCCGCTGTCCCAGACGTTTCTCGGGAATCAATTTTGTTGGGGGAATAGTTGTGCATAGCCAGAAGAAGGAACAGGAATTCAGAGCAGGCGTCGTCAGGGTAACGCAGCAGGACATTGCTGAGGAGGTCGGTCTGTCGGCCGTTTCTGTGTCGCTCGCGTTGCGCAACAGCCCTCGGATTTCTGCGGCAACACGTGAACGGGTTCAGAAAATGGCCAAGGAGATGGGCTATTCGCCCGATCCGATGCTGCAGTCGCTTTCAAGCTACCGGCGCCAAAGCGCAAGAAAACCGGTCGACTCTGTGATTGCGTGGATTGACAGTGCTTCAGAGTGCGAGGAGTTTTCCGGATGCTTTGACGGAGCTTCGAGCGCGGCACAATTGGCCGGCTATCGTATTGATCGCTTTGATTCAAGCGGAATGCGGCCCGTGCGACTGGCGCAGATTCTCGAAACCCGCGGTATTTCCGGCATCATTCTTTCTCCGACCTGTGGTCTGGATACGACGAAATTCCCGCTCGAGAATTTCACGGCCGTGCGGATAGGCGGTCCGGCATTAAATGTGGACCTTCACCGGGTGTCTCCGGCGCATACGGCCAACGTTTTCAAGGCCTTTGAAAAAATGCGGGAGCGCGGATATGAGCGCATCGGTTACGTCGCGTCCAAAAACTCGCCGTGGGGATCGGTGTCGCACTATTTTTGCCGCTTCCAGGAGCAGCTGACCGGCGGGGAGTATCCGTTGCTGGTTCTGGGAGAGGATCAGAGCGGCGAAGAGCAGTGCCGCATGTTTGATGGCTGGATCGAAAGCAACCGACTGGATGCGGTTCTCACGGATATGCCGCAGGTTCGGAATTGTCTGGAAAAGGCGGGATATCGGATTCCCGACGATATTGGTTATGCCAGTACCGCGGCTTCTGATCCAGTGGATTCCGCCGGAATTAATCCGAGGCTGAATGAAGTTGGGCGCGTTGCCTTTTCAACCGTGAGCGGCATGCTGAGCCGGCAGGAGCAGGGACTTCCCGAAATTCCTTTTTCCATCCTGATCGACGGGCTTTGGAAGGATGGGAAAACCCTCCGGCCGGTCGCGGAACTGAGCTGCAGTCCGCTAGCGGTCTAGCCGCTGGTTGAGGTGCCGGACGCATTAATCTTGCGCCTTTCGATCTGTTCCGCAAGATTGCCGGTGGTATGAAACGTTTCTTCCGATATCTGACGACGATCCTTGTTCTGGCAGTTCTCGCGTTGCTGGGAGGAATCTTCTTTTATGGCAGCAAAACCGTTCATGACCTGCTCGACAGCAACGAAAAACTGAAGCAGGCCATCACGTCGCTGACCCACGAAGACCAGATCGGTTTTGCCAAGGTGGTCGGGCAGGAAATGCGTGACGGCAAGCTCTATACCACGGTCCGCTTTGTGGAGACCGCCCGCGACGACCTGCTCCATCGCCTGCTCGAACGGGAATATGTCATCGAAGGTGATATCATCCATTTTGACGCGCTGATCGTCACCTTTGACGAGCAGATGGTGATGGACGGATCCCAGCGCTCACTTTATCTCTGGCGCCGCGTCTATGGCGAAAACATGAATCCGGCCGATGGGTATGACATTGAATCGCCGGACACGGCACCGGTCCGCTATGCCGAGCTACTGCACGAACTCAAGCTGCCTGAGCAAAAGCTTTTCTGGGACGCAATCTGGGATCTGGCCAATAATCCTGAAGAGCTGCGCGAACACGGCGTTAAGGCCATTTATGGCAACGTCGTCTACAAACGGCTGCAGCCCGGCCTGATCTATGTTTTCAAGATCGGAACCGACGGACAGGTCTATCCGGAAACCGTTTTGGATATGTGATCGGTCCTAGAAGCCGATCGATGCGCCGAGCGAGACAAAGTCAACATTTGCGATATCGATGTCGAATCGCTCATATTCGAGCCGGATGGCCAATGAATCCATTTTGATCTGTGCGCCAGCGCCGTAAACCAGATTGTCGCCGAATTCGTTGAGAACATCCTCGGCAGCGTCGATTTCACCGCTCCACCAGAAGCCGCCGATTTTGCCGAACAGCTCGATGGGCCCCAGGTCCAGCTTGCCGACCCCGAACAGATCCCACGCCGTGCATTCGACATCCTGATACGCGGCTCCGGACGATGTATTCCGGCCGAAGTCGACATAGGAACCTTCCACGGCAAAATCAAATCCGGAGCCGAGTCCCAGATTGTATCCGGCGAAAATCTTGTATCCGAGCCCATCGGTATCGAAATCAAAATCGGCTATGTCGTCCGATTCGTTAATCTGTGCCGAGCCCACGGAACCTCCCAGATAGAAATGGTCCACACCTTTTTTGGGGCCGGCCATGGCCGGCCGGGCCATAGACGTTCCGGCCATAAACAGCACACAGATTCCGCACCAACATCCCAATTGCTTTATCATTATATTCTCTCCGTGGTTGTCCGATTTATACGAATGTCCAGAGACAAGCAAAGAACGCCGCAGCAGGCCACTCTATATCGTGTAAAATCCTGTCGTGGCTAACGGTGCCGGAGTACAGAAAAGGTCCAATAATTCAGGTCCCGCGCCGTTTCATGAAGAAACCGGAAAGGACGTGGCCCATGAAAACGAGGTTTATAATTTCCATCATACTGTTTCTACTGGCGGGTGTGATGTCGGCGTCGGCCGCTCTGGAGATCCGTGAATGGGAGATTGACGGCGTAAAGCGCGAGGCGCTTGTCTGGATGCCGGCGTCGTCCGAAGTTCTTCCGCCATTGGTTTTTGTCTTTCATGGACATGGCGGCAGCATGCGCAATGGGGCGCGCAGCTTCCGGATTCATGAAATCTGGCCGGAGGCCATCGTGGTCTACATGCAGGCACTCGTGTCCAAAATAGAATTAAAAAGAAGGGGATCTCAGGTTAGATTTTTGTGACCAAACAAAACTTAACCTAAGGAGAGATCC
>JAFGVP010000106.1 GCA_016937945.1 Pontiellaceae bacterium | reverse complement strand
GGTCAGGGTTTCTGCTTTCGGATCGTTTGCGTCGGCATCATAGAGTGCCTGCAGTTTTTTGACGACCGGATGCTCTGGATTGAGTTCGAGAATACTTTCCCGCTTCGGGATGTCCTGTCCCATGCGGCGCATCATTTCCTCAATGTGCGGGCTCATGGAATATTCGTTGCCCATGTGCCGGGTGCTTGTATCGATGTGGTAGCAGACTCTGTTATTGTAGTATTTAACTGCTGCTGAAGTGAAATATATGGCCCGCATGTAAATATGTATAATATTATAAGTATTATTTGCAATTGTTCCTTTTTATTTGTTGACAAGATTGCTTTGCCGATACGACTATCCCAGCACTATGAGGACAAAAGTGATCATATTACATCTGGTAGGTGTTGCGGCACTTATGTGTCAGAGCCCTCGGGCTGAAGTCGTTGGAGGTTTCATGGAGCTGAACGCCTCATGGAATATGTATCTGGGAGTTCTCGTTGACACTGCTGACGATACCGTACACATGCAGTTGAGCGGCCCGGACAACCGGTGGTTCGCCGTTGGATTTAATAAAACCATTATGCGAGGGGCCTATACAATTGTCGTTGATGGAAACGGGAATGTATCCGAGAGATTTTTGGGAGACCATACTTCAGGTTCATTACTTGCCAGCAGTATCACTGTACATTCTGCAAGTGTCACGAACGGGATGCGGACGATCTATCTAACGCGTGCACGGACTGGAGCCAATTCGAGCTATTACACATTTTCTGCTTCGGAAGATACGATTGATCTGATCTATGCCCGTGGTACCGGAACCTCCTTTGCCTATCATGGCTCTTCAAACCGGAGCAACCAGAAGGATCTCACGAAGACGGTTCCTGACAGTCCCGGTATTGCGGTCCGGCCGCATGGAGTAGCTGAAGTTGAGCTGCAACTGACCAACCTGGTTTATGGAGTCAGAAATTCGCTGGATGAATCCGGAAATCTGCAGAGTAATACATGGACGACGGCTGAAATGATTGAGTTGGCGCCGCCGAGGTCGGGACCGGTCGGATGGTTGTTCAGCACGAATATTATTTCTGTGACGACCAATGATACGCGCTATTTCAGAATTTCGCGATAAGTGCGTTATAACTGCCCATTACAGACAGCTTCTTTATAGGAGGGGATTGACGATGCGACCTAATGACAGCTCTTTATTTCCGCTTTCTATCTTCCTGTTTACTGCTCTCTCGAGCTTTTCTGTAGGTGATGAGGCGCAAGATGGTCCGTCTTCTGAGTCGAGCGTCCCGGTGATGGATATTGCGGATCCTAATGCCTCCATAGTAAGCGGTTATGAGCAAGGTCGGAGTGCGTTTTATACCTCCTGCACCCAATGTCATGATGCCGAACGTGCGACCGGAATCACGAAGAGCTATGAAGGATGGCTGAGTACCGTGAGGCGTATGTCCGAAATGAACGGGGCAAATGTTCGGGAACGGGATATTGAGCCTATTGCCGAATATCTTGCAGAACGCAGTCTGCAGCTCACGACGGAGCCGTCCGTCGATGCCGGGGAAGTCGTTTTCGAGGTGCTGTCTGATACGAAGTTGTCAGGAGCGGTGTCTGTTTTGTGGCGGGATTCTGATGCAATCTCAGAAAACAACGGCTTTCTTGTCGATGTATGGGTGGGGGCCGAGTGGAAACCGGCGAACAGTCCCGTCAGTTTGACTGTGATGAGCTGTACCAGTTGCCACAGCAGTGGTGCCGGGCTGGAGTTGGTGGAGGGACGTTTTACGGCGGATTTAATTCATTTGGTATCAGGAAAAGGGCCTGCGGAGCGGGAGAGCGATTTCAGGGCAGCGGTCAGTGCCGGACGCATTCGGGTTCCGTTTGGTGCTTTTTCCGAGACCGTACATCCCGGAACCTATAAAAGCATGACCTATCCTCTGATGTATAATATGGATCGGCGCGTGGGAGCGGAAGAGTTTATGGCTCCGGTACTCCCCATGCCTTATTCCGACGAAGGCATCGATTTTTATGCAAAGGCGCCTTTGCCGGGCGGGTTGTTTGCGGGATTTAACCTGTATGGTATCAACGGCCTGCAGTCGGACTTTTATTCCAGTCGTGAATATGATGACAACAACTCTGATACGACACTTGGATGCAGGGCGACTCTGGGTAATTCATGGTTCCGGATCGGAGGATCCTATGCAGAGGGCGAAATGCAGTTCGACAGTTTTGGTGATCCCCAAAAGGAGTATCAGCTCATTGGAGGCGATGTCTCTTTACGCTACCGGGACCTGATCCGATTAAACTATGAATATGCCATTCGAAAGGAAGATACCGAAGGTTTTGCAGATGGTGATATCGATGGACATGTGCTGGAAGCAGAAGGCCGCATCTGGCAAGAGCCGCGAATCAGTCTGGTTGTCCGGTATGACACGCTTGAGCGCAATGGCGCACTCGGGGATTCATTCACAGAGCGTATCAGCTGGGGACCGACGATTGCCCTGGGAGGTACGGTGCTGCTGTTCAATCACGAACATTGGGAGTTTGATACGCCTGATCAAGCCGAAGATGTCCTTGGATTCCGCTGGGTCGCGTGGTTCTGAGCCGGTTTGATCCGGCTCATCTTCTTGAAGCACCTGCAAACCGTTTAATTATCTTTTGCGCCGGCCTTGATCCATTCGGTGATTTTTCGGATCTCCTCTTTGGTCAGTTTAGGTGCTTTTGAGCGGGTGGGCGGCATCATCTGCTTTTTCTGATTGGGATCCTTGGGCGGAGTAATCAGGTATACCAGATGGCTTTTCTTGGGCTCATTTTTAATAATGATCTTCCCGATGCTTCGGAGTACATCATCTTTGTTTTCATAGAAATAGCCGCTTTTAACGGCATTCCTGTTGCCGTTTTCCCGCTGGTGGCAGCTTTGGCAGGAACGCTGAAACAGCGGCATCAGGTCTTTTGATAGGGAGACCTCATCTTCCGCGCGAGAAATCATTGCAAGGGACGAAAGGCAGACAGTTAGAAACGCGATACTTTTATATTTCACGGAGTACCTCTGAGTTAATTAAGTATTCTGATTCGTGTATAGCGGTAAATGTTTCGGGTGAACAGATCTAATTGCGGAATTAGTTTAACCCTTGTGTCATAAATCATTAGATTCGAAACCGTTAACATTTTGTCGGTGTTTGCATGAAGCAGAAAAGCCCCACGGATTGCGGGGCTTTTCATCGACTCTTTGAGGTTTGGCTAGTTTGCCAGCACTTCGTTGAGGCGGGCGGCAAATCCGGCCGGATCCGTGAGCTTGGCACCGGAGGCAATTACGGCCTGATCGTGCAGCAGCCGGGTCAGGGTTTCTGCTTTCGGATCGTTTGCGTCGGCATCATAGAGTGCCTGCAGTTTTTTGACGACCGGATGCTCTGGATTGAGTTC
>JAFGVP010000018.1 GCA_016937945.1 Pontiellaceae bacterium | reverse complement strand
GGATCTCTCCTTAGGTTAAGTTTTGTTTGGTCACAAAAATCTAACCTGAGATCCCCTTCTTTTTAATTCTATTTTGGACACGAGTGGTAGTACCAGTCGAAAGGGTCAGTCCTTTGATATTTGTGTTTGAAGAGAAGGGGCAGCCCGCACATTGCGTCAAAATGTAAGCAGTTCAGTCCTATGAAATAATGTTTCCGGTCCGCTGAACCATCGAATTGACTACTTTTTTGGGGTGTGTTGAACCGTTTCCTGTGGTCGCTATTTTCCTGCGGAAAATTATCTGCGCTTCGCTTTCGGCTGGATTGCACCCCCGGCGCTTCGCGCCTTCTCTCCCTCCCAATCTTCCCCCGTTTAGCTGCCGATCCTTCCCAATGGAAAACAAGCAAGTGGCTTGCCGAAAAGGGGGCACCCATTAGAGGTTCCGGTCAAACGCGGCCTTGACGGGTGGCGCGGTTGCTTTGACGGGCCAATCCGATGAGTTTTTTGGCTAACCCTGGAAGCGGCAATGACAAACCGTGAATAAACATGAATGGTTAGTAATGCCGGCACTTACGTGCTGCAGACTGATTCATGACCGCATCACCTTCCAGATGATCAAGGAATGTTTCACATCCCGTTCCTTATCAAGCTTCAGCAACGTTCATTGACGGTTTCAGTCCCGGATGTAGGCGAACTGTTATCGTGAGCGTTTGCCGATTTGTGCCGGATTACTGCGCTCGATGGCGTTCTGGATAATCTCGTCGATATATTCGCGGTTGTCGAAATAGATGCCGCTGATGCCCATGTGGTGGATCAGGACGCCGGACCGGACAACCACGAGGTTTCCAACCGGGTTTCCGTCGGAAAGAATGATCGCGCAGTATTGTTCGTCGCCGACCGAACAGAGATCGGGACGGGCTTCCAGTTGACTGTCGCTCAGAACCTCCACTCCTTTTTTCATGCCGAATACGAGCAGGTCAAACGCCGTGGCGGCATCGGAGAGGGATTTTTCCAATGAAATTCCGCTGGTGAGGTAGAGTACGGATTGGTCCGGCGCCTTGCTGGAGTCATATTCGTAGTCCAGCTCGGTGGTTCCGTCGATGTTCAGCTTTGCTTCATAGGTTTCGCATTGGGCGCGGGGCAGGTTGGTATAGCCAAAGTCGGCGAGCGCCTCGACGGTGATCAACATGCTTTTTTCCGCTTCGGTCGGTTCCCTTGTGGAGAGCCCGGTATAACCAATCCACAGCAGGCCGATCAGTCCGGCAATGATCACGGCAAAAACGGCGGCGCTGATAATCAGAATTTTCTTCATGGGATCTCCCGATAATGAAAAAGGGTGGCTTGCGGCCACCCTGTATCGAATCAGTCTTCATATCCGGCGGGATGGGCCTGATGCCAGTCCCATGCGCTTTGGACAATCTCCTTGAGATCGGCATGTTGCGGGTCCCATCCGAGCACCGTGCGCGCCTTGGTGGCGTCGGCCACCAGAGCGGTGCAGTCGCCGGGACGGCGCGGCTGGCTGTCGGCGGGAATCGGATGTCCGGTTACTTCGCGGCAGACATCAATCACTTCCTTCACGGTATAGCCGTCGCCGTTGCCGAGGTTGAAGGCACCGGAGATGCCCGGCTTGAGCGCCAGAATATGCGCCTGCGCCAGATCCTTGATGTGGATGTAGTCGCGGACACAGGTGCCGTCGCGGGTTTCATAATCTTCGCCGAAGATGTAGATTTTTTCGCGCTTGCCCTGGGCAACCTGAAGCACGAGCGGAATCAGGTGGCTTTCCGGATTGTGCGCTTCGCCGTATTGCCCGGTGGCGCCGCAGGCGTTGAAGTAGCGCAGGAAGACGCATTCAATGCCGTGGATTTCCTGTCCCCACTGGAAAATCTTTTCGCAGAGCAGCTTGGATTCTCCATACACGGATTCCGGCTTCTGCGAGAGGGTTTCGTCCATCGGGATTCGTTCGGGGGTGCCGTAGGTTGCGCAGGTGGAAGAGAAGATCAGTTTCTTGCAGCCGGACTCGACCATGGCGCTCATGAGGTTGAGCGATCCGCTGACGTTGTTTTCAAAGAAGGGCATCGGCTCTTTCATGGATTCGCCGACTTCGATGTAGGCCGCAAAGTGAATGACGGCTTCGGGGCGTTCGGCGAGCAGGGCGCTCTTGATGTCTTCCTTGTAGCGCAGGTCGCCCTGGATAAATTTAGCACGTGGGTCGATGGCGGGCTGATGGCCCCGCTCCAGATTGTCGAAGACCACGACGTCATGACCTTCATTGCAGAGCATCTGGGTGGTTACGCTTCCGATATATCCGGCACCGCCGGCAACGAGAACTTTCATTGAAGTATCCTTTCGTGATGCGAGAAGTTTCCGGCGTGAAATATAGGGATCACGCCGGCTTCATTGCGGATCGTTATCTTACAACAGTTGCGCCGGCTGAGGGAATGATGATTTCCGCGGTCGGTTCGATATTCTTGGCGCGGCAGATTTCGATGATCTTTTCGCAGATGGCATCGGCTTCGGATGCATGAACCAGTGCCACGGCACTTCCGCCCCAGCCGCCGCCGGAAAGACGGGCACCAAGAGCGCCGGCTTCGCGGGCTGCCGCCACGACGATGTCCAGTTCGTCGCAGGAGTTTTCGAAAGCGGTTCTGGAGGTTTCGTGAGAGTCATAAAGAAACTGTCCGAATTCCTTGAGCTTGCCGTCTTTCAGTAGCTGTACGCCTTCTTCAACGCGGTAGATTTCGCCGACCACGTGGGTGGCGCGCTGTGCGGCTTCGGGATCGAGCTTGTCCTTGAGGGCTTCGAAATCTTCAAACTTAATGTCGCGCAGGGCGGTTACTTCGTAATCAACCAGTTCGTTGAGCTGGGCGGCCGCCTTTTCGCAGCTCTGGCGGCGTGCGTTATAGGGCGATTCCGCCAGTGCATGCTTTACATGCGGGTTGATCATCAGGAAAACCACATCAGCCGGCAGCTGGACCGGATAGGTTTCCAGCGTGCGGAAGTCGGAGTGGATCAGGCCGTGGTGGATTCCGTAAATGCTGGAAAACTGGTCGAGCAGGCCGCAGCTGCAGCCGGCAAATTCATGCTCGGCGCGTTGGCCGATTTTGGCGATATCGATTTTGTCGATTTCCTTGCCGGTGTAGCTCAAGACCGCATAGGCCGTGGCAACCTCCAACGCCGCGGAGCTGGAGAGTCCGGCGCCCATCGGGATGGAGCCGAGGAAGGTGCAGTCCACGCCGTTGATCTCTACGTCAAAGCCGCGCAGGTAGTGCATGACGCCTTTCACGTAGTTGGCCCACTGATATTTCTTTTCGAGGGCATCCGGCGTGGTCGGATCAAATTCGGCGGTTTCGCGCAGGTCGCCGGCGGTCAGGCGTACGCCCGGCTTGTCGGATGCGGAAATGCAGAAACAGTGACCCATGTTGATGGCGCACGAAAAAGTGGTGCCGGCATTGTAGTCGGTGTGGTTGCCCAGCACTTCGATTCGACCGGGGGCATAGGATACCGTGGCGGGTTCTTTGTTATATGTCTCGGTATGGATGGCAATCGTTTCTTTAACTACGTTTTCGTCGTACATCCTTCCGTCCTCGCTTTTGAAGGTTAAAATGATGGTAGAACTATAGGAGGAGGTGTCGCTATTATCCATAGGTTTAATGTGCAAAGACATGGACAAAAAAGGCGTTATGTGTTTCTATGTCCATATGTCGAGTTCGATGCATTATACGATCAGCAGCAAGGTTTCCGAGATTTTCGACCTGTATACCCAGCTGCATGATATCCGGATTTCGCTGTTCAGTCCGACGGGTGATCTGATCTATCCAGACCGGGTCGGCCGGCCGAACTGTCGTCATTGCATCATGCTGCGCCAGACGCTCGGCATGGATTCCAGTTGTCGTGAGCTCGACCGGAAAATGATGCAGACCTCGCTCCAGCGCGGTGGCATGGTGACCTACACCTGTCACGCGGGGATGCGCGAGGCCGCCGCGCCCGTTTTTGTCGGCAGGGAGTTGGCTGGATATGTGATGCTGGGGCAGTTCCGCAGCGAAGCAGCTCCAGAGCGATCGCCCTATGCCGATCAGTGGGCAGAACAACAGGGAAACGGAGAGCTGCAGCTGGAATATGAACAGACCGCCATGTTTCCCGAGGATAAAATTGAGACGTTGCTTTCTATGTTCCGGCATCTGATGGAGTTCATCATGGAAAGCCACCTGATTCAGCACAAGGATTATGATTTGCTGGAGCCGGTGATTGAGCAGATACATGCGCATCCGGAGTCCGATATTTCGTTGGCGGATGCCGCCCGTTTGGCGGGCCGCAGCAGCTCGGCCGTTACGCGCATTTTCAAGCGGGTGACGGGCCGCAGCTTTAAGCAATACCAGACGGATCGGCGGATGGAGCAGGCGGCGCTGATGCTCAGGAACTCGCCCAGCAGGCCGGTAGCGGATATCGGTGTTGCGCTCGGTTATGAAGATCCGCTCTACTTTTCGCGGGTGTTCAGAAAACGGTATGGTTGTGCGCCTTCGGCTTATCGAGGGCGGCCGTAACCTTCTTTGTTTCTTCTTGATATCTCTGCTTTTTCTTTGGCAGTTTTAAGTGGTCACGGTTAAACGTCTGGGTCTGTCCCTCCTGCGATTGCAGCGGGTCCCTGCTGTTTTTCCGCGGGGAGCTGCCGCAAATGTTCAAAATGATAGCAGGTATGTATACTCGATGGATGCTGCGGGTGTTTGTATGGAGCCTGCTGGCGAGCGGAACGGTTTGCGGGGCCTCTGATCCGGTTCGTGTGGGGGTGTACGAAATGCCGCCCCATATGTTCACCGATTATGACGGATCCATCGTCGGTTTCTTTCCCGAAGTCCTTGAGCAGATTGCGGTGAACCAGGGGTGGTCGCTGGAATATGTACATGGCACCCGGGCGGAGTGCTTCGATATGCTGGCGCGCGGGGAGGTGGATCTGAGTGTGGATACAGAAGGTGCGGACGGCCTGTATCCATCCGATACGGTTTTCATAAACTGGGACACCGCATTCTCTCGTTCCGGCTTGACCATACAGTCGATTGCGGATCTGGAGAACCGCAATATCGTGGTGGTTCAGGATGGCGGAAAAACATCAATTGCCGACCTTCTGAGAGCGGAGTCAATTTCGTGCACCGTAACCACGGTGGAGGACTGTCGGGAAGTCTTTCTCCTGCTGGATGCACAAGGTGCGGACGTGGGGTTTGTGAATCATCTATACGGGGTGCTGCACTGCAACGAGTATGATGTAAATGTTTCGTCCATTGTTCTTGATCCGCGTTCCTGTCGGTTTGTGGCGCATCCCGGTTCAGTTCGCGGCTGCGGCCTGATTGATCAGGTTGCGGATGTCCTGCGGAGCATGAAGAATGATTCAGAATCTGTATATAACCGCGCCTTGGCCTTTTATCTTGGAGGCGGAAACGGAAGATGGCCATCCGAAGACAGGCTTCTGGACGATTCGTTTCAATTGACGGCAGAGGAGCAGGCCTGGGTTCGGGAACACCCGGTGATTCGTTTCGGGGTAGATCCGGAATTCATGCCCTATGAAGTGGTCGGGGCGGATGGTGTCTATGAGGGCATTGCGGCAGACTGGCTCCGCCTGATTTCCCGTCGTACCGGGCTTGAGTTCTCGCTGGAGATTGATGACGACTGGTCGGAAAGCGTTGCTGCGCTCGAACACAAACAGTTGGACCTGCTTCCCTGCATCGGAATGGGAGAGGATCGTCACCGGTTTATGCTGTTCTCTCAGCCTTATCTCCATTTTTCCCGGGTTCTTGTGACCCGCACCGACCGGGATGATATCATGTCTTTGCAGGATCTTTTAGGGCAACGGGTGGCCGTGCAGTCGAACAGTTCGCACCATGAGTATCTGAAGGCCTATGCTGATGTCCTGGAGATTGTCCTGTATCCGACGTATCAGGAAACCCTGCTGGCCGTTTCCCGGGGCGATGCCGATGCCGCCGTTGGGAATCTTGCGGTAACCACACACTGCCTGCGCAATCTCATGCTGACTAACTTAAAGATGGCTGCCTATGCAATGCCGACATCCAACCCGTTATGCATGGGGGTTCGTGATGACTGGCCGCAGTTGATTTCCATTATAAACCGTGCAATTGATTCGGTTGATCCGCAGACCCGGGAGGCCGTTTATGCTAAATGGCTCCCGCTTCATAAACCGGCGGATCCGTCTGTTCATTTAACACCGGAAGAGCGCGACTGGCTGTTGCTTCATCCCCGGGTCCGGGTGTGCTGGGATCGCAATTGGCCGCCGATCGAATTTGCGGATCACGCCGGTACGCCCTGCGGGATTTCCCAGGACTATCTGGATAAACTCGGAGACATGCTCGGGATCGAGTTTGTGCCGCTCCCGGCCACCTCCTGGCAGGAGGCATACGAGAAACTCCGCAATCAGGAAGCCGATCTGGCCTCCTGCCTGTCCCCAACCGAAAACCGTCTGCAGTTTCTTGATTTTACGGATTGCTACTTCAGTTCGCCGACTGTGTTTTTTGCCAGGGAAGGCATGGGGTATATACGCGGCATGGATGATCTGGAGGCACTGCGTACGGTCGTTGTTGCGGATTATGCCACGGATGACTGGATCCGGAAAAACTATCCTCGGCTTCGTCCGGTGCGTGCCGCTGACATTGATGAGGCATTTTCCCTGTTGTACCGGGGAGAGGTTGATGTGTTTATCGAGAGCGCCGTTGTGGGGAACTATTATCTCAGCCGGCATCAGATGACGGGGATCAAAATTGTCGGCGATGCCCCCTATACCTATCATCTCCGCATGGCGGTTCGTGATGACTGGCCGGTTTTCTCCGGGATTTTGCGTAAAGCGATTGCCGCCCTGCCGGAAGAGGATGCCACGGCGTTCTATCGAAAATGGGTCTGGCTTGAGTATGAGCATGGAGCCGACTATTCCCTGCTGTGGAAGATTCTGGCGGCATGTTTCGGCGTTTTTACCCTTTTTCTATACTGGAACCGGCGCATGGCCCGGGAAATCAGAAACCGGAAAGCGGCGGAACAGCAGCTTGCAGAAAGTCGGGAACAGCTTGAGGCCAGTTATGAAGAATTGAAGAGGCTCGAACAGATGAAAGAGGATCTTGTGAATATGGTTCTGCACGACATGCGCTCTCCGCTTCAATCCATTTCCGGCGCGCTCGATGTGCTCATTCTGGAGGGCGAGGAGTCGGGGCAGGAGGTGGATGAGTTCCTTTATCTGGCCAACGAGTCATCCCGATCGCTTAAGTCCATGATTCAGAGTCTGCTGGATGTCAGCCGGCTTGAATCCAACGAGATGCAGTTGTGTCGCTCCCGGCAGTCCATTCGCGAGATTGTTGAGAACGCCGTGGGGGCTTTCAGCATTCTCTTGATGGAAAAACAAAGCCAGGTGGATGTGTGCGGCGACTCCCTGAGTGTTATCGATGCCGACATTATGCAGCGCGTATTCATGAACCTGATCTCAAATGCAGTTAAGGCATCTCCATTGAACAGCCGGATAACCATTTCCATTCAGGATGAGGAGCACTGCTGCTCGGTGCGGATTAAGGATCAGGGATGCGGGATTCCAAAAGAGATGCATGGACGGATCTTTGATAAATTTGCCCGCGTTGAGGCCCGGGTACGCTCTGCGGACGGTTCCATGGGGTTGGGGCTGGCGTTCTGTAAGCTTGCGGTGGAATCTCATGGTGGACGCATCTGGGTGGACAGCATGGTGGATGTGGGCACTTCATTTTTCATTGAACTTCCTAAATCCGCGGCCCCGTGCACCGGCCCATCTATTTAAAAAAGAGAGTGGCTGTTTCTGCCCGGTCTGATTTTGCCGATGAATGATCTGGGTAGAATCTATCAGGATAGGCTTGAACCCCATTCGGGGCGTTCTATAATTCGTCGCTTTATTAAATTAGGTATAAATTATGGGAAAAACACTGTTTGACAAAATCTGGGACAAGCATGTCGTCAAGGAACTCCCCGGCGGGGAAGTGCTCCTTTATATCGACCGGCATCTTGTTCATGAAGTAACCAGCCCTCAGGCATTCGAAGGGCTCCGTCTGCAAAACCGCAAGGTGCGCCATCCTGAGCTGACCTTCGCGACGACAGACCACAACGTGCCGACCGACAGCCGGACCGAGATTGTCGATCCGATCGCCAAGGCACAGGTTGATGCCCTTCAGAAAAACTGTGCGGATACCGGAATTACGTTCTACGGCATGGAGTCCGATAAACAGGGCGTTGTGCATATTATCGGTCCGGAGCAGGGGATTACACTGCCGGGTACCACGATTGTCTGTGGCGACTCGCATACGGCTACGCATGGTGCCTTTGGTGCGATTGCGTTCGGTATCGGCACCTCCGAAGTTGAGCACGTGCTCGCCACCCAGACGCTTCGCCAGAAAAAGCCCAAGCAGTTCAAGGTCGAATTCAAGGGGCAGATTCCGCTCGGTGTTACCGCCAAGGATCTGGTACTTGACCTGATCGGCAAGATCGGAACCGCCGGTGGAACCGGATGTGCCTTTGAGTTCTGCGGCGAAGCGATCGAAGCGCTTTCCATGGAAGGCCGTCTGACCATCTGCAACATGGCGATCGAAGCGGGGGCGCGCTCCGGCCTCATTGCGCCGGACCAGACCACCATCGATTATGTGACGGCGGAAGACCGTCCGTTTGCGCCGAAGGACGGCGCTCTGGATGAGGCGATTGCCTACTGGAAGACGCTTTATACGGAAGACGGTGCGGTATTTGATAAGACGCTGGTTATTGATGTGACCACGATTGAGCCGCAGGTGACCTGGGGAACGAGCCCCGGCATGGTGACCGGTATCAACCAGCTGGTTCCGCAGCTCGACGGCGTTGAGGAATACAGTCCGGAAGATGTCCGTGCCGCACTGGATTACATGGGTCTTGAACCAGGCATGAAGATGACCGATATCAAGATCGATACTGTGTTTATTGGAAGTTGCACGAACGGTCGTATCGAGGACCTGCGCGAAGCGGCAAAGGTCATGGAAGGCAAGAAGGTGGCCGACGGTGTGCGCGTATTGGTGGTGCCGGGCTCTGAAAAGGTCCGTTATCAGGCCGAGAGCGAGCGGCTGGACCGCATCTTTTTCGAAGCCGGCGCAGAATGGCGTTATGCGGGCTGCAGCATGTGTCTGGCGATGAATCCGGCCAAGCTGAAGAGCAAAGAGCGTTGCGCCTCAACCTCCAATCGTAACTTTGAAGGCCGTCAGGGACGCGGCGGACGCACGCATCTGGTAAGTCCGGCCATGGCGGCAGCTGCGGCGATTCACGGGCATTTTGTCGATGTAAGGGAGCTTGGATAATCATGGAAAAGTTTGAAACATTCACAGGCGTTGTGTGTGCGGTTGACCGTGCAAACATCGATACGGATGCATTGAGCCCGAAGGAGCACCTGAAGTCCATCAAACGTACCGGTTTTGGTCCGGCGCTTTTTTCGGACTGGCGCTATAACGATGACGGATCGGATAATTCCGAGTTTATCCTGAATCAGCCGAAAACGCAGGGAGCTTCCGTGCTGGTCGGTCGCAATAATTTTGGTTGCGGTTCCAGCCGTGAGCACGCCGTATGGGCCGTTGCCCAGCAGGGCTTCAAGGTGGTTGTCGCTCCGATGGAAGGCGACATTCCGGCGTTCGCGGATATTTTCCGGAACAACTGCGCTAAGAACGGAATCCTGACTATTCAGCTGAACAGTGAAGAGGTTGATCGCATTTTTGAAATGTCGGCGGTTGATGCTCCGCTGGAAGCTACCGTCAATCTTGAAGATCAGGTTCTTACGTTTATTCAGGACGGAGGCAACGTGAAGTTCCGTTTTGATGTTGATCCGGCTGTAAAGGAAAAGCTGTTACTGGGCATGGACGATATTGCCGAGTCGCTGCAGTTTGAGGCCGATATCACGGCATTCGAACAGAAGCACTCCAATCAGCTGACGGCTTAAGCTTTCCTTTTCATAGAAGGATTGCTACAAATCAGAGCTTCCGGTTTTCGGAAGCTTTTTTCTTTTTAGGTACCTATGAAAAACTATCTGACAGCATCCATTTCCGCGTCTGCGGTTCGACATAATATTGAGGTTTTGCGGTCGTTGACCGGGCCGGATGTAAAGTTGTGTGCCGTGGTGAAAGACGACTGTTTCGGGCATGGAATGGATGTGCTTTTTCCCGTTTTGTCCAAACTGGTTGATGGTTTTGCCGTGGCGTCTCCAATTGAGGCACTACAGTTGCGCAACAAGGGGTACAAGGGGTTTATTCTCTGCTTCCTGTCGGCCTATTTCGATGACTTTGAGGTTCAGGATGATCTGGTCTGGCACCGCATCACGCAGACCGTGATGTCGCGTTCTGCGCTGGCATCGATTCAGGCCGCCGCGGATCGGGTCGGTGATACGGCGCTGGTTCATCTTAAGGTAGACACGGGCATGGGGCGTCTGGGGGTTCCTGCCCGGCAGGCACCGGACATGATCAAAGCAATCAACGAGGCACCGGACGTTCTCCTGACAGGCATTTATACCCATTTCGCAACGGCGGATGATGCCAATCGCGAAGAGGTTTCTCTCCAGCTGGAACGATTCCGGTCCATTTTGCCCCCGGATTCCGGATTGGTTCTTCATGCTGCAAATTCCGCAGCGACCATCGACTTCCCTCAGACGCATTTCAATATGGTACGCCCAGGCATTGCCATCTATGGATGTCATCCGTCCGAGCATCTGGAAAACCGCCTGCCTCTGCATCCTTGCATGACGGTCAAGGCCAAGCTGATTGCGGTGAAACACGTTCAGCAAGGCAGTCGCTGCGGCTATGGTTTAACGCATTCTTTTGATCGGGACGGCCGGGTGGGGGTTGTGCCGATTGGGTACGGGGATGGGTATTTCCGAAATCTTTCTGGCAAAGCGGTCGTCCGCATCAACGGCCTGAATGCAACGGTCTGCGGGCGGGTTTCTATGGATCAGATGACCGTGGATGTTACGGACATTCCCGATGCTGCAGTCGGGAACGAGGTCGAAGTTATTTCCGCTGATCCGGCTGCGCCCAACAGCGTGGAAAACCTTGCCCGGCTGGCGGGAACCATTCCGTACGAAATCACCTGTCATCTAGGGCACAACATCCGCCATGAGCTGGTGGATTAGAAGCGTTCGGGATTAAATTCGATTTCCTGATCCTGATAGCTTTCGGTACAATCCGGGCAGATACAGTGCGTAAGTTGCATCTTGGTGTTTTTTTGCAGGAAATCATTCACTGACTCCCAGTTGCCGTTTTCTGACTTCATGCTCTTACATTGACTGCAGATGTTGTAAAGCCCCCCGGGTTCCTGTACTGAAGAGAGTTTTCGTTGCAGGTTTTCGTTCGCCTTCCAATAGTCCTCAATCCGCCGTTTCAGGGCGTTAGAATAGTTCCGTGCACTCCCGACGCCGAGCGCTGCGAAGGCCATCAGTGCGATGTAGGACGGTGACGTGACATAGGTTGAAAATCCAATGGATATATCGAACTGAGAGTAAATAAATCGCGTGGCCGGCAACAGGAGCATGGCCACCATCAGGCCGGCAACGCGGCCGCTCAGCCATGCCACCAGTCCTGCCACGGCAGGTCCAATGAGAAAGCAGGGCCGCATGGGCGGAGCAATGAAACGCAAGGCCAGCAGGTAAACAACCACTGTCAGTGCCGCAATCACCGGCTTTACATACTTACTCATACTCATAGTCCCGCATCAAAGCATTTAAGGATACTGCCCCGGATTCGCAAGACCCATACCAGCTTCGAGTCCGAACATCAGGTTCATATTCTGCAACGCGTTGCCCGCTTGGCCTTTCATCAGATTGTCAATGTGCGAAATAATCCGAAGCCGGTTGTTTCTCTGGTCCACATCCACGGTCAGGTTGCAATAGTTCGTGCCGCGTACATCGGCGATGCTGGCCGGTGTTTTTGCATCACTGATCCTTACAAACTGGTTATCGCGGTTAAACTCCCGATAGATTTCAAGTACGTCATCGGCCGTCTGACCGTCCAGTGTCGCGTAAAGACAGGACATAATTCCGCGGCAGACCGGAACGACCTGAGCGGTGAACGTAATCTGAACGTCGGAGTCGCCCAGCAGTCCAAGCTCCTGCTCGATTTCCACGACATGCTGGTGACCGGCCAGTTTATAGGCATTCATGTTGTCGTAACGGTTTGGATAGTGGAATGCCGCGTTCGGTTTTTTGCCGGCGCCGGAGACCCCCGTTTTGCAGTCGCAGATAATGCTTTTGGTATCAATGATGCCGGCGTCAACCGCCGGAGCCAGACCCAGAATGCAGCTGACGGCAAAACATCCCGGATTGCCGACGATGCTCTGTGTTGAGGTAATATCATGCAGTTCCGCCAGACCGTATACGGTTTCATTCAGCAGGGCCGGTGTTTTATGAATCGGATCCCTCCCGATAAAGTTCGCGTATTCGGCATAACGTTCTACGCTGCCGAAGCGAAAGTCGCCACTGTAGTCGATTACCTTCGCGCCGCGCGCAATCTCTTCTTCCGCGCTGAGCATGCCCACGCCATCCGGAGTGGAAAAGAATACAACATCATAGGCTTCCTTGTTTTTCGGATCATCCGGAGAAACAATCACATCGTCACAGAATCCGCGCAGATGCGGGAATACTTCGCTCATTCTGCGGCCGGTGTCGGACAGGCTTACAAGACAGCCGATTTCAGCCTCCGGGTGCCGCAGCAACAGCTCCGTGATTCCTACACCTCCATAGCCGCCGGCTCCGATAATCTTTGCCTTGATCATAAAAATGTTCCTCCGTTGAAAATTGGCCTAAAAAACTAAACCACGCCCCGCATCGAATCGACAAAAAATTCATGTTTTTGGTTTATTGAAAACGAAGTCCCGTGCCACGCTTCCGGCATGAAGATAGGAATTCTGTCCGACACACACGGGAATATTAAATCGACGGAAAAGGCGGCACGCTGTTTTCGTGAGGCCGGCGTTTGTGCCGTCTTTCATTGTGGGGATATCGGTGGCATGGATGTGCTGACCGAACTCGCCACGATCTGTCATCCCGGCGGGTGTCAGGTGCATGCCGTTTTAGGAAACGTGGATGTATATTCGGATGATTGGAAATTCTATCCTTCAAATATCGGCGTCATCCTGCATGGGCGCTTCGGTGATATTGCTCTGGAACATTATCGCATCGCCCTGATTCATGGCGATGATACCCGGCGCTATGCGAGGGCTGTGTTCTGTGGAGCGTATGACCTTGTTCTTTCTGGACACAGCCATGAGGTTCATGATCATACCAGCAGAAAAACCCGATGCATTAATCCCGGAACGGCAGGGCGAGGTAGCCCGCTGACCTGCATGGTCCTTGATCTGACGAACGGTGCGGCGGAGCTTGTTGAATTATAGTTTCCGGTTGTTCCTGAATCACAGATCCGGAAAGGCCTCGGCCACGGCAGGGCAGGTTATGTGTCCGTCCCGCATATTCAATGCGGCCGCCCGTCCGGGGCTTTTCTGAAGGAATCCGTCCAATCCCAGCGCAGCCAGTTCGCGGCAATAGGCGAGCGTCGCATTACAGAGCGCATGGCTGCTGGTTCGCCCGACAGCGCCCGGCATGTTTGCCACGCAGTAATGAACGACCTCGTCGACGATATAAACCGGGTCGCTGTGGGTGGTCGGCCGGCTAGTTTCACTGCAGCCTCCCTGGTCAATGCAGACATCCACGATTACGGCGCCGCGTTCCATTCGTCCGACGAGTTCGCGGGTGATCAGGCGCGGCGCTTTTGCTCCGGGAATCAGGACGGAGCCGATCACAAGGTCGGCGGTCACCGCATACTGTTCGATGGCATGCGGTTCGCAAAAGAGCGTTGTTACATTTGGGGGCATGATGGCATCGAGCTGTCGCAACCGTTCCAGATTGATATCCATGATGGTCACATTGGCTCCCAGTCCGGCGGCCACGCGGGCCGCATTGGTTCCAACAACCCCGCCGCCAAGAACCAGAACATTTGCCGGTGCAACGCCGGGAACTCCTCCCAGCAGGATGCCGCGTCCCATCATGGGTTTCTCAAGACACTTTGCTCCCTCCTGAGCGGACATCTTTCCGGCGACCTCGCTCATGGGAGTGAGTAACGGTAACCGACCGCCTGCGTCGGTCAGGGTTTCGTAGGCAATAGCCGTGATGCCGCTGTTCAGACAGTCTTCAGTCAATTCCGGCGAGCTGGCAAAGTGAAAATAGCAGAAGAGTATCTGCCCGTTGCGAAGTCGCTTAATCTCCTCCGGCTGCGGTTCCTTGACTTTAATGATCATCTCAGCTTCTTCAAAAAGGGACTGAGGGGATTCAATGATTTCCGCCCCGACCGCATGGTAATCCGCATTGCTGAAGCCGCTTCCGATACCCGCATCCTTTTCAATCAGGACACGATGGCCGTCCTTGATCAACAGGCTGGCGCCCACCGGCAGCATTGCAATACGATATTCATCCTTTTTCACTTCACGTGGTACGCCGATAATCACGAATTCCTCCAAAATATTATTGTGTCTTAATCTTCCGACCATTCCCTGCTTCGTTCCACAGCTCGTTGCCATTGGGCCAAGCGGCTTTCAGCTTCGTCGGGACTGATTTGCGGTTCAAAAACGCGATCCATCTCCTGCAGTTGAACAAACTCTTGCCGGTCTTTCCAGAAACCGACGGCCAGTCCGGCCAATGCGGCAGCGCCGAAGGCTGTGGTTTCGATCTGGGCCGGACGTTCGATCGGAATCTGCAGAAGATCTGCCTGGATCTGCATCAACAGATTGTTTGCACAGGCCCCTCCATCAACCTTGAGGCGGCGGGTCGGGACACCTGCATCCTTTTCCATGGAGCGAAGCACCTCCATGGACTGGAAGCACATCGACTCCAGAGCCGCACGTGCCAGATGGGCTTTCCCCGAGCCGCGGGTGAGCCCAATGATGGTTCCCCGGGCGTGCGGATCCCAATGCGGTGCTCCAAGTCCGGCAAAGGCCGGTACAAAACAGACGCCTCCGGAATCGGAAACCTCGCGTGCCAGCGATTCGATCTCGGAGGCAGAGGAGATAATACCCAACTCGTCCCGAAGCCACTGCACAACGGCTCCTCCGGCAAAAACACTGCCTTCAAGGGCATACATCGATTCGTCACCCTGCTGCCATGCCATGGTGGTGATCAATTTGTTTTGGGAGTTCACCGGAGTATCGCCTGTATTCATGAGCATGAAGCAACCGGTTCCGTACGTGTTTTTTGAGCTTCCTTTAGCAAAGCAGTTCTGGCCGAAAAGGGCGGCATGCTGGTCTCCTGCCACGCCGGCTATCGGGCATCCGCATTCGCAGAGATATGAATCAACCTGTCCGTATATTCCGCTCGATGCGCGAACTTCCGGGAGCATGCTTCTCGGAATGTCGAGAAGGTTCAGAAGCTCATCATCCCATTCCCGGGAATGAATGTTGAACAACAGGGTGCGTGACGCGTTGGTGCTGTCGGTCTGGTGGAGCCGGCCGCGTGTCAATTTCCAGATGAGCCACGAATCTATAGTCCCGAAGGCCAGTTCTCCGCGTTCTGCTTGATCGCGGGCACCGTCTACATGGTCCAGCAGCCAGCGGATTTTCGTGCCGGAAAAATAGGGGTCCAGATAAAGACCTGTTGTTTGATGAAATAGATCCCCGGCTCCGTCGGATCTGAGCCGGGCGCAGATATCAGCGGTTCTTCGATCCTGCCACACGATGGCTGGATGAATGGGAATGCCGGTTTCGCGGTTCCATACAACTGTGGTTTCCCGCTGGTTGGTTATGCCGATCGCAACGATATCTTCCGCATGAACTCCCGCATGGTGCATTGCTTTTCGGGCGGTTAACTGCTGCGCTACCCAGATATCTTCTGGATTGTGTTCTACCCAGCCGGGGCGGGGGTAGTGCTGCCGGAATTCCTGCTGTGCAGCAGAACGGATGCGCCCCTCATGATCAAAAATGATGGCTCGCGAACTGGTGGTACCCTGATCAAGTGCCATAATGCATTTCATGCGCCGTAGTATAGAACGCATGTCCTGCGAGAGAAATCATTATGTAAAGAAACTTCGGTCAGCTGATTATTGAGTGCACGGAGTGATGGATTTGCTGATCTTTTCGGGGTCGATTTCCTCTACGGAGGAAAGATCCTTCAGCAGATCTTTTGAATCCGACACCAGACTGTCGAGCAGCTGCTTTCTCCTTGGGTCAAATTCGGAGTGCTTTCGGATTTTAATATCCATGAGAATCAGTCCGTTCAGCTGGTTGTTCGTGCTGCGCTCCCTGAATTGTCGCCAGATAGACTTCTTTTTTCCTTCGTGATTCTCAGGCGCAGTTGGGATTCAAGTCGCGCCAGTTTTCGGATAAGGCCGAAGAGGTACCTCGAAACAGCGGATGCGATAAGCAGCGGGGCCATGATGCATAAGGCGATTTCCGATCCGCGAATGTCCGTTCCGCTAATGCTGTAGCCAACAGACAGGATTGCCTGCGATGCAAGTATAGACAACAGACTGACCAGTGTAATCGAGGCTGTTTTTCTATTGGATGAGCTGTCTCGTCTAATCGTGCCGAGGTTTCTGCTTTGCTTTTTTTCGGACTTTCTCAGTCCGTTTTGAAGAATCGGTTTATGGGCGTACAGCCTTAATTGAAACCAGAACCTCGCATTTCACTGCCGTCGGGTCGATCCCGGAAACGTCATAATAATCACCATGGATCGATGGCGAGGGATGCCGGACGGATAGATTGTTTATTGCGAGGGCGCCGGAACAAGCCACTGCGCCAGTGTGATAAAGAGAATTTCCGGATCAACCGGTTTGCTGATATGGGCATTCATTCCTGCATCAAGTGCCGCGACCTGTTCTTCTCTTGTGGTTTTTGCGCTTAGCAAAATGATGGGAATCTCTTTTAAATGGCTGTGTTCCCGGATCCGCTTTGTCGTTTCAATTCCATTCATTACGGGCATCTCTGAGTCCATGAGGATTCCGTCAAATTCATGGCAGTCCAGCAGATCAATCGCCTGCTGCCCGTTTTTTGCAATCTGTACCAGAATATCCTGCATCGTCAGCAGTTCATTCATCAGTTCAATGCTGATTTCATCATCCTCGACGAGGAGCACGCGTTTGCCGACCAGTTTTTTCGCCGCGCGTTCGGCCTGCTCCCGTTTTGTCTTTTTTGGTGATATGGCGGAAATATCGTTTTCCTGAATATCCAGCCGAATGGAGAATCGGAAGATGCTTCCTTTGCCGACTTCGCTTTCCACTTCAATCGTCCCGCCCATCCGCTGGACGATTTCGCGGGAAATAATCAGCCCGAGCCCGGTTCCTCCGTATCTGCGGGTCGTTGATGCATCCGCCTGGGAAAATGGCCTGAACAGTTTTTTCATCTGATCCTCTGTCATCCCGATTCCGGTGTCACGGACGGTAAAGGTCAGGGTTACCTGATGTTCGGTTTGTTCCGTCGGCGTGATGATGAGATCAACGGTATCTCCGTTCGTGCTAAATTTGACGGCATTGCCGATCAGGTTGATCAGGACCTGACATAGACGCAGTGGATCGCCGGTCAATTGGTCGGGAATCCTTTTGTCGACCTCAATATTCAGGTTGATTCCTTTTTCCTCTGCTTTCGGACCAACCAGAATGTTTGTGTTGTTAAGCGATTCAGAGAGGCTGAACCGGATATGCTCCAACTCCATTTTTCCAGCTTCGATTTTTGAGAAATCGAGAATATCGTTAAGAATTCCAAGCAGGTATTCAGCTGAGATGTGTGCCTTTGAGATAAAGTTTTTCTGCTGTTCGTTCAGCTCGGTCTGCAGAGCCAGATGCGTCATGCCGATGATGCCGTTCATGGGGGTGCGGATTTCGTGGCTCATGTTTGCAAGAAACGTGCTTTTTGCGTCGCTTGTCTCATTCGCGACCTTCATGGCCTTCTGGAGGGCCTCCTCGGCTGCTCTCCGGTCGGTTACATCAAACCAGACACCCGCAATCTCATTCGGTGAGCCGTCGGAGTGCCTGATCAGTTTGATTTCGGAATGAATCCAGCTCCACGATGAGTCGGAGTGCCGGAAACGGTACTCATGGATAAGGATTTCTCTTTCAGAAAGGGATTCGATGCTGGATAGAACCCGGCTTCTATCTTGCGGATGGATGTTTTTCTCCCAGAAGTCCGGCGTGTCGACAAACTTTGAGGAAAAGTATCCCAGCAGGCGATACACCCCTTCGCTCATGAATGTGATGGCGTGACCTGAGTCGGCATTGGCCATGAAAATGGCAACCGGGGCATTTTCCTGAACAAAGGCCATTCGAGCTCTGGATGACTTGAGTTCTTCGGTGTAGGCAATCAGTCGTTCCGACATATGGTTTACATGCTGTGTAAGGGATGCAAATTCATTGGTATTGGTTGGGTCGGAAACAATCTCGCCAAACTGTTCTTTTACGATTGATCGAGCCCTTGCATCGAGGGCCCGAACCGGGGCGAGCAGTCTAAGGAGCAGCCAGAGGAGCACCATCAGGCCTATGAGTACGGCCAGCATGCTTATTCCAAGAAGGATGAACTGCCGCAGGATAATCCGGTGGTTTCGCTGGTGCAGCTCCTCGGCATGATTGCGCTGGTGTTCGATCAGAACATCCATCATGGCCACGGTTTCCCGGCCGAAAGGCTTTGCTGTCAGATCATCCCATGCTGTGGCCGCCTCGTGCTCGCCCTTTTGCCAGAGTTCAAAAAAACGGGGCCGGACATCGCGATAACGCTCGAATGCCGAGATGGCCTTTACCGCCAGCTGGCGACCTTCATCACATTCAGAGGCAAACTCATAGGATCTTAAATGGGCTTCAATGTTGCTGCATAGCGTATCCTGTTTGTTCAGGATCTGCTGTTGCTGAAGCTCGTCGCCGATGACAAACGCCGGAAACGCATTCCGAAGGCGCCATAGATCGGATTCGGTTCGGGCCAGCAGGGTGGTTGCCTGTAAAACCTGATAATCCCCATCAACCTGTTTTTTCAGCTTAACGCTGAGCCAGAAGACCGAAACAGTCATTGCAATCAGGAAGACGGAAGCAATGACAACTCCTCGTTTTACCAGGGAAAGTACCGAGCCTTTCCATTCTATGGAATTATGAGTCGGCATGATGACGGGAGACTAGTATGGGATGAAACCATGTGCCTTGATAACGGAGTGCATTTCCTTTGAAAGGGTTAGTTTGATAAATTCCCGGATATGTCCCGTCGGGACGCTTCGGGTCACAAGCATCAGCGAGCGTGTCATGGGCCACGATCCGTCCCGAATGGAGTCAATGTCCGGCTTTATTTCGTCAATCGACAGTGCTGTGATATTCCGCTTTGCCTCAATTGCCTCCGACAACGCTCCAATGGATAAAATCGAAAACGCCGCCTGCTGCGTGCAGAGCTTATCGACAATGTCTTCGTTCAGCAGGGCCTCATTCGGGAGATTGATGGCAGCGTCGTCGATGCCAAGATATTCCAGAACCACGGAGGTCACCCCCTGATGTCTGGCTCGTGTCAGGAGGGATATGGTCTGATCTTTACCTCCAAGCTGTTTCCAGTTTGTAAGTTTCCCTTTAAATATATCCGTTGCCTGTTCCTTGGTGATGGACCTGACCGGGTTAGCTGAGTTGATCACGAATGCAGTTCCATCACGTGCAATCGGAATTGAGAACAGGTCCGTTTCATTTTCTTTGAGCGGGCGGGCGACCATTCCGATGTCAATCTGTCCGTTCAGGGCATTCTTTGCACCTTTGCCGGATCCAATCGATTCCACCATGATTTCGACGTCCGGATGTGTCTGGCAGTACCGATCGGCAATCTCCCGGATGAGTGGGTTGATGGTGCTGGATCCGGCAATCAGAATCCGTTGTTTTCCGGGGGTGTTCTCCGGCGTTTCCGCGGCTGATATTCCGGGATAAAGCGTGAGCGGCACCAACGATAACAGTACACCGCAAAGAACCCTGCGAGTGCCCGTTTTTGACAGTACAACTGGTGGATTCCTTGAATCCTTATCGACCGGATCCTGCTTCTTTCTGTGAATAAGAAGTTTCATTTTGCGGCGATTCATTTGTTTCGATTGCAAAGTATGCCAAATGCCGTTACATGCGATCACCATCTTCGTTTTGAGTCAAGTTGAATTCTGTACACTTATTCGTTTCCGAATATTTTTTTCAGACAGAAATCGTTTGTCCAGCAGGTAGTCGGGGCGAACATCCTGCATGGAATGAAGCATGCTTTTTCCGATATTCGGGAACTGGTCTTCGAGGTTGGCAAGCAGTCGTTCCAGATAGGCGCGGTCGCCGGATTCATTCAGTTGATCCGCATAGTCGCATGCGCCGACGTCCGGAAATTCAAAGGGCTTTGATGCGGCATTGATCAGATCCTTCGACGCATAGCAGAGCGGTCGGACCAGATGCTTTGTTTCGTGGTCCGCAGGAACATTCGGGGCCATGGTCTTTAGTCCGGTTCCGCGAAACAGTCCCATGAGAAGGCTGACGCACAGGTCGTCGCGATGATGTCCGAGGGCAATCTTGTTGCAACCGAGTTTGTCGGCATGTCCGTGAATAAAACCGCGCCGGAGACGCGAACAGAGTCCGCAGGGTTTTGACTCGGTTTCCTTTTCTTTGATCAGTCCGGCGATCGGCGCCTCAATGATCTCAAAATTCCATTTTTGTTCGGCGGCGTATGCCGCCAACGACGTGTGGCAGATTCCCTCGAATCCCTCGTCAATCGTGACAGCAAACAGATCAAAGCGAATCGGAGCCCGTTTGCGCAATCGATCCAGCACATGCATCAGCATCATGGAATCCGTGCCGCCGCTGACTCCAACGAGCAGACGGTCGCCCTCGGAAATCATGTTAAAATCGACGACAGCCTTCCCGGCAAGGCGGCAGAGCTGGGCATAGTGGTTGGTCGACATACAATTTTCAGCTATTTCCTTCGCAGACTGGATCGGATTTCTCCCAACTCCGGCGCGCGAAGAACCAGAGTTGTTACAAGATAGGTGAGGGCTCCGGCGAGAATGGCTGCGGTGATGGTGATAAACTGAGGAAGTTTTGTGCCGAGGCAGTCCGGGAGGCAGTTCGGGAGGGAGC
>JAFGVP010000105.1 GCA_016937945.1 Pontiellaceae bacterium | reverse complement strand
CCCCAGGATATCTCGCGGATGCTGTGTTGTTCGGTCATAAAATCAGGCGGCTTAAATCTGCTGAAAAGGAGAGGCATTTTTTTCCGCCGGACTTATTTCACTGATATTGATGATATTTCATTGTCGTGCGCACCATTTTAACAACTTGTACGGATTTTGAGGTATTATTGCTCCGGCGATTAAATATTGAGATTCCAAGGGTGTAGAGTAATGGCCACAAAAAACACAAGAATGCACGATAATAAGCATCTGCCTCTTTGTGCATTTTGGTGTTTTTGTGGCAATCCTCACAACATTTAGTCGCCGCATCTATAGTCTGGATGCGTTGTGGACAAAAAAGTGGCCCCGATCCCAGGGAGTGGGGGATCGGGGCCGGTGTTGTTGGGTAGGGAGATTGATTATTTCTGCCAGGCGGCAATGGCAATAAAGTCAGTGGTTGTGCTGCCGCTCGGGGGCGATGGAACGTTGGTGGCGAAGGCGCTCATAATATCGGAGTTTCCAGCCTTTTTGATGTCGCCATTTACAATTACCTGTCCGCAGACCTGCCCGTTGGCAGTGTGCTGCAGTCCGCCCGTTTTTGCATAGATCAGACCATAGATCGTTCCGCTTGAGGTGATCTGGATGTCGCCATCACGGGAAACCAGTCCGAATTTGCAGGTGGTGGGGTTGATGTCCACCTGTCCGGACATGTTGATGTCACCGGTGGCAATGATCGATCCGTTCACTACGGAGTGCGCTGAAATGTGAACATCGCCGTTAACCCAAAGGATTCCGCCGTTGGGGTTGATATCCGTGGTGGAGGTGAATCCGTTATAAACTTCGCCGTGTTCCAGTGCCCAGTTGTAATAGGGGGTGAGGTCGATATCCGGAATTTCAACAATGTCTACCGTTGCTGCTGTAGCGGATCCTCCAATTGAAACCTTGCTTGCCTTGTAGGAAAGATCCGGAGCCGTAACGTTGCCGCCAACGGTGACGTTGTTGTTGATTTTGATCATTGATGAGGAGGAAAGATTGATAAGGGCATCCGTATTTCCTCGCAGAAACATGTCGCCATTGGCATGAAACTTGGCAGTTCCGCTCGGAGATACAATCGAGCCGCATCCGCTGAAGTCGAATTCGCCGCCACAAAGAATCGCATACTCAAAGGCTTCTCCGCTCAGGACCTCACCATCAGCACTGCTGCCTCCTATATTCTGGATGCTGACAATGGATACCGCCGTAACCGATCCGCAGGTGCCGGTGGAGGTTACCAGTGCAGAGACATCTCCAATGGCATCAACATCGAGCAGATAATGCGCGTCATCGTCGCCGGCAATCTGGTACCCGGAAACAGAGCTCAGCTGGGTTTCGGACGTTTCCGCCGTCGGGCCGGTAAAGGATGATGGATCATAGCGGGCATCCCAATCCGTCGATAGGATCGCGTAACCATACTCGCAACCGGCTTCTGCCATGGCCTTCGCCTTGATCTCCTCCGTCAGTTTTCGGGCGGTAAAAGCCCGCTGCGAGGAGGAGTAGACCATCATTCCGAGGAACGTGGATATGGCTGCAACAAAGAACATGACGATGAGCAGCGCAAATCCGTCTTTGTTGGCTGGGTTTCTTTTTTCTGCATTCATGGCTGTCTCCGTTTTCTATCTCCCCGTATTCCGCGGCCGTATCTCGGCGAGCAGCGACGAGGTAACACGTTTGTTTGCCTTATTGAGGCTGTAAATATCCCTGTAGATCATCAGGTCGATCGATAAGGCGGATTGCAGGGCAACGCCATCCGCATAGACTTCGATAACCCCGTAATTCGGCCCCTTGGTCATTACTCCGCTGACATTTACCAACTGCATTTCACCGGTCCAGTCAATGGTCACATCCTGAAGGCGGGGCGTGAAGAGTCCATCCATGCTGGAGGTCATTTGAGCCTGAAACTGGACGTAGCGCTTATATCCGGCTCCGATTGAACGCGGTGAAATGCCCGATGGGGTCATAACGGACCAATCAGAGGCATCAGATAGGTCCGGCTGGTCACCGGTGCGAACCATTGTTTTTAACGAACAACCGCCGGGAATAACGGCGTTCCATGAAATGTCATTGTAGATCGGACTGTCGAGCCGGGTATCAAAAATCTGGGAAGTATAAGTTCCCTGATCCGGGTAGCTGGCTGTGACAGAGGCCAGTCCGTAGACGCAGTTTGTCACGTAACCTGTGGAATAGAGATAGGATTCCGGCTCGGTAGTCCGCTGATTCTGCCATACGGCGGGATAACAGTAATCAGGGGAGTTATTGATCAGGTAAATCACCATGTAATTGTTGGTCTTGTTGATTTCCAGATTGATCCAGTCGCTGGTTGCCGTCGCTCCGGCCGGAATCACCGGACTGACCGGAGATCCCGAAAAAGTGGCCAGAGCGTAGGAGGATGCAAAGCCGAACTGAACCTGCTCTGAACTGGGCGTGGCGCCGATGTAGGCTGCATCAATTTTGAGATCGCCCACTGTGCCGGCCTGGAATGTCAGACGGCATTTCCGACCGTTATAGGCAATCCAATTGCCGTTGGTGAGCAGCTCGGATCCGTTAACATGGACGGCAATCCAGTTTCCCTGAAATGCGGTATTGGTCACGGAGCCGGGCACCTCCGTATCGGTCTGAAGTTCGGCATTCCACGTAATATCATTGCCCTGAAGTTTTACGACATAGTCCTTCGGGCTCAGGGTTTCGTCAAAAACCACTTCTGTATTCTGCGCCGCATAACCCAGCGCCCCGAAATTGGTCTCTTCCCATCGATCGTTTTCCATGCTCAGGCTGAAAGAGTGTCCTACGGCGCCTGCCGGGAAGAGCAGCTGATAGTTTCCTTTCCATGATCCGCTGTCCATAAACTGTGCTGAGCAGGCGGCTCCGATCTGTGCCGTTGCCGGAAGCTGGGCCTCCGCCTCGCGTTCGCCGTAGGAAGGAGAAACCGTAAGCTGGTCGATTCCGACATAGTAGCCGGATGATGAATCATTCTTCCCGACGACCTTGAACTGAAAAGTATGGGAGCCGGCGGTCAACGGGGTGAATCCGAAGCTGACGGGTTCGCGCTCCACGGTGGGGGAGTAGGCATCGAAAACACCCTGCTGTGGCCGGATTTTCCAGTTCAGCAGATTTTCAAAAACCACATCCGTTGATGCATTGGCGCCGTTGTATGTAGAGGTTCCGTATCCTGTAGCTACCACGGCTTCGAGCTGGGCCTGCCGCTGGGCATCGGTCAGGTCGTTGTCGCGGTTCGTAAAGGTGGTTACGCGAAGCTGGTGCGGACTGCTTGGCCAGATATGGTAAACCAGTGTTTTATCCCAGATAATCATGCCATTTTCGTCCAGCTCAAACAGTCCGTCGCCATCGCTGTCTTCAGCCATGGGAAAGCTAAGGGCGGTATAGGGACCGGGGCCGGAAGGAAAATAAAATATTTCATGGAGCGAGGAGAGCCGAAGATCCTTCTTTAGCCGTTCCATGGCAATTTGCACATCTATGTCCAGTTCGCTCTGAATATCACTTTCGTTACTGTTTTTCAGGGCAAACATAAAGCCGCCGATAGCCAGCCCCAGCACCAGAGTGGTCAGCGTGGTCGCTACGCTGGTTTCCACCAGAGTGAATCCCCGTTTAAAGCGCGTCGAACTGGAGGGCGAAGTGATCATAGATGCTTCGATACGTAGGTGTTAATGGTCTGTTCGGCCGGAGCAAACTCGAGGGTTCTTCGGTTTTTAATGTCTACGATGATGGCCATTTCATAGAGATTGCTGCTCAGGTTGGTGATCTTTGTGGTCCGGCGATAATTCCCGTGAACATTGGGGATGCCGCTCTCATCGAGCAGGATTTTTTCTTCAGCCAATTCGGGCAGTTGTTCGAATTCGAAAGTTCGGGCCAGCTCCATGCGGCTTTTGGCCAGATTGGCGGCCACATAGTGGTCGCGGGCCATGTCCAGCACCTTGCGTTGGGAAATAAGCAGTTTGCAGGTTCCGACGGCAAAGGTGGCAAAAACAACCAACGCAATCATGACTTCGATAATCGAAGTTCCTGCGCATCGCTGTTTGGCGGCGGCTGGCATTGCGGCTGCTTCTTCGGTTGTATGCACTCTCTTCATTCGTCTAACCCACACTGATTCAGTCAATAAAGAGCATTGATTATGCCATTCTTCCGTTGTTCTGGAGGTTGTTTTAACCGCTGGATGGTTCTGGTGTATTTAACGGCTTCGGCGCCGGAAATGGGTTCGGAGTGTCATGTTGGCATAAGGCACGTTTTCGCACTGATGCGAAAGTTTGTCTGGAATGACGGCATCTTGCCGATTTTATTCTAAAATCAGGGCTTTAATCAAATCCATACGGGTTGTCGGCGTTTCCGCTTGAGCCGGCAGGGCGCTTGACATATACATGGGCCTTTTATTTTTCAAACTGGGAAAGGGGTGTTGATGAACATCGTAGTATGCATCAAGCAGGTGCCCGATTCGGACAAGGTCACGATTGACCGCGAAACGAATCGACTGAACCGGGCAGGGGTTCCGAGTATTATCAATCCGTTCGATGAGAATGCGCTCGAAATGGCGCTTCAGCTCAAGGACGCACATGGCGGTAAGGTAACCGTGATCTCCATGGGGCCGCCGCAGGCCGAAGAGGCCCTCCGCACCGCGCTGTCTCACGGTGCCGATGACGCCATCCTGATTTCCGATCGTAAATTCGGCGGTGCCGACACCTGGGCGACCTCCTACACCATCAGCCTCGCCATCAAGAAGCTTGAAAACGTGGATCTCGTACTCTTCGGCAAGCAGGCGATCGACGGCGATACCGCCCAGGTCGGTCCGGGCGTGGCACATTTCCTCGATATTCCGACACTCACTTATGCCAAGGCCATCGAAGTGACCGGAGATACCTATAAGGTCACCAAGGTAACGGAAGACGGCTATGAAGTCTGGGATATCGACAAACCCTGCGCGTTGACCGTCGTGAAAGAGGCCAACCAGCTCCGCATGCCGTCGCTGAAGAAAAAGATGGCTGCCAAGAAGGCCGAGATTCCCTGCTGGGGCTTTGATGAGCTACAGCCCGATGAAGAGAAGATCGGCCTTGCCGGATCGCCGACCAAGGTAAGCAAGGTATTTGCGCCGCCGGTTAAACTGAATAAGGAAATTCTCTCCGGAGAACCGGCCGAAATGGTCACCGAACTCATCAAGAAGCTGAAGGAGCGTAACGTACTATGAGCACGACAAAGGAACTTTGGGTTTTTGCGGAGCAGCGCGATGGCAAAATTGCCGGCGTGGTTAACGAACTCCTCAGCGAAGGACAGATCCTTTGCGAAAAATCGGGCTACACGCTCTGCGCGGTTCTTCCTTCCGATAACGGCGCCGTTCTCTGTCAGGAGCTGTACAACTTCGGGGCAAAGAAGGTGTACACCATTGATGATCCCAAGCTGAAGGATTACCAGAACGACTACTATTCCCGCGCCGTTGCCCAGCTGATCAACGAAAAGAAGCCGGAAATCGTGCTTTACGGGGCAACCACCATCGGTCGCAGTCTCGCGCCGACCGTGGCTGTGATGGTTGACGCCGGCCTGACTGCGGACTGCACCCAGCTCGATTTCGACGTCGAGGCCGGCAATCTGTTGCAGACCCGTCCGGCATTCGGCGGAAATATTATGGCCACCATCATCTGTCCGGATAATCGTCCGCAGATGGCGACGGTTCGTTCCAATGTTTTCAAGAAGACGAAGATTTCCGAGAACGAAGCTGGCGAACAGGTTCCGTATGCGGTGGATCTTTCCGGCGTTCCGGAACGTATGCGCCGGCTGGAATCGGTCCATGAAGCGGATAACACCATCGACCTCAATGCGGCTCAGTTTATTGTGTCCGGCGGTCGCGGAGTCGGTAAGCCCGAAAACTTTAAGATTATCTATGACCTCGCCGCCGAGCTTGGTGCTGCGGTCGGTGCATCGCGCGCCACGGTGGATGCCGGCTGGATTTCGCATCACCATCAGGTGGGGCAGACCGGTAAGACGGTTTGTCCGGTGGTTTATGTGGCCTGTGGGATCTCCGGCGCCATTCAGCATCTCGCCGGTATGCAGAGCTCGGATGTGATTGTCGCGGTTAATAAAGATCCGGATGCGCCGATCTTTGATGTGGCCGACTTCGGACTCATCGGCGACCTGCACGAAATCGTTCCGGAATTCCAGAAGCAGATTGCCGCTGCAAAGAATTAATATGAACACCGCAGGGACTCGGGGGCTGTGATCGTGGGTCTGTCCGACGCCTCTGTGTCTCTGTGGTAAAAAATGTCATGGCTGTTTGAATCGAATCCGCTTCATCTGTAAGCTCTCCGCTTATAATTCAAGAAAGGGATTTATCATGGAAAAAGTCGTCATTATCGGAGCCGGCGCCGCCGGATATACCGCTGCAATTTATACCGCCCGCGCAAACCTGAACCCGCTCGTGATTGAAGGCATGCAGCCGGGCGGTCAGTTGACCACCACGAATGATGTGGAAAACTTTCCCGGATTTCCGGAAGGGATTGACGGCACGCAGCTGATGGACCAGTTCCGTGCCCAGGCCGAACGCTTCGGTGCCCGTTTCATGCAGTATGATGCCGTGGCCAAAGCGGATTTTTCATCGCGTCCGTTCAAGCTTGAAATGATGGTTGGCGACCCGATCGAAGCCGAGACGGTGATTATTGCGACCGGCGCGACAGCCAAATACCTCGGGCTCGAATCCGAACGGAAATTCATGGGGCGCGGGGTGTCCGCCTGCGCCACCTGCGACGGAGCCTTCTATAAGGACGTTCCGGTGGTTGTGGTTGGCGGCGGCGATACCGCCTGCGAAGAGGCTACCTTCCTGACCCGTTTTGCGTCGAAAGTGACGCTGGTGCATCGTCGTGATGAGCTGCGAGCCTCCAAAATCATGGCCGACCGCGCGATCAATCATCCCAAGGTCGAGATGGCCTGGAATTCGGTGATTGATGAAATTCTGGGTGATGAGACCGGCGTTACCGCAGTGCGGATCAAAAATGTGGATACAGGTGAAACCACGGAGATTCCGGCCAAGGGATATTTTTCCGCGATCGGTCATAAGCCGAATACCGATCCGTTTGTGGGGCAGCTCGACCTGAACGAGGCCGGCTACCTGATTGCGGACGGGGTGAAGACAAAGATTGATGGTGTTTACGCCGCGGGCGATGTGGCCGATGCTGTTTATCGTCAGGCCATTACGGCCGCCGGAACCGGTTGTGCCGCCGCGTTGGAAGCTGAACGTTTCCTGGAAGCGCAGGGCGAGTGATTTTGGACTGGATAAACAGGATGATCCGATTGTTTTGAATCCCGAATATCCTGTTATCCGGTCAAATAATAATGGGGTTCCTGCCTCGCTTCGGGGCGGAGAGTTTAACGAGTAACTAACAGGAGAACAAGATGGGTGCAAATATTAACTATGGCATTACCGAAGACCAGCAGGAGATCGTCAATCTGATTGATGACTTCGGCAAGGAGCGCATTGTTCCGGTCCGTGCGGAGCTGGATGAAAAAGGAATCTTTCCGGGCGACCTGCTGAAAGAACTGGCTCAGATGGATCTGATGGGGCTTTATATTCCCGAAGAATACGGCGGGTTTGGTGCGGATCAACTCGGATTTTGTCTTGCGGTTGAAACCATGTCAAAATACTGCATCGGCGTCTCTGTTTCTTTTGCGGCCAATGCCCTCGGTGCCGACCCGATCCTGATCGGTGCATCCGATGAGCAGAAAGCCAAATATCTTCCGCCGCTCGCTTCCGGTGAAAAATGGGCCGCGTTCGGTCTGACGGAGCCGAATGCCGGTTCCGATGCAGGGGGTATTGCAACGACCGCTGTAAAGAAGGGGGATAAATATATCCTGAATGGAACCAAGCAGTGGATCACCAACGGTGGTGAGGCGGATATTTATACCGTTTTTGCGGTCACTAATAAAGCTAAAGGAGCCCGTGGCGTATCCTGCTTTATTGTTGAAAAGGATACTCCCGGCTTCTCCTTCGGCAAGAAGGAAGACAAGCTGGGCATCCGCGCCTCCGCAACCCGCGAGCTGATTTTCGAAGACTGCGAAGTGCCGGCTGAAAACCTGATCGGTCGCGAAGGCATGGGCTTCCTGCTCGCCATGAAAACCTTCGATATCTCCCGCCCGGGTATTGCGGCGCAGGGCGTTGGTCTTGCACAAGGCGCGCTCGACGAAGCCGTCAAGTATGCCAAGATTCGCGAACAGTTCGGCAAGCCGATCATCGCCAATCAAGGTCTTGCATGGATGCTGGCTGATATGGCCACCAAGGTGGAAACCGCCCGTGCGATCACTTATGCTGCCTGCCGTACGATTGATTCCGGAGCGAAGGATGTCTCCAAGATTTCCGCGATGTGCAAATACTACGCCGGAGATGTTGCCATGTCTGTGACTACCGATGCTGTTCAGGTCCTCGGTGGCTACGGCTTCATGAAGGAATATCCGGTAGAAAAAATGATGCGCGATGCCAAGATCCTGCAGATCTACGAAGGAACCAACCAGATTCAGCGCGATATCGTCGGTAACGCGCTGATCAAGGAATACGCTTCGATCTAATCAGGATGGATGCTCAGCCCGAGCTCCTATCTTTTGATTGAGTATAGGTAGGGACGACTGTTTTCAGTCGTCCCTTTTTCTGTGCGTCAGGCATGACATGTAACTGGGATGAAGCTCCCAGCGGGCCGCTATGAAGCGGAACCGGATCGTTGAGAGCACCGGCGTTGCCGCGAGGTAGGGTCGGAAGGATTCGAGGCGAGGCAGAGACGGGTTGTTTGAAAAACAGCAATAATACCATTAGCCCGGATGTTGCTGAGTAGTTCTTTTTGACCGCAAAGACACAAGGAACGCGAAGAAGGCCACTCGGCGTGGTATTTTTTAGACAGGATTAACGGGCTTG
>JAFGVP010000104.1 GCA_016937945.1 Pontiellaceae bacterium | reverse complement strand
GGCTGGGATTCCGATAACGATGCGCCGGACGTGTATGTCTTCCTGATGGAGAACGGGGCGGATGACCGCTTTCGTGAAGACTTCCTGAAACTGACCGGTCCGGTTCCGCTGCCACCGCTCAAAACCTTCGGTCTCTGGGACAGCCGCTATTATCCCTACACCGAGGAATCGGCGCTGGAGGTGATCGATACGTATCGTTCGAAATCCATTCCGCTCGATATGTTTGTCGTGGATACCGACTGGCGGGTCGGGGCGTCCGACGGCTATGCAGTCGATACGGATCTGTTTCCGGACATGAGCCGTTTCCTCGCCAGCGCGCACGGCCGCAACGTGGAGGTCATGTTCAATGACCATCCGGAACCCATCGCGGATACGTCGCTCGATCCGGCGGAGCTGCAGTATCGCTGGGAGGGGCTGACATCGCTGTTCGATATGGGCGCCGATGTCTGGTGGTATGACCGCAACTGGTGGACCACGCTCCAGGAACCGGTTCCCGGGATCCAGAAAGAAGTCTGGGGCATGCGGCTCTACCACGATATGACGCAGCGCTATGCGCCGGAACGCCGCCCGCTGATCATGACGAATGTCGACGGAATCGATAACGGCGCATGGAACAATCCATCCCATCCGTCAGCGCACCGTTTTCCGATCTGGTGGTCGGGCGATGTTGAAAATGACTGGGGTGCGCTGCAGGAAGAAATCAGCAACTCCGTGAACGGTGGAATCCTGCGCATGATGCCGTATCTGCATCCGGATTGCGGGGGGCATCGCGGAGCGCCGACGACTGAACGGTATGTGCGCTGGGTGCAGTTCGGCGCCTTCAGTCCGGTCTTCCGGCTGCATTGCACCGCTGGCGAGATCCGCTATCCGTGGGCCTTCGGCGAAGAGGCGGAAGCGATCGCCTCCGAATATGTCCGACTGCGTTACCGGCTCATGCCGCTGATCTATTCCGCCGCCGCTCGTTCGGCCTCCGACGGGATGCCGCTTCTGCGTCGCTGCGATCTGGAATGGCCGTCCTATTCTGAAGCCGCCGGATCCGGAGAATTCCTGTTTGGTGACGACCTGCTGGTCATACCCGTTACCTCCGGAACAACGGTTTCCGTGATTGGAAGTGAACTGCTGCATACAACGGAGAACGGCAGCGAAACCGGCCTTACGGCTGAATATTTCGACAACATGAATCTGTCCGGCATGCCGATTCTGAGCCGGATCGATAGCTCGGTCGACTTTGAATGGGGAACCGGCAGCCCCGGCGGATCGGTTCCATCCGATGCCTTTTCCGTGCGCTGGTCCGGCTGGATCGGTCCGTTTGCCGAAACCGGTACAAAAACCTTTGCCATTTCCGTCGATGACGGCGCACGAGTCTGGATTAACGATCAATTAGTCGTGGACACCTGGGTTGACCAGGCGCTGGAAACCTATACCGCCAGCGTTGATGTGACGGCAGGGGAATCGCTGTCGCTGCGCATTGAATATTTTGAAAACGGCGGTGACGCCACCTGTCGGTTTGGAGAAGCCGCTTCCGAGATCACCACCGCCTGGATTCCGCCCGGAAACTGGCATGATCTCTGGACGGGCGAAATCGTGAACGGACCGGCCACGATCGAAGTTCCCGCTACGCTCTGGAAAACGCCGCTGTTTGCCCGCGAAGGGGCGGCCATTCTGTCGGTTCCTGTCATGCAGTATACCGATGAGCAGCCTTGGACAAATGTGGTGCTCGACGCCATTGCGCCGGCAGCGGGCGAGGAAACGACCCGATTCCTTTATGAGGATGACGGGGAATCGGTGGACTACCAGACGGGCGCATCGCGCAGCACGGCGGTGCATGTCCGGAATGATGCGGGAAATCTGTTTGTGACAGTTGATGCCGCAGTCGGCAGTTATTCCGGCGCGCCTGGTAAACGTGCGTGGACCCTGCGGGTTCAATTGCCGGCCGGCAGTGAGGCGACGGGGGTCCTTCTGGATGGAACGCTTTTGACGGAAGGAGCAGATTTTCTCTGGCTGAAGCCAGCGGCTTCGGCTTCGGAGGAGCAGCTTCCGTTGGCCGGCGCGGGCAGTGCTCCGCGTCCTTTGGCAGGACCGGTTGTCGAGGTTCAGGTGCCTTCGCGGTCGGTAGGATCGACGATCGAACTGAGCATCGGCATCTTTGATTCCGATGAGGACGGCATCAGCGATCACATCGAAGGCCATGGCGATCCGGACGGCGACGGCCTGCCGAACTATCTTGATCCCGACTCGGACGGCGACGGACAGCGCGATGCAGACGAACGGATTGCCGGTACCGATCCGCTGGATGCCGGAGAGTGGCTGCGGGCGGAACGCATTGAGCGGGTGAACCCGGAAAACCTTCGTCTGGTTCTCGCGGGAAAAGCCGGCCGGATTTACCAGCTCGAAGAATCCATGAAAATCGATGCCGCCGACTGGATTCCGGTCGGCGCTCCGGTCGGTCCGCTGGATGAGGCTGGCGCACTCTATCTGGATATTCCTCAGGATAAGCCCACGGATTTTTTCCGCGTAAGCGTCGACCTTCCATAAGCGTCGCTTCGCCAGCCATGTTTAAAACAAAACCTAGACACATAACTTAAATGAGAAACAAAAATATGAATCCACACCATCACACCAATCGCCTGAGTATGTTTGCCGTGGTCCTCGCCGGACTGACCGGGGCTGTTGCTGTCCATGCCAATCCCATCGTTGAAGGGAATGCGCGTTTCACGGTGATCACGCCAAACTGTATCCGCATTGAACAGTCGCCGGACGGCAGCTTTATCGACGATCAATCAATGTTCGCCGTGAATCGCGAGGCACTTTCCGATCAGTTCGAGGTAAAACGGAAAAGCGGGTCGCTGACGATCGATACCCGTGCCATCCATCTGGTTTACAAACCGGACGGGGCTCCGCTGGGGCCGTCGAATCTTTCTGCGGAGATCCGGATGGGAGAGACAAGCTCAACCTGGACGCCGGGCGCGCCGAACGAAGGCAATCTGGGCGGTACGATTCGTACGCTTGATGGCGTGTCCGGCCCCGTGGATCTGGGCGAAGGGCTGCTTTCGCGCGATGGCTGGTATCTGCTCGACGATTCAAAATCCCACCTGCTGACAGAGTCGTGGGTGCGTTCGCGTCCGGCAAACTCCGGCACGGACTGGTACCTTTTCGGATATGGCCTCGACTACAAGGCGGCTCTGAGTTCGATGATTACGGTAGGTGGTCCGGCGCCGATGCCGCGCCGTTACACGTTGGGCGTCTGGTTTTCGCGGTACTGGGCGTTTTCAGCTGACGACTATCAGGACATCGTCAAGGAATACCGCGATCACGATTTCCCCCTTGATGTCATTGTCATGGACATGGACTGGCACCGCGACGGTTGGACCGGCTGGTCGTGGAATAAGGAGTTGATTCCCGATCCGAAGTCGCTGTTGAAGTGGTTTCATGATCAGGGACTCCAGGTGACCCTCAACCTGCATCCGGCGGACGGCGTCGCCCCGCATGAAGACCAGTATCGAGATTTCATGAAGGCGCTGGGTGAAAACCCCAACACCGGAAAAACCGTACCGTTCGATGCGGGGAGCGAGGAGTATGTTGACGCGCTTGAAAAGGAAGTGCTGCAGCCGCTGCAGGATGATGGCGTGGATTTCTGGTGGCTCGACTGGCAACAGTATCCCCATACCCGTTCCATTCCCGACCTGACCAATCTGGCATGGCTGAACCGGATTCTTTTCTATAACACGCAGCGGAACGGTGAGCGCGGTATTTCGTTCAGCCGCTGGGCCGGATGGGGTGATCACCGTCATGTGATTCAGTTTTCCGGCGACGCCTTCACGGATTGGCCTACGCTCGGGTTTGAGGTTCCCTTCACTTCAACCGCCGGGAACGTCGGCTGTTATTACTGGTCGCACGATATCGGCGGCCATCAGGGTGGGCGCAACGAGGAATCCTACACGCGCTGGACCCAGTTCGGAGCCCTGACTGCCGCGTTGCGCTCCCACTCTATGCGGGATGCAACGATGGATCGCCGTCCTTGGATGTATCCGGAATGGGCGGAGAATGCGATGCGCATTTCGTTCCATCTTCGGGCCGAAATCATGCCCTATGTCTACAGCAGCGCATGGCAGACATACCGCTCCGGGATTTCCCTGAACCGTCCGCTTTATCTTGAATATCCTGAGCAGGAAGCGGCCTATCACAACGGGCAGGAATTCCTGTTCGGCGATAACCTGCTGGTGGCGCCGATCTCAACGGCCGGCGTTGGACCGCAGCGGGTGGCGTGGCAGACGGTCTGGTTCCCGGCCGGTGATCTCTGGTATAACTTTTTCACCGGCGAAAAGTTTGAAGGAGGACAGACCCGGGTGGTTGCTTCGGACATCAACGAGTTTCCGCTGTTTGCCCGCGGCGGTGTTCCGATTCCGATGCAACCCTACAGCGACCGGCCCTGTACGGCAGCGCTTGATACCCTGCGAATCCGCTGCTATCCCGGTGTCGACGGCGGGCGAGGGGAATACACCTTGCACGAAGATGACGGACGGAGCGTGGATTATCTGAATGGAAAATCAGCGGCCACCCGGCTCGGTTACCAGCGGACCGGCGACCGGGTTGCGGTTGCGATCAGCGCAACTGAAGGAAGCTATCGTGATCAGCCGCGGCGGCGCGCGTACCTGATCGAGCTCCCGAATACGACCGGTGCCAAAACGGCGATGGTCAACGGTCAGCCGGTAAAGGTTTCGTACGATCCGGATCTGGGGGTCACCACGGTTCGTGTTCCGCCGACGGATATCCGTAAGTCGGTCCTGGTTGAATTGACAACCTCCGAAATCAACCCCGGTAAATCCGCCGATGCCGCCCGGGAGCGCCGGAAACAGGGAATTGTCGGCGCCGGCAGCGACTCGAATGAGCAGGAATCCAATGCCGCATTGCTGGCGCTTTCCGGCGTGGCATTGATGCCGTATCATGAATCGCCGACCTTTTACGGCGAAAGAGACCTGCTGTTTTTCGTTGCGCCTTCCGGCTTGATCGAAGGAAATTCCGTGCGGAAAATCGTCGAAAAGAAAGTCGGTGACAAATATTTGGAAGAGACCGAGATCATTCGAATCGGCACAGAGCCGATCCTGCTGGACGCTGAAAGATATGGTCGGGTGGAGTTCCGTATTGACGGGCAGGACCATGTGCTTAGCACGTCCGCGATGCCGATGAAGGGCAATCTGGCGCAGTCTGCGCGGGTCACGGCCAGCTCTTCTGAGCATGGTCACAGCCCGGAGTGCGCTGTTGATGGGCTGTTGGGCGGCTATCCGAAACATCCGGAACAGGAGTGGTCCGCCGATAAGCAGACCGTCGGAGCAAAGTTGATGCTGACGTGGGATAAACCGCAGAAAGTCAGTCGAATCCTTCTGTATGACCGTCCGAACACAGTCGATCAGGTAACGGGCGCGGTACTCCGCTTCAGCGACGGTTCGAAGATTGAGATCGGCGAGCTCGTGAATGACGGCAGCAAACCCTATGAGGTGACCTTCGCCGAGAAGGAAGTCACCTCGCTGACCTTCGAAGTAAAGGCCGTAAAATCCCGGACCGAATGCGCCGGTCTGGCTGAAATCGGCGTTTATTAATCCATACATACCGAGGAGTTTTGCAAAAGGCTCCTTGGTTTATGAATTTTTCAGGGTAGGTTGAGTTTTCCGCAATTTGGGGCGGTCTCTACTTTGAAATTCAGTGAGGATTTTCCCAAAGACAGTGCTTCGAATGAAAGTTCGACGGGGTTCCTTGGTCCAATGCCAATCGAAGCCGGAGAAACCGTTGCCACACCGTCGTTTCCCACCAGCAACGAAGCACTTCCACTCCCATTATATGCTGATAAAGCATTCCATTCTAGCCCGGATGTTGCATGAGTAGTTCTTTTTGACCGCAAAGACACAAGGAACGCGAAGAAGGCCACTCGGCGTGGTATTTTTTAGACAGGATTAACGGGCTTG
>JAFGVP010000103.1 GCA_016937945.1 Pontiellaceae bacterium | reverse complement strand
CGCAGGAATCCCCAACCGAGGCAACGGCTGGGTTTCGCCGATCAGGCCGGCCTCAAAATCAAACCCCGTACCGGCCAGATAGCGGATCTTTTCATCCAGCGTCATGCGCCGGACCAGATTGCTCACCCGCTCCTCGACCACGTTGCGAGGCCCTGTTTTGAGTTCCTCTTCCATACTCTCCTGCCCCTCTTTTTCCAGATCCGCCGATACTGCAGCAACGCATCCCGTTGCAAGCATGAGGGCCCATCCCGCAGCCCGCATAAAGCCACGATTTTTCCATCGAAACCACATGAACCAATCCACCTTCCGAATCGCGCATCCAACCCGGCCTCAAAGAGAATCACCCCGTTTCCTCAGGGTGATTCTCCGGTCAGCCCGGATGATCAGTCCACGCCCTACAGGCGCTGCACCTCAAGCTTGTAGTAACGCTGTGCGGCCTGCTCATCCACCGGAACCGTGACCACCAGCATCGAGCCGTCACCCTCGACAGCATCGCCGGCAGGCTGCCAGTCCGGCGCCGTCAGGGAGTCCGTAACGAGCAACTGATAGACATGTCCTTTAACGGTGTTGCTTCCGGTAGCCAGCACGACTTCATCGCTGCCGGCGCCGGACAGAATCGCCATGAACGATTCACCCGGAGCAACCGCTGAAGAAGGAATGGCCATGACTTCGGACGAGTTAATGCTTTCGCCCTCATCCCCGACAAAGGAGACCACGTAGTAATAGGCGGTACCGTTTACTGCTGTCGTGTCCACCCAGGCGGTAGTCGTCGGCGAACCGATGGTTGCGTAAGGGCCGCCGGATACGAGCGCACGCTTGACGTTATAGCTGAGAGCTCCGCCGACGCCGTTCCACGACAGGGCCACCTGACCGTCATCGCCGGCCGCAGCCAGCCCGCCGGGCGCCGTGCCGGAACCGACCAGTACGGAAACCTCCACACCGCCGTCTACCTCAACCGCACTGAACGCCGAGCGGTTCACGCTTCCGTCCAGCAGGACGGAACCGTTGGAAAGGAATGCATCACTCGTCAGCTCGGCGGTCGTATAGTTCTCAAAGAACAGAACAGCCGATGAGTTCGTCGGGAAGTTAATCCCCCGTCCGCCGCCGGCCCCGTAGAGTCCGCTGAACCCGCCGGAACCATCGACTTCAAATCGGCCGGATACCAGATGCACGCTGCCTGTTCCCGCAGCAAAGGAGACCAGACTGCACGACAAGGTGCCGCCGGTGAGGTAAAAATCATCCACCGGCTGGAATTCAGTCCCGATATTCACCTCGCCGCTGCCGGAAATCTCCAGCGAACCGGAAGAAGCCTGCGACACGTAGATGCCGCTCAGATTTGCCGTACCGGCCGTTACCGTGATCGACGAATTGGCATCGCGGACCATGTTTCCGGCCGTGCCCTGATTAAACACACCGCCGTCAACCAGCAGGTTGCCCCCGGCCATCTGAATCCAGGAAATTCCGTTGGTCTGCGTCCAGCTGCCACCGCTGATCTGCAGCGTGCTGCCGTTGAGAATCTGCAGGTCCGGTCCGGCGTTATAGGTTACGTTACCCGCCGAAATCACAGCAAGGCTGTTTGCCACGCTCAGGTTCGGAACCTCACCGCCCGCCCAGTTGGTCGCCGTCGCATAATCACCATCGCCGCCGGCCCATTCATAATAATTCGGCACCGAGGGAACCGCCGGGATTTCAGCGCTAGCTGCGCCTTCCTCGCCGCTGATTACCGTCGAAACCACATAATAGTACGTCACACCGTTGGTCACATCGCCATCCACGACGGATGTCGCTGCCGGTGTCGCAATTTCGGCATAGGGACCTCCGGCATCCAGTGAGCGCCGGACCACGTAGGAGTCCGCACCGGTCACTGCGTTCCAGAAAAGCGTGACCTGCGAGTCGCCAGCCACCGCGGAAAAACCGGTCGGAGGAACAATCGACGGAATTGAAGAAACCTCATCGGACGGACCGCTCTCGACCCCTTCAATCGTAGAGGTGATTACATAAAAATATTCCGTTCCGTTTTCGAGGCCGGAATCGACAAAGGCCGTCGTATCAGTTTCCTCCACCATACTGTACGGGCCGCCGCTCGTGAGGGCGCGCTTGACCGTGTAGCCGGAAGCATCCGTAACCGCTGCCCACGTCAGGGAAACCGTTCCGTTGCCGCTGACCGCCAGCACGCCGGTCGGGACCGGCACCGCCGGCGTGGCGCTGACCTCATAGGACGCGCTGCCTTCGCTGCCATTCACGATGGCGGAAACGACGTAGTAGTAGGTGGATCCGTTGGACAGGCCGACATCTTCAAAAGAGGGTTCGGTCGGCTGGCCGACGAGGGCATACGGACCGCCGCTCGAGAGGGCGCGTTTCACGCGGTATCCCGTTGCGCCGGACACCGCATTCCACGAAACGGTGATAGTCTCATTTCCTCCAACAGCGTTCACTCCCGTGGGTACCGTATTATTTTCAGACACCAGTGAAATCAGAACGCCGCCATCTTGCGGAACCGGGTTGAACGCCGCCGCATTTACTACCCCGTCGATGGTAATGGTTCCATTGTTCAGGAAGTTGTCTGCGGACAGTTCAGCCAGCGTGTAGTTCGCCAGGAAGAGCGACCCTGCAGAACCGCCGGAGAAATCAAGCGACTTTCCCCCGCCCCCTCCATAGAAACCGCTGAATGCGCCGGAACCGTCCACCACCACCTGGCCGCCGGAAAGCAGGAGCGAACCGGTGCCGTCGGCAAATGAGATCAGTGAACAGGTCAATGTTCCGCCGGACACCGCGAAATCATTGTTTACCTTCAGCTCATTCTCCACGTTGACCGTACCGGCTCCGGAAACAGCAAAGGATCCGAAGTTGGTGGCCACGATAAAGTTACCCGCAAAGTTGGCCATGCCGGCCGTCACTGAAATTGATGAATCCGCATTGCGGACAATATTACCGGCCGTCCCCTGATTAAACGTGCCGCCGTCAATCAGCAGATTGCCGCCGCCCAACTGAATCCACGAAATTCCATTGGTCTGCGTCCAGCTGCCACCGCTGATCTGCAGCGTGCTTCCGCCGCCGATCATGAGGTCCGGCCCCGCATAATAGACCGCATCTCCGCCACGGATCAGCGCGGTGTCACCGGAGGCCGCCAGATCCGGCACGACGCCGCCAACCCAGTTTGACGCCACCAGATAATCTCCGTCGCCGCCGTCCCACTCAACGACCGCCGCGAATGAATCCGCGGCCAGCGTGCCCATTAATGCCAGCAGTAAACCATACTGCACCACTCCTCTTCCTGCCCTCATCCCAGCCTCCTGTTAAACAAATCTAATATACAACTAGTACGATGCTGGTATGCAAAATAGCAAAAGATGTCGCACTGTCAACGTGCATTTTATTTTTTTACGGGAACTGCGAACGGGGCGGCTGACTGCGAGGAAACAGGTTGCAAAACAGGAAAGACGGCTGCGATTTAATCGCAGCCGCCCCGCAGACTTAAACCGCTCAGATGTGTTACAGCACCCAACTGGGCCGGTCCGCGCTGGTCGGACGCGTGGGATAGCTGCGCTCGCAGTTATGGTCAAAGAAAGCATTCACCGGAAGCGACTCCAGCTTGCCCAGATTTTCGAATAGAAAATCATTCGAGGTTTCACACTGAACAATCCGTCCGTCTTCATCGCGCACCACGATCAGATATCCGCCGTTACGGCGCCCGTGGAACGGTGATCCGGCGCGATAGCCATACTTTTTGAGCCGAACCTTCGGCCCCTCGAATTGGTGCTCAAAACGCTTTGTTTTCCCGGGAATGACGGTGTCCGACTGCCGGTCCAGGAGGATATACTTATCACCATTGATCTCTTCGCCGATGGCAAAATATTCGACGGTCAGCGGATACTCATAGTCGATGGTTCCCGAATACTTCATCGAAACGCCGTAGGTATACTCAACAACGGCAAGCGCGCCGATAATGCCCACCGTGGGATTGGCCTTTCGCGTCATATCGATCTGCCTGCTGCCCTTAAGGAACTCAATCTTGAACTCTGGCGGATCCGACAACGTCAGAAATTTTTTATCTTCATCCGACAGCATCGTCTTCGGAATCTTCTTCTGTCCGGAAGAGGTATCAATCAGCACATAATCCAACGAGTTGATCAGCAGGTTTCCATCGAGCGTCTGACCGTCTGTATTCGTCCATTTCCGTGATTCCCGGGCGAAATCCTTCACCATGAGTGGCGGCGGATTGGTCTGTCCATGGATATCCAGGTTGACCGGTTCCGGGAAATAGTCGCAGAAAACCGGACCGTTGGTAAGATTGGCATCGCCGGGAAAGACATCCACATACAGGGCATCAATCTGAGCCCGTGTCAGGTTGTCGGTCTTGTAGATCGGACAGGTCGGTCCGCCGCCATAGGGATTACGCTCATAATCCTGTCCCTCAACCTCCACATTCAGCATGAAGGTTACCACGCCGCCCTCCAGGTCAGAAATCAGTACCTCGATATCCACGGGCTCACCGCCCTTGAGCTCAATCCAGTCGCCGATCTCTTCACGGTTGTTTCCCATGGGATACATGAAGGTATCTCCCGCACTCGACTGCCAGACGGGATAATAGAACTGCTCCGCATCCTGCGAGTGGAACGTACACATGAGCACTACCTTGCCGTTCACCCGCACGGCAATCGGAACGCCGGCACCGCGGAAACGGAACTTGATATCTTCCGGATAAACCAGTTTCCCGCGATAAACGATGGCCCAGGCATACCCTTCGGTATCTTCACCAAAGGCCTCCGGTGCCGATACGGAATCGGTACATCCGATACAGATACAGTTGGCATACAGCTTGGTCGGTGATTTGTAGTATTTGCTCCACACCGCCTCACTCCAGTCGCTGTTCAGGAAATCCAGCATCACCTTGTCCATCAGGTATGGGCGGTCATAGTGATCAATAAAGATCGGTTTGCTCATACCCGAACTGCTGCGTTTAAAATCGTAGAAGGTTCCAACCAGATCATTTCCGGAGGAGATATCGTTACCGAAAGCGGAAATCTGTTTGATTTCCGGCAGGTCAAGAAACTCGCCGCCCAGTCCTGTTCCTTCGCCCAACAGCCCTTCTCCGGCACCCATCAGGTCCGGCAGCTGGATTTCCGGCATCTCCTTGGTCTGCACCTTTGCCACAATACGCGACGACGGCTTGGGATTGGAGCTCTTCTGCACCTTGACCTTCGGTTTTTTCAGCTGCATTTTCGGGCGTTCGACCGGAGGCGGCGGAACAAACTCAGGATCCTTCTTGGTAACCACCGTGAACACGACAAACAGACCGGCAATAAAGAATGCACCGGCATGAAGCAGCAGGCTGACGACCAGGCCGCTCGGAGCCCCTTTACTGACCTTGTTTTTTCTAAATTTAAGACCCATTTCCCGCTCCTTCACCAAACAGCAAAAACACCGTCAAATCCCGAAGACAACAACATTTATAACGCTATTCAACTATCCCCATTGGATTTATGCGACATTTGTCACAAACCCTGTTTTTCACATATCCAAACATTTACTTCAAAAAATCAGAAAAACCTCTCGCACTCTCCGGGCAAAGGACCGGCGAAAGGGAAAGTCCAAGAATCGAGGCGGGAAGTGGAACATGAACCTGCGGATCCGACCAGCTACCCATTCAGGCAGGAGTGTGGCAAAAGCACGCCGACATCAGCGGCGGGCAAGGCAATCTTTATCACAGGCGGGCTATCGGAGCAGACCGGTCTCACGAAGCCAGGCTTCCGCATCGGTCGGCCATGCCTTTGCATCGCCGTCACAGCGGAGTCCATAGCCATGCCCGCCGGTCGGATAGAGCAGAAAGCGGCATGCATGCCTCGCCTTGTGCATGGCTTCGGCATACATCCGGCTGCCGGCAATAAAGCGGGCGTCGTCATCGGTGTGTACCATCAGTGTCGGCGGAATATCCGCATCCATTTTCAGGTACGGTGCAAGTTTTCCGTTCTCCTCGAGATAGGCCGGATAAACCAGCATGCAGAAGTCCGGACGGCAGCTGACCGTATCCGCCGCATCAACGGCAGTATAGGATGACATATTAAAGAGGTTGCCGGCTTTTGCACAAAGGTTGCCGCCGGCCGAGAAACCGAGGACCCCGATCCGCTCCGGATCGATGTTCCATGCGGCAGCATTTTCCCTGACCACGCGAATTGCCCGATGGATATCCTGCAGGGCGCCGGCGCGATTATCCGGAGTACGATACTTCAGTACCAGCGCATGAATTCCGATGGTATTCAGCCATTCCGCAATATCAGTGCCTTCCTTATCGGCCACACAGTAACGATAACTGCCCCCGGGACAGACAATTACCGCCGGCGCCGGCCCCGCCAGACCGGATGCGGAGTAAAGCGCCATTGTCGGACGGCTCACATGGGTTATGCGGACGGCATCGGTCCGGTCAGGAAAAGCCACGCCCTCCGGCTCCTCGGCGTCTGCCCCCGGAACCGCTCCCGCCGGCCAGACATCCACCACGGCATCAGCCGAAGCAAAGACGCGGGCGCGATCCAGCAGCGCCTTGACATTAGGCCAGGCCACTTCACGGCTGGATTCGCAATCTGGATGAATCCCGTCGGGAACCATTTCGTGATAGCGTTCAGGATCTTCATCCAGCACTTTTTTCCAGACCGGATACTGGTCCACCAGCGGCAGGCTGTCTGATCCGGCATAGCTGCGGTACACCTCGTAGTAGTCGGCCAGGTTCGGGCGGTCGGATGCATATTTCTTCGGGGCCGATGCCGGCGAATCCCACGCCGGATTCATGGTCTGCAGCACAATCTCCGCCGCCGGATTCTGTGCCCGGATCGCCTTGATCATCGTGTCCAGATTCCTGCGGCAATCGTCCGTTGAAATTCCGTGCTTCGTCGCCGCGTCGTTGATTGCAAACTCCAGGAAAACGAGATCGGGATGTTTATCGAGCACGCGTTCCTGCAGGTTTTCAACGCCCCAATCTGAATGCATGCCGGACTTTGCACTGTTGAAGAAAGTGACCTGCCCGGGATAAAGCCGATTAAAATACAACTCCACCTCCGCCGCCCACTCTCCCCCAATGGTGACGCTTGTTCCATAGGTGATAACGGTCCGGGACTCTCCGTCTTCCAGTGCTTTGAATATCCCGGATGGAAGCGGATCCGATTGCGCATGGGCGCTAAATGCCAGCACAAACAAAAGCAGACCGCAAAACAGATTCTCGAAAAGGCGTTTCATCATATCACTCCCGGTTCCAAACCGTGTTTCGTTTATCCACCGATTGCACGATATGATCCACCTTATTCGTCATCACTTCCGCTTCTTGTCCGGCACCGGCCCATAGATTTCGGCCTCGACGATCGAGAGCCGGCTGCCCTTTGACGCAGAGGACTGATCCACGATTCCGGTCACCTCAACAATCTGGCCGAACGCATCGTTCACGCTGGTTGCTCCGCCCAGGGAAATGGTCAGCTCCCGGGCTTTGACCGGGGCAAATGTGAGCGTGACATAGCCGAGAGAACACGGCGTCGGGCCACTCCAGATCATCTGATCATCAACGAGCAGTTTTACCGGATAGCTCGTGCTCCGCCAACGATCCAGCTTCAGACAGACTTCGTTGATGATATGACTGCGATCAAACGTATACGTGATCCATGCCTGATCCTCTCCGCCCTCACTCATCCATTTGGTCAGCTCATTATCATCGAGCGAAAGCTCAGCATCCTCCGCGTTGGAGCCGGCCTTAACCGATTTGATCGCGACCGGGGTCCGCGTTGGCGCGGCGGTCGATCCGCCCGGAGCCGGACCGCGCGCCAGATTCGACGGAAGGTTCTTCCACGGCATAACCGGGGAGAGTCCGCCATTGACCGCCACCGGACGGGATTCCAGTTCAAGGATTGCCGAATCCAGACCGGCGGCCCGTGCGGTCAGCTTTATTTTTCCGGGCTGCGTGGTTGAGCGCAGCAATATGCGGTTCACGCCGCACTCCACCGGAAGGCTTTTGGATAGGATATAATTATCATCCTGTCCGAGTGCAATTCCACCACGCCATTCGGCGGCGCCTTCGAGCTCAAAATCAATCATGTCCATGGCGATCGGGCAACGCCGGCCCGCAGCATCCACCACCTCAACCTGCACGAGCTCCAGATCTGCGCCGTCGGCCTGAAATCCATTGGGATTACTCCAGTGCGTCAGCTTCAACGCCGTCGGTGGTCCGGCGGTCACCCGTTCGGTCTCACAAAGCCGGTTGCCCCGGAGGTCAAATCCGACAGCCCGCAGCGTACCCGGCTTCCACTGGACATCGGGAAAGGTGAAAAGGAAACGGCTAGACTGATTGCCCTTGGCGATCAGTTCATCATTCAGGAAGAGTCCCACCTGCTCCGCGGATGAAACCACATAGACCGGCTTCCGAGTCTCCGGTGCATAGTTCCAGTGGCCGACCAGATGAATCCCGTCCGGCGCCGGATCCACCCAGCCGTTCCACATCACCTGATGGGCAAAATATGCATCCTTGGGAATGCGCATCGGATCAACCTCTCCGGAGCCGCGATAGTTTGCGGCGCCGCGTTTGTGTGTATTGGAATCGGAAAACACAATGTTCAATCCGCCGGAGGATACGCGCCGGCCGGTTCCCGGACGCGCTTCCCAGTAATCGTACCATCTCACCACATCCTCGAGCACGAAGGAATCCTGATTGTGGTTATAAGCCGGAGCGGGCTTGTCCTTGTAAAGCGGACCGTCGCCGTTTTTGTGATATGGCGGAGACCAGTCATCCCAGTATTTCCGCAGTCCTTCATCGCGACAGTATTCGGTGGCAAAGAGCGGGATATCGCCGCTCTTGTTGATGTAGAGCATTTCCCCGCCCCACTCCGCCTCCTCGCTGTCAAGCATTTCGCGGCTTCCGGCAAGCCGGCCTCCGTGCGGGTCATAGCGATCGCGGATCGTCTTGATTTCGGCCATGTGCGGTTCACTGACCGACTCGTTCCCACCTTCAATAAACACGACGGATGGATTATTCCGGTTATAGATGATCGCATCGCGCATCAGCTCCATGCGCTGTTCCCAGCGGCGCCCTTCCACATCCTTTTCGGAATCGCCGGCAGGCATCAGCATCATCAGGCCGACGCGATCGCACGACTCGACATCCTGTTTCGATGGCGTGATGTGCATCCAGCGGACGGTATTTGCGCCGCCATCCACCATCATGCGATTTGAAAAATCGGACAGCCACGCCCCTCCCGGCAATCCCAGGGCCGGCCATTCGTTGCTGGTGCGCTGGGCATAGCCTTTGATCTGCAGCACGCAATCATTGAGAAGGAACATTCCATCCCGCGTTTCGGTCTTGCGGAAACCGGTGCGCGTGACAACTGTATCGAGCGGTTTCCCGTCTACCAGCAGCGTAGTGTAAACGTTATACAGATAGCCGTAGCCCCATGACCAGAAATGCAGATCATTCAAACGCGCAGCAGCGGAAAGCGTTGTCGTTGTCCTCGGCGAAATCCTTTCCGGCTTCGCACCGAACCGCCCCACTTCATGACCCTCCATATCCTCGATGCGTACCTGATAGGCAACCAGAACCGGGCGATCAAACTCACTTCGGATTTCCGATTCGGCATGAATGGTTGCGCTGCCGGCGGCAATATCGAAATCATCGGCATAAACATAAACGCCAACCGTTCCGAGGTTCGAATAGAGCGGCAGCGTCTGATAGAGCTGCGGCGTGATATGGAGTTTTACGTTTTTCGGGATGCCCCCGTAGTTTGCATTAAAGTTGGCGTCCGACCACTGGAAACGCGAACCGGTATCATCACGGTATTTCCAGTCATTATCCGTCCAGACCGCCACCACGTTTTCCTCCGGCGCCGGACGCACCAAATCCGTGATATCAAAACCGAAGGCCATGGCGCCGTTATGGCTGCGACCGGCTTCCGTTCCGTTCACATAAACGCGCGCACCCTGACGAACGCCTTCAAACTCCAGAAAGACCTTGCGCCCCCCGGCGTTGTCCGGCAGGACAAAACGTTTTCGATACCATGCGATGCCGGTCGGATGATCATGAATCTCCACGGCAAAGGCCGCGTCCTCGTTCCACGCATGCGGCAAGCTGACTGCTTCCCAGTCCGAGTCATCAAACGTAGGCCCGGCAAACTCGCCGTCTCCCACATGCAACCGCCAGCCGGGGTTAAAGCTGTATTCCGCCCGCAGCGACGTTTCCTCCGCCTCTTCTCCGGCAGGTGCGACGCATGCACAGGCCAGAATGCCGGCGAATAAGAATCCCCATCGTTTACTGAAATCCATGTCCCCCATCTCCATTATCATATTTCACATCTTTATCAGATCCCGGCCTAAGGCAGACGCGTTTCATCCGGACCGTTGTATGACGGCTGCAGACCGCCCAGATCGATAACGATCTTATCCACGACCACGCCGGCATCCACAGCGACAAGACGAAGAGTGTGCCAGCCCGTCTTAAGCTCTCCGGGCAGTCTGCCGGACACCTCGGTTGCATTGGCCATTACACGGTGTTTCCAGACATCCCCTTTGGGATCAAATCCATCCGTCACGGCGAGCGGCATCAACGATCCGTCATCCACCGCAACCGCCAGGCGCAGCCCTTTCCCCTCCACCAGCGGATGGGTAGGCAGCAGACGCACTTGCACCGTGGCGGGAGCACGGTTCGACACATGAAAACGGTATCGGAGCTCCGGCGCCGCTGCCGAGCTGATATCCGCAGAGGACGGCAGCACAGTCACGGCGGATCCGGTACGTCCCAACCCCGGAACCGAACGCCATGCGGCGCCGGACGGG
>JAFGVP010000017.1 GCA_016937945.1 Pontiellaceae bacterium | reverse complement strand
CGGTGATGCCACCGACCACACTTCATTCCAGTCGACTGAACGCAAAGCCTTCAACGGCCTCGCCCTCTGCATTGTTCGCGCAGACGGCGCCGGACCCATTACCCTTCGCGCATCGGCTGAAGGAGTTGCTCCGACGGAAATCCGCATTAATCCCTGATTAAACTCAGGACTCCGCCTTGACCGCCCGGGACGCGACTCGCTCCCGGGCTTTTTTTGTTTCCGCTCCCGGCCCCGATAACAACAACTTATAGGATCATTTTACTTATATTTATTTGAACAACATACCCTCATGGGGTATCTACGAATTCAGACAGCAAGGAGTTCGGATGAAAGGTCACAGCACCACCCACCTGGAAAACCTGACGCGGCTTTCACGTATTGAAGGTCAGATCAAGGGTGTTAAACGGATGATCGAGGAAGGCGAATACTGCATCGACATCATTACCCAGATTCAGGCGGCCCGCGCCGCACTCCAGTCGGTCAACAAAACCATTCTCGAAAAACATCTCAAGCACTGCGTGGCCGATGCCCTGGTTGCAAAGGATCCGGATGAGATCGACAGCAAACTGGCTGAAGTCATGACGGTGATCAAGCGTATGGAAAAATAGAAAGGAGCCCTCACAATGAAACTCATGGCAATCCTCATGGTGGCCGGATTGGTTACCCTCGGAGTCACCTCCTGCTCGGAACAGGCGGAATCGTGCTGCGAAATCACGCCGGGGAAACAGACCATCTGCCCCGTCATGAAAGGAAGCAAGATCGATCCCAAGCTGTATGTCGATGTCAGCGGCAAGCGTATCTATGTCTGCTGCCCGGGCTGCATCGCGCCCATCAAAGCGGATCCCGGAAAATACATTGCGCAGATGGAAGCCGAAGGCATTGTCCTTGAAGACGCGCCGACCGCCGGCCAGGAGTAAAATCGTGAAATGCCAAGGCACACAGTTCATACAGTCCCGCAGGCTGACCGCTCCGGCGTTGTGCGCTCTGTGCCTCGGCATGATGCTCCCGGAATCGGAAGCTGAACCGCCGGTTACCAACCTGACCCTCCATACGGCGTTGGCCTATGGAGAACAGTACAACACACAACTGCAGGCGGTCTATAACCGGTGGATGGGGGCCGAAGAAAATATCCGGGTACAGAAAGCGCTGCCCGATCCCCTGCTGACCTACGGCTACTATTTTGAATCGGTGGAAACCCGGATCGGCCCGCAGGAACAGAGCTTCGGGATTTCCCAGCGCTTTCCGGCGTTTGGAAAACGATCCGTTATGAAAGCCATCGCCACCGATGTCGCCCGCGCAGCCGAACAGAAATATCGGCGCGAAAAACTGATGCTTGATCAATCCATTGTAAATGCCTATGCCGAGCTCTATTACCTGAGGCGAAGCATTGCCATCACGCAGGATCGCATCCGCCTGCTCCGGAATCTGGAGGAGGTGGCCCGCACACGCTACAAGGCCGGCGCACCCATGGGACCGACGCTTCAGGCCCAGATCGAGCTGGGCCGGCTTGAAGACACCCTGTATTCGCTGACCGATCAGATAAAGCCGCATGAAGCCGCGCTGAATGCGCTGCTCAATCAACCGGCCGACACCGCGCTGTCGCTTGATGAACATCTTCCCTACCGAGCGGTGCCGGATGACCGGACCGATCTCGTGAAAGAGCTTGGTCAAACCAGCCCGGAACTCATGGAACTGACGGCGCGTCTTGAACAAGGCGGAAACCAGCTGAAACTGGCTCAGCGTGATCGGCTGCCGGATGTGACCCTTGGCGTCATGTATATCGACACCGGTGATGCCGCAATGCCCGTTTCCGATAGCGGAAAGAACCCTGTGATCGGAACCATCGGCATCAATCTCCCCATCTGGATTGGAAAAAACCAAAGCCGGATCAGGGCTGCCGCACACCAGCAGATGGCCGCACAGCTCATGCTCGAAAACCGGACGCAGACCCTTGAGGCCGATATTCAGCAAACCCTGTTCCGACTCCGCGATGCCGAGCGGAAAATCAGCCTCTACAAAGCAAGCCTGATTCCCAAGGCGGTCCAGTCAATTGAAGTCAATCGACAGGCATACGAAACCGGCAGCATGGAGTTCATCAACCTCATCGACTCCGAACGAATGCTGCTTGAATTCGAGCTGGGCCATGAGCGCGCACTCGTCGATCACCTGATCGCCCGCGCAGAACTGAGCCGACTGACCGGCACGGATTTTCTTTCAGGATCCGACCATGAAAACGATTAAGATTATACTCCTCACCGCCGGCGCGCTCATCAGCGGCATCATGCTGCGGGGCTGTTTCGTGGCGGTACCGGATGACACCCACTCAGCCGCATCAGGACCCACGCTATGGACCTGTTCGATGCACCCGGAAATCCGGTTACCAGAACCGGGCCTATGCCCAAAATGCCATATGGACCTGATCCTGCTGCAGACCGGAAATGAAACACTTGGAGAACGCGAAATCAGCATAAGTCCGGAGGCCGCCAGACTGATGGAACTGGAAACGACAGAAGTGGTCCGGCGCGTGGCCGCCGCCGAAGTCCGGATGGTCGGCAAAGTGGACTACGACGAAACGCGCATCGCAACCATCTCAGCCCGGGTGCCGGGCCGTATTGAGCGGCTGTATGTCGACTATACCGGCATCCCGGTGAAAAAAGGTGAACACCTGGCGGAATTCTACAGCCCCGAATTGCTTACCGCCCAACAGGAACTGCTGCAGGCCGTCGATGCGCTTGCCAACCTGAAAGAGAGCCGGAGCGAGCTGTTGCGGGAAACGGCGGAGCAGACTGTTGAGGCCGCACGCGAAAAGCTCCGGTTATGGGGGTTTACGGACGATCAGATCCGCGGGATCGAACAGCGCGGAACCCCCGGAGATCGCATGACCATTTATTCCCCGACAGCCGGCATCGTGATCCACCGGAATGCCACCGCCGGAATGTATGTCCAGACGGGAACGCCCATCTACACCGTTGCGGATCTCTCGACGGTCTGGATTAAGCTGGATGCCTATGAGAGCGATCTGGCCCTGATTCGCTACGGAAGCAAAGTGGAGTTTACCACTGAAGTCTGGCCGGGCGAACGGTTTGAAGGGACCATTTCTTTCGTCGATCCCGTCATTGATCCCGCAACCCGATCGGCCCATGTCCGTCTGGTTATCAACAATGCCGGCGGACGGCTTAAACCGGGTATGTTTGTGCGCGCAACCGCCCGGCCGATGATTTCCGAGGATGGGCGGGTGATCAATCCCGACCTGAGCGGGAAATGGATCAGTCCAATGCATCCTGAAGTGGTGAAAGATGAACCGGGCGTCTGCGATGTCTGCGGAATGCCTCTGGTATCAGCGGAATCGCTGGGCTATGCCGATGAAAACGAGGCCGCGGCGCCTCTGCTGATTCCTGTTACCGCAGCACTGAAGACGGGCACACGGGCCGTTGTCTATGTGGAAATCCCCGATGCCGCAGCACCGACCTATGAGGGGCGCATCGTGGAACTCGGCATGCGACTGGGCGATTCCTATGTGGTCAGGAGCGGGCTGCGGGAAGGAGAACGCGTGGTCGTACACGGAAGCTTTAAGCTGGATGCAGAGATGCAGCTCCAGGCTAAACCCGGCATGATGTCGATGCCGAGCGAAGACGCGCAGCATGCCGGCCGGCCGCAGACGCACTGTCCGGTCATGGGCGGAGAAATCAGCAAGGATATCTACACGGACCATGACGGCATGCGCATCTATTTCTGCTGCCCCGGATGCATCGACGAATTTCAGACCGATCCGGGGAAGTTTCTGGAACAGATGCGCGCCGGGGGAATTGAACCTGAAAAAACGGAAGACGAATGAACCGTTCGCCACTACCGGAACAGCAATCGACCGTGGGACGCCTGATCGGTTTCTGCCTGAATAACCGGCTGGTCGTGGTGCTGTTTACTCTGGCCGTCATTCTGGCCGGCATTCTGGTTGCCCCGTTCGACTGGAAGCTTGGCGGCATCAGGCGCTATCCCGTCTCCGTGGATGCCATCCCCGACATCGGCGAAAACCAGCAGATTGTTTTCACACAATGGATGGGCCGATCCCCGCAGGATGTGGAAGACCAGATCGGCTATCCGCTCAGTGTCCAGTTGCTTGGGCTTCCCGATGTCAAAACCGTCCGCAGCCTCTCCATGTTCGGATTCTCGTCGATCTACATTATTTTCAATGAGAAGACGGATTTCTATGAATCGCGCACCCGCATCCTCGAAAAGCTGAACAGCCTGCCGCCGGACACGCTTCCCGAAGGCGTACAGCCCACACTCGGCCCCGATGCCACCGCCCTCGGACAGGTTTTCTGGTACACGCTTGAGGGTCGGGATTCCGACGGCAATCCGACCGGAGGCTGGGGGCCGGATGAGCTGCGCACGATACAGGACTGGTATGCCCGTTACTGGCTGCTTGCGGCGGAAGGCGTGGCCGAGGTGGCTTCGGTCGGCGGCTATGTCCGCGAATATCAGATCGATGTCGATCCCGATGCCATGCGCGCATTCGGCGTCAGTATTGACGAGGTATACAATGCGGTCAAAAACGCAAACATCGATGTCGGCGCGAAAAGCATAGAAGTAAACCGTGTTGAATATTTTATCCGGGGCGTCGGTTTTATTGACCGGATCGAAGACATCGAAAACAGCGTCATAAAGGTTGGGTCGGATCATGTGCCGGTGCTGATCAGGAACGTGGCTGATGTCGCAATGGGGCCGGCCTCCCGGCGCGGCGCGCTGGATAAAGGCGGAGCAGACGTGGTGGGCGGCGTGGTCGTCGCACGCTATGGCGATAATCCGCTGGAAGTCATCAACCATGTAAAAGCGAAGATTGCCGAAACCCGGGAGGCCCTGCCGAAAAAGACGCTGGCCGACGGCACTGTCAGTCAGGTGACCGTCGTGCCGTTTTACGACCGCACCGGCCTGATCTACGAAACGCTGAACACGCTCAATGAAGCGATCATTCTGGAAATACTGATCACCATCGTCGTCGTGCTGGTCATGGTCATGCATCTGCGCAGCGGATTGATCATCAGCTCCATGCTGCCGCTGGCCGTTCTGCTCTGCTTCATCGCCATGAAGGCTTTCGGAACGCAGGCCAACATCGTTGCCCTGTCCGGCATCGTCATCGCGATCGGAACGATCGTCGACATGGGGATTGTCATCTGCGAAAACGTACTGAGACATCTGGAGCAGGACGCTCCGCAATCTCCGGCCGACCGACTGAATACCGTCCATCGCGCGGCATCCGAGGTCGGCAGCGCCGTCCTGACCGCGGTTCTGACCACCGTCGTCAGCTTCCTGCCGGTTTTCACCATGATGGGACCGGAAGGCAAACTCTTTAAACCGCTGGCGTATACCAAGACCTTTGCACTGATTGCCTCCATCGTGATTGCCCTCACGGTTCTGCCGATCATGGCCTATACGTTTTTCAAAAAAAGTGATCGCTCGCAGCGAACGCCGGAACGGACAGATCGACGTCCCGCGTTGACCATCATTCTGCCCATCCTGTTGATCGGCGCCCTGCTGAGCCGGATGTGGGAGCCGCTGGGTCAGGAAAAGGGAATGATCCTCAACCTGTTGTTTGTCACCCTGCTCGTCGGCGGACTGCTTGGACTGTTCAGGCTCTTTGAACGGTTCTACCCTGCCCTGCTCCGCTGGTGCCTGAATCATAAGCTGCTGTTTCTCTGCCTCCCGCTGCTGTTCCTGATTGCCGGAAGCGTTGCATGGAAACAGCTGGGGCGGGAATTCATGCCGCCGCTGGATGAAGGCTCTTTCCTGTGGATGCCGACCACCACCACGCACGCCTCTATCGGGGAAGCACTCGATGTCCTGAAAAAACAGGACATGGCCTTTGATTCAATTCCGGAAATCGAGTCCGTTGTCGGAAAACTCGGAAGGGCGGAAACCCCGCTGGATCCGGCGCCGATTTCGATGATCGAGACGATTATCAACTATAAGTCGGAATACATTCTCGGGCCAAACGGCCATCGCATGAAATTCAGGTATGAAAATGGAGCATTTGTACGCGATGAAAACGGGGCGCTGATTCCCGATCGACACGGCCGACCGTATCGCCAATGGCGCGATCATATCCATTCGACAGATGACATCTGGAACGAAATTGTCGATTCCGGCCGACTGCCCGGCACGACGTCCGCGCCCAAACTGCAGCCGATTGCCGCGCGCTTGGTCATGCTCCAAAGCGGTATGCGGGCGCCCATGGGCATCAAGGTGAAAGGCTCCGATCTGGAAACCATCGAACGCGTTGGAATCGAGATCGAAAAATGGCTCAGGCAGGTTCCGTCCGTCAAACCGGCAACGGTAGTAGCGGACCGGATTGTAGGTAAACCCTATCTTGAAATTGTTCCTGATCGCGAGGCGCTGGCACGTTACGGGATTCCTATCCGGAAATTTCAGGACATTGTCGAGATTGCCATCGGCGGGCGCAAAGCCACTACCACGGTCGAGGGTCGGGAGCGTTTTCCGGTTCGTGTACGATACAGCCGGGAACTGCGCGATAACATCGAGGCGCTCGACCGGATTCTCGTCCCCGGAATTGAGGGACAGCAAATACCGATGTCGCAGCTGGCGGAGATTAAATATGTCCGCGGGCCGCAAATGATTAAAAGCGAGGACACCTTCCTGATCGGATACGTGGTTTTCGATAAACAGGATGGATATGCGGAAGTGGATGTGGTGGAGCAGTGCAAGGAGTTCCTTAAATCAAAACAGCAATCCGGCGAACTGGAGATTCCCGCCGGTGTCAGCTACCACTTTGCCGGTAACTATGAAAACCAGCAGCATGCGACCCAGACGCTGTCGCTGATCCTCCCCATCGCCCTGTTCGCCATTTTCATGATCATCTACTTCCAGTTCCGCTCCGTGCCGACCACGCTGATTATTTTCAGCGGCATTGCCGTTGCCTGGGCCGGCGGCTTTATCCTGCTATGGCTCTACGGGCAACCGTGGTTCCTGAACGTCAGCCTCTTCGGGATCGAAATGCGAAGTCTCTTCCAGATTCACCCGGTCAATCTAAGCGTTGCCGTCTGGGTCGGATTCCTTGCCCTCTTCGGCATCGCCACGGATGACGGCGTCGTCATGAGTACCTACCTGTCACAACTTTTCAGAGAACGGACCCCGCAGAAAAAGGCCGAAGTCCGGGAACTGGTCGTTGAAGCGGGAAGCCGCCGGGTGCGGGCCTGCCTGATGACCACGGCCACAACCATCCTCGCCCTGTTGCCGGTCCTCACCTCCACGGGTCGCGGATCGGACATCATGATCCCGATGGCCATTCCCGGTTTCGGAGGCATGTGCATCGAGATCTTCACCATGCTGGTCGTTCCGGTTCTCTATTGCTCTATTAAAGAACGACGAGTCCGGGATAGATCATAAAAAAAACGCGGCCCCGATCAGGAAACCGCGTTTCATGCAATCTGCAGGAATCGTTAGAACTGTTTCTGCAGACGGAGGCTTGCGGTGGTTTCGCTGTAGCCGTCGCCGAACTGCTCATCCAGCCCGAGCGACCATTCCGTGGTTCCGGAGCGACCGCGGCGCCACCACGACAGGGCAACACCAAGTTCATAAAGATCTTCCACCGGCGCTTCCATGCCGAAGCTGTAACGATCTGTTCCTCCGACCAGCGAATATCCGATACGTTCTTCATCGGCGTTCAGCTCGTGGAGCCAGTTGGCGTGAACTTCCGGCACCAGCGAGGAGCGCTCTTTTTCGATGGCATAGCTCACCTTCACACCGAGATCTGTCTGAAAACCGAAATAGTCGAAATCATCAACCCGCTTGGCCAGCGCCGTTCCGGATGCTTCGGTATAGCTTTCCTGCGTGTAGTAGGAACCGGCGAGTGCGGCCGACGGCGTGATAAAGAGACGGTCTTCGCGGAAGGCCATTTCGCGACCGCCACCGAGATAGAATGCAAACTGATCGGCATCATACGATGCATGCGACCGGAAAGCCGTGCCTGACTGATCATCGATCGAGCTTTTACCATAACCGAGGTTGATATCCCCGAACCAGGAGAGTGTTCCCCAGGAAGCATACAGCATTCCGAACATGGTCTCGGCATCGCTGCTGTCACCATCCGTCTGGCTGATTTCAGTCATGGCCATACCGCCGGCCAGACCGAGCAGCATTTCACCATAGCTCTTATCCAGACCGGCCATTGCACCGTAACTCGTCAGGTCATAGCCTGCATAGCTGCTGCCCGAGTCACGTTCACCCCAGCTGCCGTAGCCCTTGAACCATCCCTGCACCTGATCGCCATAAAAATGCGGGCCGAGCGGACCGGTCGGAAGCATGGGATCCGGAACCACGCTGCGCGTGCGCACTTGTTTGAATCCATCCTGCATGCCCTTGACGTGGGAATAGGTCGGGGCGTGGCGGCTGTAGAGCTGGGAAAGCTGACTGTTCTGAACCGGAGAATCCATCACGGAGAGCACTTCGAGCATGCTTTCCGCACGGGCATTGGTATCCGCCATTCCGTCAATCTCTTCACTGAGATCAGCCATCAGGGTACCGGCAGAAAATCCGGCGCTGTCAGCCAGACGCATGCGGGTAATCAGCGCAATCAGATCATCATCGGATACCGCGAGGTCGATGGTCAGCAGTGACCCGAGCCCGGTGAGCCCTAAGGCATCCAGATCAGCAGAGGAGGCATTGGTAACACCGCCGACAATCAACTGGCTCGAAGCAACCAGCCGGTTGGTAAAGACCACGCCGCGCTCCAGTTCACTGATGATCCCCGTATAGGCCAACGTCGCCCCCTCTTCAAACTCGGCGGAGCCGGACACCGTCAGCAAAGCAGACGATGGTGTGGTATTGGTAATATTGTCGAAGGAAAAGACCGAGTCGGCATCCTGATAATAGCTGGAGGCATAAGCCTGTCCACCGGAAGCAAAGCTCAGGGCGGATTGATTGCGCACGGACAGATCGCCGCCGACCCATACCACGGCCCCATCCTCAATAACCAGATCATTGTAATATCCGTCAGCCGCAAGGTTGCCCGAGTTCGTCCACGAAGATCCGGCGCCGGACACATAAACCAGACTGCCGGTGGTTGACGAAGAACCGATAAGTGCACTGCCGCTGACCAGCTGGGCGCCGCCGGTGACATACACGCTGTTCGACGAAGAGAACGCACCGACCTGCAGCTGATTAGCCCCCAGATTCCAACGGGCACTGTCGCCGGTCAGCAACACGGAGCGATCATCTTCGATGACACCGCTCAGACCGGACAGGGTTCCCATGGATTCAAGCGTGCCGCCGGCAAGGAAATTAAAGCCGGAAGCCGAAGCATCCACTCCGTTGCTGGCGACCAGCCAACCGCCGTCACCGAGATTAAATGAATTGCCGGTTCCTGCAAGATCCAGTGTACCGCCCAGCAGGATGGCTGCTCCATCGGAAACCGTGACCGAGTTACCGCTGTTGCTGACCGACCCGATGGTAAGTCCGTTCGCAATCTGCAACAGCGAATCGGCGCCGGAAACACCCAGAATATTATTGTCGGATGTGACGCCGACACGCATGGAGTTCGCGAGAACCCAACCGCCGTCTTCAACGTAGAGGCCGTTACCGCCGGACGCGCCGCCAACGGCAACTGCGTTGCCGGATTGATCCCACCATGCGTTGGTGCCGGTCAAACCAAGTGTGCGGTCGCCGTCAATGACACTCGTCATGCCGGTGAGCGTTCCGCCGACAAACAGCGTGCCGCCTTCATTAAAGTTGAATCCGTCCATGGAGACATCCAGATCGTCCATGACAGTCAGCGAACCATCGCGATCCAGATTAAAACTGTTTCCGGTCCCGAAGATTTCAAAATCTTCATAAACAATGAGGGCGCCGTTGTTGGAAACCGTCACGCTGTTTCCGATGTTGTCCACGTTGCCGATATACATCGACCCGTTGTTGGTCCAGACGGAACCGCCGGTGATCAGTACGGAGTTGTTGTCAGCATAGTTGGTTACACCGACAAACGTATTCTCGCAAACCACTTCGGAGCCATCGAGAACGTTCAGCTCGTTGGCTGCGCCTTCAACACCGACAGCGATATCATAGCCGGCGTGCAGGACGGCATCGGATACCGTCACGGTGTTGCTGTCGCCGGTTGAGTTGGCCCCGATAAAGAGCGAACCGCCCATCGAAACCAGCGCGTCATTATTTATTCGCAGCTGATTGTCGGAGCCGCTCCAGCCCACGTTAATGTTGCCGTCATTCAGCCAGTAGGACTCGGCGCCCGAAATGGTCACTTTATTGCCGGTTGAGCTGCTCGCGTTGCCGATAGTAGTCGTTCCCTTGGTCACGATCAGAGATCCGTCCGTCGAGGTCAGTTTGTTACTCGAAGAGTAGTAACCCACATAGAGTGAGCCGGAGAGATACAGCGAAGAGGAGGCCATGAGGTTTGCGGCATTGTTATCGGAGTCGAGTCCGTAACCGACATAGAGGTCGCCCGCCGTCAGCGAAGCATCACTGTAGACCCACAGGCCGTTACCCGTTTCATCCACCCCCATGATAATATCATTCACCCCGTAAGAGGTTGTGTTGTAGATTGACACCGATTTTCCTTCATCAATCAACAGGGCATCCCCGCAGGCCGTATAGGCCGCCAGCACGCAGCCGAAGGCCGCAAAGCACTTTTTCATCTTCATCTCGTCACACTCCATCTATATGAGTATTGCTTCAGCAGTCCCGAAACGAACCGCTTTGAAAAAACCGGATAGTATCACGCCAACCCCAGCTTCCAGCAAAAAAAGCAAACTCTTTGCAGTCAGGGGTTCTTATGCCTACTCCAAAACGAGCAAAACGGTTCCGGCACGGGAGAATTGCATTACAAGGCTGTCATAAATGCTTTTTTTTTGCCACCCGGTCAAATGGTTTGACCCGCAGGGGCAGAATACCCATATTCAACCGCAACATCAAAATCAGGACAATGCATCATGAAACCTCTCTATGGACTGGCCACCTCCCTTCTTTTAAGTGCTGTGCTTGCCGGCTGCATGACCACCGGCGAAACGGATACAGCCGAGCAATCGCTGGGCAAACGCGAACAGACGAAACTGCTTGCCCGTGCGGTTCCGGTCGCCGAATACGGACTATCGCCCTCCTTCCCGTTCGGGAACGGCACTATCTATCTGGGCGGCACACTGCTGGAGCCCAATCAGACGTCCGGCTTCAGCTATCGAGCCGGAGACATGCCGATCATCGGAATGCAGACCGCGGCACGGAACAAGCCCTTTTCCGTCCTGCTGGACACCGCATCAAACGCATCATGGATGCAATATCCCTGCGCCAGGGAAAACGGATACCGGTTCCTGAGCAACAAGGGCATGATTATTCCCTACATCGGCACGGCCAGCACCGAAGGCGTTGATACCTTTGCCGGCATTATCCCGGAAATGAAAATGGGATCCATCATGCTCAACAAAACGCCGCTCTTTGTCCGGATGGCTACCGGCCAGATGAGTCCGGTGGTCTACAGCAGCGCGGAGCCCCGGGTCGACGCCGTTCTGGGCTGGGATAACCTTCGACAGTTCCAGATCATCAAGTTTGATCTGGCCAACGGACAGGTTGCCCTCTCATCTTCTCAGGTTCCCTATATGCCGGATCAAGAACGACTGATCGGCCGCGCATCGATCTCCCGTGCATGCACCGATAAGCTGGCCGTGGAAGGCGCAATCCAGTCGCTGCAGACCCCCATCATTCTCGACTTCTGCGGCGACTACGGCCTCGCCCGCGCCGACACCCGGGATCCGGAGACCAAGCAACTCGAACTGGGAGAAGTGGTCTTTCTGAATGCACCCACCAAGGTGCTGGCGGTTCAGGATCGCATCCCTCGCGCTGGGCGAAAACTGCTGGAAAAATATGTGGTCACCATCTGTCCGCGAATGGGCGTCGTCTACTTTGAACGGCCGCTCAATGTCAACGGATCCAAATGAGTGCCCCGGACACACTGGTCGAACTGATCTTCTGGCTGGCGGGCGGACTCGCCCTCTTTATCTTCGGAATGCGCACCATGAGCGAGGGCCTCTCCCTCGCCGTGGGTGACGGCATGCGCAGCATTCTCGCAAAGGCCACCCGCAGCCGGCTCGCCGGCCTTGGCCTCGGCACGCTGATCGGCGGGCTCATCCAGAGCAGTGCGTCCGTCGTGCTCTACATCGGCTTCATCAATGCCGGACTGATGACCTTCTCGCAGTCGATTGCTCCGATTCTCGGGGCCAACATCGGCACCACGCTTTCTGTTCAGATGATTTCCTTCAAGCTGAGCGCCTACAGTCTGCCCGCCATCTTTATCGGACTGGTCCTGAACCTGACGACCCGCAATGCAAAGCTCAAATACGGCGGACTGGCGGTTATGGGTTTCGGCCTGCTTTTTCTCGGAATGACCATTATGGGCGATGCCATCCGGCCCTACCGGGAACTCTTCGAACCCTGGCTGGCACACATTAACGGCAGCACAACCGCCGGACTGATTACCGGAACGCTCGTGGCCGCACTGATCACCGGAATCGTCCAGAGCAGCGGAGCCGTAATCGGCATGGGATTCGCCATGGTCTCCGCCGGCGCCATCACGG